>DAHUYA010000066.1 GCA_027315445.1 Acidimicrobiaceae bacterium | reverse complement strand
AGGGCGGCGCGGCACACCTGGTCGAGATCACTCTGGCCGACGACTCCCCCGCCAACGACACCGCCATCGCCGACCTCGCCTTCCCTCGCGACGCCGTCGTGGTGGCCGTCGTGCGAGGCGACCGCCTCGTCGTCCCCCGGGGTGACACCATCCTGCTCTCGGGAGACGAGGTGCTCGTGCTCGTCACCGCCGACGCCGAGGACGCGGCGCAGGCCCTGTTCATCGGCACCTGAGCCGGCGGGATGCCCGGAAGGGCGATCCGGCGGCCGTAGCATTGTCTGCGTGAAGGCGGCCTTCTTCGACCTCGACAAGACCGTCATCGCCAAGGCCTCGATCGCCGCCTTCGGTCGCCCGTTCCGCCGCGGCGGCCTGATCAACCGGCGTGTCCTGCTCCGGGCGGCCATCTCGCAGCTGCTCTTCCTCCAGTTCGGAGCCGACGAGGAGCGGCTGGCCAGGATCCGCGAGTCGATGCTCGCCCTCACCAAGGGCTGGGAGCGCGACCGCGTGCGAGAGATCGTCCGCGAGACCCTCCTCGAGACGATCGAGCCGCTGATCTACAAGGAGGCGCTCGAGCTGATGGAGGCCCACTGGCGGGCGGGCGACCGGGTGTACCTGGTGTCCGCCTCGCCCGAGGAGATCGTCCTTCCCCTGGCCGACCTCCTCGGGGCCGACGGCGCCGTCTGCTCGCAGGGCGAGGTGGACGAGCAGGGCTGCTACACCGGGCGGATGGCCTTCTACGCCTACGGGCCGGCCAAGGCGGAGGGCATGGCGGAGCTGGCCGCCCGCCACGGGCTCGACCTGGCCGGGTCGAGCGCCTACTCGGACTCTGCCACCGACCTGCCGATGCTCGAGGCGGTCGGCCATCCGGTCGCGGTGAACCCGGACCGTCCGCTGGCCAAGGTGGCCCGCGAACGCGGCTGGGAGGTTCGCCAGTTCACCAAGCCGGTCCGGCTGCGCGACCGGGTGACGGTGCGCACACCGGTGCTGACCAGCCTGGGGCTGGTGGTCGGGGCGATGGTGCTCCTGTGGCGTGGTCGCCGAGCAAGGTTGGCCGCGCCACCGGCCGGCGGTGGATTGGGCGGGTCACGTCCCCGTCGGGACCCGGCTCGGACGCCAGCCTGATCGCCGGTCGCCCGGCGCCGGCGCTCGGTCAGGCGCGGCGCTGGCGCTCGGTCAGGTGCTGCGCAGGCGTTTGGCGGCGACGAAGCCGAGGGTGAGGAGGACGGCGAGCAGCAGGATCTTCTTCATGCCGCCGATGCTATCCGGGGCAGCGCCTGGCCGGAAGGGCTCCCTCAGCGCCATGGCCGCGACCGGCGGGCCCGGCGCCGGTCGGCCGGCGCGGTTCAGACGGTCAGCAGGTCCCGGGCGCCGGTGTCCGAGGAGGGGTGGCGCAGCTTCGACATCGCCCGGGCCTCGATCTGGCGGATCCGCTCCCGGGTCAGGTTGAAGTGCTCGCCCACCTCCTCGAGGGTACGCGGCTCGCCCCGGTCGAGGCCGAAGCGCAGCCGGAGGATCTCGCGCTCCCGCTCGTCGAGGGGTGACAGGAGCCGGCCGATCTCCTCGGGGAGCAGCGAGACCGCCGCCACCTCGAACGGCGACTCGGCCGAGCGATCCTCCACCACGTCGCCGAGCTCGGCGTCGCCGTCCTCGCGCAGCGGCTCGGAGAGGGAGAGCGGCTCGGCCCGGAAGCGGAGCGCCTCCACCAGCTTGTCCTCGGGCATCTCCACCTCTACCCCGAGCTCGGCCAGGGTCGCCGGTCGCCCGAGCTTGAGCTCGAGCCGGGCCTGGGCCTTCTGCACCCGGGCGAGGGTGTCGCCGGCGTGCACGGGCAGGCGGATGGTGCGGCCGGTGTTGGCGATGCCGCGGGTGATCGCCTGGCGGATCCACCAGGTGGCGTAGGTCGAGAACTTGAACCCCTTGCGCCAGTCGAACTTCTCGACGGCGTGCATCAGGCCGAGGTTCCCCTCCTGGATCAGGTCGAGGAGGGGCAGTCCGGACGCCTGGTACTTCTTGGCGATGGAGACCACCAGCCGGAGGTTGGACTGGACGAAGGTCTGCTGGGCCTGCTCGCCGTTGAGGACGGCTCGGCGGAGCTCCCGCCGCTTGGCCGGGCTCAGGCCCTTGGGCACCTTGGCGAGATCGGCCTCGGCATCCCGCCCGGCTTCGATGGCCTGGGCGAGGCGGACCTCGTCGTCCTTGGTGAGCAGCGGGTACTGCCCGATGTCGGTGAGGTAGAGCCGGACGAGGTCCTCATCGTCCCGCTCGATTCGTTCCTTCGCCAAGTCCTGCTGACCTTCCGTGTACGATCACGCGCAAGGCCACCCTGCACGCGCTTTGAGTTCCCCACCTACCTGGCGTCGGCGCGCAAGCGGTGTGGCGACATTCTAAAGGGCGCGTCAAGAGATCGGGCTGGGCGATCAGACCTCTGCGGCCGGCGCCGGGACCCCCGCCCGGGCGTCAGGCGAGCCCGGCCAGGGCACCAGCCCGGGACCCTCACCCCCGTTCACCAGGATGTTCTCGAGGAGGCGCTGCGCCTCGGCGGCCGCCGCCACCCCGGCCGGGGTGGTCACGAGCCTCTCGAGCAGCCCCTCTCCGGCCTGCCACGCCTCGATCTCGTCCCGCAGCGTCAGGCGGAGGACCCGGATGGTCGGCCCGTCGGTGGCCGGGAGGGCCATCGACAGGTGCCGGCCGTAGCCGACCACGAGCCTCGGCAGCACCACCCGGAAGAGCCCGGTCAGCCTGGCCACCCACCTGCCGTCCTCGACGGGCTCCCCGTCGCCCCGGGTTGCCGAGCCGTCGCCCTGGGTTGCCGAGCTGTCGCCCCCGGTCGGCGCCCCGTCGCCCCCGGTCGGCGCCCCGTCGGCCCCGGTCGGCGCCCCGTCGGCCTGCCCCCCTTCCGCCAAGGCCCCGAAGAACCGGGCGAGCGGCGGCGAAGGTCGGGTGAGGGCATCGTGATCGGCACCGTCGAGCACCGGCAGGCGCTCCGCCCACAGCTCGGCGTGCCAGGCGTGCTGGAGGCTGAGTGCGTCGAGCAGCACCCCGGCGGCGGGCGCCGCCGCCGCCGGGGCCCACGACCCGGTCAGCTCGAACAGCCGTTGCTCCACCCACCGGTAGCGCCCGGCCAAGGCGGCCGCCTGGTCGAGGGTGAGGGGGCGGTCAGCCGACATCGCCGCGCTCCTGCGTGCCCGGCCCGCCGGGGCCGGCCGGCCCGGTGGCACCCGGCCCGGTGGCACCCGGCCCGGTGGCAGCCGGTCCGGTCCCGCCGGTCCCGGCCGGTCCCGCCAGTCCAGCCGGGCCCGGTCGGTAGTGGTTGGTGATCGGCATCCGACGGTCCTTGCCGAACGCCTTGGTCGTCACCCGGACCCCGGGCGGGGACTGCCGACGCTTGTACTCGGCCAGGTCCACGAGCCGGACCACCCGGTCGACCACCACGGGGTCGAAGCCGGCGGCCACCAGGTCGGGGGCCGTCATGTCGCGCTCGACGTACGCCTCGAGCACGGGGTCGAGGAGCTCGTAAGGGGGCAACGACTGGTCGTCGCGCTGGCCGGGGCGGAGCTCGGCCGAGGGCGGCTTGCCGAGCACCGTCTCGGGCACCGGACCCTCCTCCCCCGCCGCCCTGGCGAGAGCGTTGCGGTGGCGGCAGAGCTCGTACACGAGGGTCTTCGGCACGTCCTTGATCACCGCGAAGCCGCCGGCCGAGTCACCGTAGAGGGTGGAGTAACCCGTGGCCAGCTCACTCTTGTTGCCGGTGGTGAGCACGATCCAACCGTTGGCGTTGGACACGGCCATCAGCAGCACGCCGCGCACCCGCGACTGAAGGTTCTCGTCGGTCAGGCCTCGGGGCTCGCCGGCCAGCACCGGGGAGAGCATCTCGGCCATCGCCGCGTGGGCCGGCTCGATCGGCACCAGGTGGAGACCGATCCCCAGGCGGTCGGCCAGCGCCCGGGCATCGGCCACCGAGCCCTCGCTCGAATACCGCGAGGGCATGGCCAGCGCGTGCACGTGCGAGCCGCCCAGGGCGTCGGCCGCCACCGTGGCGACCAGCGAGGAGTCGATCCCGCCGGAGAGACCGATCACGGCGTCGGTGAAGCCGTTCTTCGCCAGGTAGTCCCGGGTGCCGAGGACGAGGGCGGCGTACACCTCGCCCACCGGGTCGAGCGGCACCACCGGCTCGCGTGCCGGGAGAGGCGGAGGAGCGGTGCGGCGGGCTGGCCGGACTACCACCTCGGCAATGGACGCCGGGGGCGGGAGGCTGGCGGTCCGGGTCACACCCACATCGAGGTCGGCCAGCACCAGGTCCTCCTCGAACTGCCGGCCGGTCGCCAGCACGGCACCGTCGGCCCCCACCACCAGGCTCGCCCCGTCGAAGACCAGCTCGTCCTGTCCACCCACCTGGTTGACGTAGACGATCGGGCACCCGGCGTCGGCCGCCCGGCGCCCCACCAACGCCAGCCGCTCCTCACGCCGGCCCCGGGAGTACGGGGAGGCGTTGATGTTGACGATCACGTCCGCGCCCGCCCGACCGAGCGCCGGAACCGGGCCGTCGGGGAACCAGAGGTCCTCGCAGACGGTCACCCCCACCGCCGCCCCGGCCACCCGGTAGAGGACCATCGGCTCGGTGCCCGGCCGGAACCACCGCTGCTCGTCGAAGACCCCGTAGTTGGGCAGCAGCCGCTTGTGGTAGATCCCCTGCACCCTGCCGCCGGCACAGACGGCGGCGGCATTGGCCAGATGCCCCCTGGGATCGCTCCACTCGGCTCCCGTGGGGTCCACGAAGCCGACCACCGCCACGCAGTCGCCGGTGGCCGCGGCGATCTTCTCGAGGGCGGCCACGTTGTCCGAGACGAAGCTGGGCTTCAGCAGCAGGTCCTCGGGTGGGTACCCGGTGACCACCATCTCGGGGAAGACGCAGAGGTCCGCCCCGGCCGTCTCGGCACCGGCCAGTGTCTGCAGCACCCTGGCGACGTTGCCGTCGATGTCGCCCACCACCGGGTCGAGCTGTGCGGCGGCGATCCGCAGTCGGACCATGCTGGGCGAGCCTAACTGGGCGGATGCCAGGCGCTCCCCGACGGGAGCGCCTGCTCCGGCGCCGGGGGCATCTCGGACCGCCGCTCTCGGGCCTGCGGGTCCGTGGTCGCGCCGGTCACCGCCGCCCCGACCTCACGTGAAGTCCGAGCCCCCGTCGACGTTGACGTTGGCCCCGGTCATGTAGCTGTTCCGCCGCGAGGCCACGAAGGCGATCACCGGACCGATCTCCGCCGGGTCCCCGGCGCGCGGCAGGTGGGCCGGGTGCCCGAAGTGCTGCTCGATCCCCTCCATGATCGCGTAGAGGTCGTCGGGGTCGATCCCGACCGAGCGGGCCCATCCGCGCAGCGCCTCGGTGGCGAAGCTGCCGGGGGAAACGGTGTTGACGAGGATCTCGTCCTTGGCCAGGGACAGCGACAGGTTCTTGGTGACGCTGGTCACCACCGCCTTGGCCGCGGTGTAGGCCACCAGCCCGGCACTCTGCCGCTTGGTGGAGTGGGCGGCGACGTTCACGATGCGCGCCCACTCGGCGGCCCGCAGGAGGGGGAGCGCCGCCCGGACGCAGCGGATCATGCCCATCGCCCCGAGGTCGATCGTCTCCTGCCAGCCCGCGTCGGTCAGCTGCTCGAAGTTGCCCAGGCCGGCCGGACCGGTGGCGTTGACGAGGATGTTGAGCTGGCCCCAGCGTTGCGCCACCTGGCGGAACGCCGCCTCCACCTCGTCGAGGTGGGTGATGTCCGCCTGCAGACCGAAGGCCTCCGGCGCGCCGAGCTCGAGGAGCCGGGCGGCCGTCGCGTCGAGATCGGCCCGGGTGCGGGCCAGCACCGCCACCCGGGCGCCGTCGGCGGCGAAGCACTCGGCGGCCGCCCGGCCCATTCCCTGGGTGCCACCCTGCACGACAGCGGAGGCACCGGCCAGACCAAGGTCCATCTCTCTCCCTTCCGCCACCCGCCGACCGGGTCGGGGCGGCCGTCGGCGACCGAGGTTACCGAAGGGAGGTCCGGCCTGGCCGGGCCCGGCCGGATTCCCTCTTGCCCGGAACGCCGCCTGTCCGTACCCTCGTGCGCCGTGTTCACCATGCGATTCGACATGCGGGCCCCGGCCGCCGGGGCGCCGGCCGGCGAGCTGTACCAGGCGGCGCTCGAGATGGCGAGCTGGGCCGAGGGGAGGGGCGCCCTGGCGGCCATCGTCTGCGAGCACCATTCCATGAGCGACGGCTACCTGCCGTCCCCGATGATCCTGGCCAGCGCCATGGCCGCCCGCACCACCACCCTGCCGATCACCGTCGCCGTGGTGGTCCTGCCCCTCTACAGCCCGGTCCGCCTGGCCGAGGAGATGGTCGTCCTCGACGTCCTCAGCCGGGGACGGGTCAACTACGTGGCCGCCATCGGCTACGTGCCGCAGGAGTACGAGATGCACGGCGTCGAGTTCCGCCGGCGGGGACGGATCGCCGAGGAGAAGCTGGGGGTGCTGCTGCGGGCCAAGACCGGTGAGCCCTTCGAGCACGAGGGCCGGCGGATCCACGTCACCCCGCCGCCGCACACCCCGGGCGGCCCCCCGGTGGCATGGGGTGGCGGCAGCGAGGCGGCCGCCCGGCGGGCCGGCCGCCACGGGCTCGACTTCTTCGCCCAGGGGGGCGGGCCGGGCCTGAGCGAGGCCTACGCCGAGGAGGCGCGGGCCCACGGCCACGAGCCCGGCTGGTGCATGGTGCCGCCGGCCGACATGACGACCACCATGTTCGTCAGTGACGACCTCGACCGGGCCTGGGAGGAGCTCGGCCCCTACCTCATGCACGACGTGCAGAGCTACGCCAGCATCAACCAGGGCAACGACCACACGGCCAGCCTCTCGTTCGCGGAGACCGCCGAGCAGCTGCGCGCCGAGGACCGGAGCCACCGGATCGTGACGGTGCAGGAGGCGGTCTCCCTGGCGCGGGCCGGCACACCGATCCCGCTGCACCCGTTGATCGGGGGGCTGCCGCCCGAGGTCGCCTGGCGGTACCTGCGGACGGTGGCCGACGAGGTGGTGCCGGCCCTCGGCGGCTGACCGGTCGACGCGTCCCCCGTCGCCGACGGGCCCCTCAGATGTCGTAGTAGAGCGCGAACTCCCAGGGGTGCGGCCGCAGACGGATGGCGTCGGCCTCCTCGATGCGCTTGTAGGACAGCCACGTCTCGATCAGGTCGTCGGTGAACACACCCCCGGCCTTCAGGAAGTCCTGGTCCGCCTCCAGCGCGTCGAGGGCCTCCTCGAGCGAGCCGGGGGTGTGCGGGATCGAGGCCAGTTCCTCGGCCGGCAGGTCGAACAGGTCCACCTGCAGCGGCTCGGGAGGCTCGATCTTGTTGAGCACCCCGTCGAGGCCGGCCATCAGCTGGGCCGCGAACGCCAGGTACGGGTTGGACGAGGCGTCGGGGCAGCGGAACTCGACCCGCTTGGCCTTCGGGCTCTTGGAGTAGAGCGGGATGCGGCAGGCGGCCGACCGGTTCCGCTGCGAGTACACGAGGTTCACCGGCGCCTCGTACCCGGGCACCAGTCGCGTGTACGAGTTGGTGGGGGGGGCGGCGAAGCCGAGGATGGCCGGGGCGTGGGCCAGGAGGCCGCCGATGTACCAGCGCCCGATGTCGGAGAACCCGGCGTAGCCGTCGCCGGCGAACAGCGGCTCGCCGGCGCGCCACAACGACTGGTGCGGGTGCATGCCCGAGCCGTTGTCCTCGAACAGCGGCTTGGGCATGAAGGTGGCGCTCCGGCCCGACTGGAAGGCGACGCTCTTCACCACGTACTTGTAGACCATCAACTTGTCGGCCATGCGCAGCAGGGTGTCGAACTTCATGTCGATCTCCGCCTGGCCGCCGGTGGCCACCTCGTGGTGCTGGATCTCGATCTCGATCCCGAGCTCCTCCATCGTCAGGATCATCTGGGAGCGGATGTCCTGAAAGTGGTCGCTCGGGGGAACCGGGAAGTAGCCCTCCTTGGGTCGCAGCTTGTACCCCTGGTTGGGCTTGGTGTCGAGTCCGGAGTTCCAATGGCCCTCGATCGAGTCGACCCGGTAGTTGGCGTAGTTCACGCCCTGCCCGTAGGAGACGTTGTCGAAGATGAAGAACTCCGCCTCCGGCCCGAAGTAGGCGGTGTCGGCCACCCCCGAGGCCGCCAGGTGCTGCTCGGCCTTGCGGGCCACGAAGCGCGGGTCCCGCGAGTACGGCTCCCCGGTCACCGGGTCGTGCACGAAGCAGTGGAGGTTGAGGGTCCGGTGCTCGCGGAACGGGTCGACGTAGGCCGTCGACGGGTCGGGCAGCAGGATCATGTCGGACTCGTGGATCTGCTGGAAACCCCGGATGGACGAGCCGTCGAACCCGAAGCCCTCGGTGAAGGAGTCCTCCCCGAGCATGTGGGCCGGCGCCGAGAAGTGCTGGAGCATCCCCGGCAGGTCGCAGAAGCGGAGATCGACGATCTCGATCGACTCGTCCTCGACCAGGCGGAGCACCTCCGCCGGGGTCCGCTGCAGCATGGAGTCCTCCCTTTTCCGGGGCGGCTCCCGCATCGGCGCCGCCCGCCTCGCCCCGACACTCTTGACGAACCCCGGTTGACGGGACAAGCCCAAACGCCCTGCCAGGGACCATGTTCACGCGGCGTTCACACAGGACGTCGTGGGTCCCCACCGCCGCCTGCTGTAATGGCGGCGCACCCCGGTCGGCCCGGGGGCCCGGACGACCGGCACCGCAGGAGCACCGGAGGACACGTTGAGCTACCAGGCCGAGTACATCTGGATCGACGGGACCGAGCCGTCGCCGCTGGTCCGGAGCAAGACGAAGGTCGTTCCTGACGGCAAGCAGCCGGGCATCTGGGGGTTCGACGGCTCGAGCACCAACCAGGCGACCGGCGACAACTCGGACTGCGTCCTCAACCCGGTCTGGGTCTGCCCGGACCCGCTGCGCGGCCCGGACGACAAGCTGGTGATGTGCGAAGTCCTGCTGCCCGACTTCACCCCGCACCCCACCAACACGCGGGCGGCCTGTGCGGAGGTGGCCGAGAAGTTCGCCCACCACGAGCCGTGGTTCGGGATGGAGCAGGAGTACACGTTCCTGCAGGACGGGAGGCCGCTCGGCTGGCCGCTCAACGGCTACCCGGCGCCCCAGGGCCCGTACTACTGCGGGGTCGGCGGCGACAAGATGCCCGGCCGCGAGATCGTCGAGCGGCACACCGCCGCCTGCATCAAGGCCGGCATCGCCATCGAGGGCACCAACGCCGAGGTCATGATGGCCCAGTGGGAGTTCCAGATCGGGATCCTGCCCCCGCCGCTGATCGGCGACCAGCTGTGGGTGGCCCGGTGGCTGCTCTTCCGGGTCGCCGAGGACTTCGGGGTCTGGGCAACCCTCGAGCCCAAGCCGATCCTGGGTGACTGGAACGGCGCCGGCTGCCACACCAACTTCTCCACCAGGGAGATGCGGGAGGAGGGCGGCTGGGACGCCATCATCGCCGGCTGCGAGGCGCTCGGGAAGAACATCGACGAGCACGTCGACAACTACGGCGTCGGGATCGAGCTGCGCCTGACCGGGGCGCACGAGACCCAGCACTACTCGAAGTTCTCCTACGGGACCTCGGACCGGGGCGCCTCCATCCGCATCCCGTGGGTGGTGGCCAAGGAGCGCAAGGGGTGGCTCGAGGACCGTCGTCCGAACGCCAACATGGACCCCTACGTGGTGAGCCGGCTCCTGGTGAACACCGTGTGCTCGGCCGCCGAGGGCATCTGATCCATCCCCGCCGGGGCGGCCCCGGCGTCGGCTTCTGGGAGACTGGACCGGTGCAGAGCCAGCGCGACTACGTCCTGCGGAGCGTGGAGGAACGGGGCATCCGCTTCGTCCAGCTCTGGTTCACCGACGTGCTCGGCACCCCGAAGGCCTTCCACATCACGCCGGCGGAGCTCGAGAACGCCGCCGACGAGGGCATGACCTTCGACGGGTCGGCCATCGACGGGTTCAGCCGGGTGCAGGAGTCGGACGTGCTGGCGCGCCCCGATCTGCGCACCTTCCAGCTGCTCCCCTGGCACGGCCACGGGGACGAGCTGGTCGCCCGGGTCTTCTGCGACATCGTCAACCTCGACGGCACGCCCTTCAGCGGCTGTCCCCGCCACACCCTGCGCCGGACGCTCGAGCGGGCCAGCGCCGCCGGCTACACCTTCTTCGCCGCACCCGAGGTGGAGTACTTCTACTTCCGCGACGCCGATCCGACCCACCTGCCGCAGCCCCTCGACGGCGGCTCCTACTTCGACCTGGCGGTCGCCGACGTCTCGAGCGACCTGCGCCGACGGACGGTGCTGGTGCTCGAGGAGATGGGCATCCCGGTGGAGCACGCCCAGCACGAGGACGCGCCCGGCCAGCACGAGATCGACCTGCGCTACACCGACGCCCTCACCATGGCCGACACGGTCATGACGGTCCGGCTGGTGGTGAAGGAGATCGCGCGCCAGCAGTCGATCCACGCCACGTTCATGCCCAAGCCCCTGGCCGGGGTCCAGGGGTCGGGCATGCACACCCACCTGTCCCTGTGGGAGGGGGAGCGCAACGCCTTCGTCGACGCCGGCGACCCCTACGGGCTGTCCTCGGTCGCCCACCGGTTCATCGCCGGGCTGCTCCGCCACGCCCGCGAGATCACCGCCGTCACCAACCAGTGGGTCAACTCCTACAAGCGGCTGGTCAGCGGGTACGAGGCGCCCGTCCACATCAGCTGGGCCCGCAACAACCGCTCGGCGCTGGTCCGGGTGCCGGTGGTGAAGCCGGGGAAGGTCGAGTCGACCCGGGTCGAGTACCGGGCGCCGGACAGCGCCTGCAACCCCTACCTGGCGTTCGCGGTGATCCTGGCGGCAGGGCTCAAGGGCATACAGGAGGGCTACGAGCTGCCACCCGAGGCGGACGCCAACCTGTTCAGCCTCTCGCCCCGCGAGCTGGCGGCCAAGGGCATCGATCCCCTGCCGGGCAACCTGAACGACGCGGTGGACGAGATGGAGCGGTCCGAGCTGCTGGCCGACACCCTCGGCGAGCACGTCTTCGAGTGGTTCATCCGCAACAAGCGCGCCGAGTGGAACGCCTACAAGCCGGATGTCTCGCAGTTCGAGCTCGACCGGTACCTGCCGTCGCTGTGAGCCCGGGACCGCCGCCGACCGCCACCTCCGGCTGACCGCCGTGGAACCGCTGCTCTGCTACCCCGACCCGCTGCCGCCGGTGGTGCAGGCCGCGCTCCGGCGGGGTGGCCACGACTTCCGCTGCATCGGGACGCCGGGGCAGCTCGAGGCGTCCGAGCACGGTGCCGGCCGCGACGGCTGGGGGGGCGCGGTGGTGAGCGCCCTCGACGACCTGACGGGTGCGATGGCGCTGTGCCGGCTCCTCCGTCGGCGGGAGGTCCCCGTGAGCCCGCTCCTGCTGGTCGTGGCGACCGACCAGCTGGCCGACCTCGCGCTGCGCGACGACCTCTTCGACGACTTCTGCGTCGCCCCGGCGGGCGAGCGGGAGGTCCTGGCCCGCCTCGGCCACCTGCTGTGGCGGGCGGGCCGCAGCCTCCGACCGGACCTGATCGAGCACGGGCCACTGGTCCTCAACCTCGAGACCTACCAGGCGGCGGTGGCCGGCCGGGTGCTCGACCTCACCTACATGGAGTACGAGCTGCTGCGGTTCCTGAGCGAGCACCCCGGCAAGGTCTTCACCCGCGAGACCCTGCTCAGCCGGGTCTGGGGCTACGAGTACTACGGCGGGGCCCGCACGGTCGACGTCCACGTGCGGCGCCTGCGGGCCAAGCTCGGCGAGGAGCACGCCCACCTGATCCAGACGGTCCGCTCCGTCGGTTACCGCTTCGGTCAGGCAGGGTGGGTCCCGACCGTGCCGGTGACCCCCGCCAGCTCGGCACCGTCGGTGGCGACGGCCCCCACCGCGCCACCATCCTCGGCATCCCCCGGGGCGACGCCGGACGCGCCGGACGGGATCGGGGCGACGCCGGTCCGCGAGGGATCGGCCGCCGCCGGGGGCTGACCGGCGCTCAGCCGGGCGGCCGGTGGGCCCAGGCCTCCACCTCGACCCGGGCGCCCAGCGGCAGGGCCGCCACCGCCACCGCCGAGCGGGTCGGTCGGTGGTCGCCGAAGACCTCGGTCCACACCTGGTTGACCGCCCCGAACTCGGCCATGTCGACCAGGAAGAGGGTGGTCTTCACCACGTCGGGGAGGCCGGCCCCCTCGGTGGCGAGCACCTCGGCCAGGTTGGCCAGCGCCTGTCGGAGCTCCGCCAGCGTGCCCCCCTCCACCAGCGCCGGGGTGCCGTCGGGGCCGGGCCGGGCCCCGACCTGTCCGGAGGTGACCACCCAGTCGCCGGCCCGGCGGACCGGCGCGTAGGGGCCGACCGGTCGGCTCACGGCGCACCCCGGCCCCGGCGGCGGGTCGGCCACTCGGGGGCGAGGTCATCGGCCAGCCAGGCCGCGGCGGCCACGGCCGCGAAGACCGCGTCCGAGCCGTTGACCGGCCAGGTGTCCTGGTGGTGCACGGTCACCTCCATCCTCGGGGTGTCGCGGGCCGACAGGACGCCGAAGGAGCGGATGGTGAGGTCCTGCACCACCCCGGCGTCGTCGACCGCCACACCCTCCTGCCAGACCCACCCGAGCGCCTGGTGGGCCGCCCCGATGCAATAGGAGCGGAGGGTCACCGCGTCGAGCACCGACCCGGCCCAGACCTCGACGGTCACCGATCCGTCGGCCCCGACCGCGGCACGAGCGCGCCCGCCCTGGCGCCCCTCGATCTCCACCGGCGTGCCCGGTCCCCGCTGGCCTCCGGCCAACGCCCCGAGCGCAGCCTGCAGGACCGCCGCCTCGGCCCAGCCCGCTCCCCGCAGGTCGAGCGCCACCGGCGGCCCGGGGACCGTCACCTCCTCGACCGACACCCCCGGTGCCGCCCCGGCCACCCGCTCGGCCAGGCCGTCGAGCGACCCCGAGCCCGGCGTCCGGGCCACCCGCAGCACCCCCGTCCCGTCCGCTCGGAGGCCGGCGGCGATCGGCGGGCGCTTCGGGCCCCGGCGGGTGACGTCCTCGCGCGACCACAGGACCCGGACCGGGCGGCCGTGCCGGTCGGCCAGCGCCCGGGCTGTGGCGGGGACGGGCGAGCGCCGCTTGCCGCCGAAGGCGCCGCCGTTGGCCAGCGGCGGGGCCGGCCGGCCGCCTGGCAGGCACCACGAGGCGTCCGGCTCGAGGTAGGCCGGCTCGACCCACGTGGTCCGAAGGGTGAGCGCCCACTCGCCCCCGGGCAGCTCGAGGGGGTGGCGCAGCGGTGCGGTGGAGTTCCGCCCCTGCACCCGGCCCGAGGCGGCGCGCGCCGCAGGGAGGGTCGCGGCCACCACCAGGTCATCGAGGTCGTCACGCCGGTCGCCGCCCGGGCCGGTCGCCGCCCGCGGCATCGCCACCAGTGACCCGACCGGGGCGGTGTCGTCGGCGAAGCCGCCGCCGCCCCGCACCACCTCCGGACCGACCGCCTGGAAGGCCGGGCCCTCGACCTGGGCCCGCCACGAGGCGAGCAGCGGGTCGCGGGTGGCCGACGGCGCCGGTGGTTCGCCCGCCGCCGGGGTGGCCAGCGCCGACCGGGCCGCCTCGACCACCGTCTGCCAGCCGGTGCACCGGCAGAGGTGGGCCAGCAGGGCGGTCCGGACCTCGTCGTCGGTGGCACCGGGACGGCGCTCCCCCAACGAGGCCAGGCGCAGCAGGATCCCGGGCGTGCAGAACCCGCACTGGCTGGCTCCGGCGGCCACGAAGGCGTCGGTCCAACGGTCCCGGAGCGCCGGGTCGAGCCCCTCGGTGGTCACCACCGACCGACCGGCCACCCGCCGGACCGGGGTCACGCAGGAGACCCGCGCTGCCCCGTCCACGATCACGGTGCAGCAGCCGCACTGGCCCTGCGGGCTGCACCCGTCCTTCACGGCGTGGACTCCCAACTCCTCTCGGAGCGCGTCCAGCAGGGAGACCCCGTCGTCGTCGACCTCGACCGGCCGGCCGTCGAGCTCGAAGACGATCACCGCCGAGGGTCCCGGTGCCCCATCACGGCCGGTCCCGCGGGCCGGGGGCCGAGAGCGGGTGGATCAGCTGAAGGAGGACCCGCAGCCGCAGGTCCGGGTGGCGTTGGGGTTGGTGATGTGGAACCCCGCCCCTTGCAGCCCGTCGGAGTAGTCGAGGGTGGCACCGCTCAGCAGCTCGGCGCTGGCCGGGTCGACCACCACCCGGACGGTGCCGAACTCGCGGATGATGTCGTCCTCGGCCACCTCGGAGTCGAAGAACATCTCGTAGCTGTAGCCCGAGCAGCCGCCGGGCTTCACCGCCACCCGGAGGGCCAGCGTCTCGGCACCCTCCTCCTGGGCGAGCAGATCCGCCACCTTGGCCGAGGCGCCACTGGTGAGGGTGACCGGGTCTGGCTTCTTGCCGATGCTGACCGCTGTCGTCATCGTGGTCACGGTGCCTCCCCTTGCCGGGCCGGTGGGCGGAGCCCTCGAGGTCCCGGTCGCTCTGCGTCTGCTGTCGTCCCGCCGCCGGGCTGCCCCGAGCGGCGACGCTGCGGAGCCCGATCGGCCTCGGCGCTCATGCTACCTGCGCACCGGGCCCGCAGGCACACACGGGCGCGGTTCCCCCGGACCGCAGGCCCCGAACGCCGGGATCCGCCGTCCTCCCAGGTAGGCTGCACCGCATGCCCACCGGCGCGTCGAACGCGGGGGGCCGCCGGGGGCCGGCCGACGAGCGACGGCCCGTCCCGCCGACCCCCGAGGAGGTCGTGGAGGCGCTGCGCGCCGTCGTCGACCCCGAGCTCGGCGACAACGTGGTGTCGCTCGGGATGGTCGGCGACGTCACGGTGGGCGACGACGGGGCGGTGACAGTGCCGGTGGCGCTCACCGTCGCCGGCTGCCCCCTGCGGAGCCAGCTCGACCACGACGTCCGCAACCGGGTCGCCTCGCTGCCCGGTGTCTCCTCGGTCGAGGTGCCCATGGGCGAGATGGACGCCGAGCAGCGGTCGGCCGTGATGGCCCGGGCCCGATGGAAGGCCCGGGAGGAGGCGCCGAAGACGGCCGTGCCGGCCGACGCCCGCGTGCTGGCCGTGGCCTCGGGCAAGGGCGGCGTCGGCAAGTCCTCCATCACCGTCAACCTGGCGGTGGCCCTCGCCCGGCGGGGCCTGCGGGTCGGGGTGCTCGACGCCGACATCTGGGGGTTCTCGGTCCCCCGCCTCCTCGGCATGGAGGGCGGCGTCGAGGCCCGTGAGGGAAGGATGGTCCCCCTGGCGCGGCCGGTCGGCGACGGGTCGCTCGAAGTGCTGTCGATGGGCTTCCTGGCCGACGAGGACCGGGCGATCATGTGGCGCGGACTGGTCCTCAACCGGGCCGTGCAGCAGTTCCTTCAGGACGCCCACTGGGGTGCCCTCGACTACCTGCTGATCGATCTCCCCCCCGGCACGGGGGACGTCCAGATGGGGCTGGCCCGGATGCTCCCGCGTACCGAGCTGCTGGTCGTCACCACCCCACCGGTGGCCGCCCAGAAGGTGGCCGCCCGGGCGGCCGACATGGCACGGCGGGGCTACCTCCGGGTGGCCGGGGTGATCGAGAACATGAGCGACTTCACCTGCGAGCACGGGTCCACGTACGCCCTCTTCGGGACGGGGGGCGGTCGGCGGCTGGCAGACGAGCTCGGAGTGCCGCTGGTCGGCTCGATCCCCCTCCACCCCGACCTGGCGGCGGCGGGCGACGCCGGTCGGCCGGTGGCCGAGGGCGAGGGCGAGCTGAGCCGGATCTTCACCGAACTGGCCCGGGCGGTGGCCGAGGAGGTGGCGCCGGTGGTCCGCAACGCCGGGTGCACCGCCCGCCTGCTCGGGCGGGTGGAGGAAGCCCTGGCCGCCGAGGCCTGATCCCCCTCTCAGGCGGCGGGTCCCGGGTTCGCCGGGCCCCACCGGACGGTGGCCGCCACTGCCTCGTCGTCCTCGTCCGGCCGGTCGGCCGCCGCCCTGCCCTCAGCCACCAGCTTGCGCAGGTGCGCCCAGAGGGAGAGCCGGGCCACCGGGCTCCGGTCGGCGCCGACGTCGGCATAGACCACCGGCAGCAGCTCGTCGAGGGTCCGGGGCCCACCGGCTGCCAGGGTGTGGGCCACCAGCCGTTCCCGGGCCAGCCGGTGCGCCACCACGCCGGCGACCGCCGCCGCAGGGTCGCCGATGACCCGGCCGTGGCCCGGTGCCACCGCGACCAGGGGCGGATCGAGGCCGAGGAGCCGCTCGAGGCTGCCCAGGTAGGTGGCCATGTCACCGTCGGGTGGCCGAATGACCACCGTCGACCCGTGCATCAGGTGGTCCCCCGACAGGAGCACCGAGCCCTCTTCGACCAGCCAGCAGAGGTGGTCCGAGGCGTGGCCGGGGGTGTGCACCGCCCGGAGGGCGATCCCCGGCGCCACCAACCGGTCGCCGTCGCCCATGCACCGGGTCGGGTGGAAGCCCTCGCGCTCGGCGAAGCCGAGGACCTCGGCCCCGGTACGGGCCGCCAGATCCGCCGCCCCCGGCGCGTGGTCGAGGTGGGTGTGGGTGACCAGGATCCACCGGATCGGCGCGCCGGCGTTCTCCGCGTGAGCCAGCAGCGCCTCGAGGTGGCCGGGGTCGGCCGGGCCCGGGTCGACCACGGCCAGCTCCCGCCCGCCGACCAGGTAGGAGTTGGTGCCCGGCCCGGTCATCATCCCGGGGTTGGGGGCCGTCAGCCGCACGAGGTTGGGGCCGAGCCGATCGGCCCGCCCGGGTTCCGGCACGGGGCCGGTCCCGAGGTCGGCGAGTGGTGCGGGGCCCCCCTGGGGTCGGGCCCCCTGGGGTCGGGCCCCCTGGGGTCGGGCCCCCTGGGGTCGGCCGGACCCGCCGGGTGCGCCGGCTGGGGGGTCGCTCACCTGCGGCCGTCCCCGGCCGGCGGTTCCTCGTTGGCGGCCTGGGACACGGACCGCACGGCCTGGTTGAACCCCTCGGCGTTCCTCGGGATCGAGGCGGTCCCCGCCTCCTCGTAACCGGGGTCACCCGGGAGCAGGATGCGCAAGCCCCTCCCGTCGGCCACCACCCGGGGCAAGACGGCGGGCACGGTGTCGAGGGCGGCAGCCGCGGCCAGCAGCTCGTCGCTGGTGGCGAACCGCCCGATGGCCTGCAGCATCCGGATGGTCGGGAAGATGAGCTCGATGTCGCCCTTTCGGTGCCTCCGCAGCGCCTCGGCCGGCTGCAGCCAGACGTCGGCCACCGTCTCGCCGGCGTCGTGGGCCGGCGTCTGGTCGGGTGGCGCGGCCGCAACGAAGAACCGGGTGTCGTAGCGCCGCGGGGCACCCTCGGGGGTGATCCAGTGCGCGAAGTAGTGGAGGCGGTCCGTCGCCAGCAACAGGTGCTCGTCCCGGCAGATGTCGGCCAGGCTGCACCGGCCTGCGTTGAGGTCGCCCCGAAGGGCCCCGAAGCGGTCCTCGGCGTCCGGCTCCACGAGGGAGAGCAACGTCCCGCCCCGGTCGTAGGCCAGGAGGAGGCCGGCCTCCTCGAAGCACTCGCGCAGCGCCGCCACCCAGTAGGCGAGACCGCCCGATTCGAGGCCGAGGACCACCGAGGCATCCCGGTCGTCGCGACCGGTGCAGCGCTCGGCCGCCTCGGGGCTCGCGTCGGCCGGGTCGACCCCCCCGCCGGGGAAGACGAAGGCACCCCCCACGAAGTCCGCCGCCAGGTTCCGGCGGACCATCAGGACCTCGAGAGGCGCGCCACCCCCCTTTCCGTCCCGGACCAGCATGACCGTGGCCGCCGGCCGGGGGACCACCGAGGCCGCCGGTGGCCGGGGCATCGGGTCCGCTGTCATCGCGTCTGCACGCTACCGGCGGCGTCACACCGGCGGCCCCACGGCGTCTGGACATTGGCACGGGTGCCCTGGCGCCCGGTCACCGGCGCCCGGACGTCAGGGCCGTGGTCTACGCTTTAGCGCCACGGCTGCCGTTCCGGCCGCCGTTCGGCCGCGGCGGGCAGGTCACCTGGTGGCGCCCCGCGACGACCCGAGGACGAGAAACCCATGGCAGACGACAACGCGCAGCGTCCGGGCCGGACGGCAGCGGACAAGGAACGGAGCCGGCAGCAGAGTCGGCCGGTGACCGGGAAGGAGGCCGCCCGGGGCACCGGCCAGACCGGGGCCCGCAAGGGAGGCGCCGGCAACGGCGCCAAGGGCCGCCCTGCGGGAGGCGGTGGGCGGGCGGCGAAGGAGGGCCCGAGCGGGCGCCGCCCCCCGGGAAGGGGGGGTGCCGGCCGGAACACCCAGGCAGGTGCCGCGGCCCGCGGCTCGCGGCAGGCTCCCGGTCGGGGCCCACGCCGGCCGGCGGCGCCGGGTCGGCGGCCGACCGCCATGCTGACCTGGGGCATCGTCGGCCTGGTGCTGGTGAGCGTGGCGGTCCTGGTGATCGTGAAGGTGACCGGCGGCAACTCGAGCCCGGGCGGGCCGACCTCCTTCGAGCCGGCCCCGGCGTCCGTCGCCCAGCCGGCGACGAACATCCCCGCCTCCGTCTTCGACACCGTCGGCGTCACCTCGAGCGCCACCGCGGTCTCCCCGCCGGAGGTGTTGAAGAACCAGAAGCCTCTGGTGTTCACCAACACGAACAAGCCCGGGGTGTTCTACTTCGGGGCCGAGTTCTGCCCGTACTGCGCCGCCGAGCGGTGGCCGCTGGTGGCCGCCCTGTCCCGGTTCGGGAAGCTCACGGGGCTGGGGCTGATGCAGTCGAGCGCCACCGACGTCTACCCGAGCACCCCCACCTTCACCTTCGTGCGGGCCACCTACCGGAGCTCCTACGTCGAACTGCGGACGGTCGAGACCGAGAGCAACCAGCTGAATTCGGCCGGGACGGGCTACACCACCCTGCAGAACCCGAACGCCCAGGAGGCGTCGATCCTCAAGACCTACGACACCGGCAAGTACGTTGCCTCGTCGACCCCCGGGCAGTACTCGTTCCCGTTCGTCGACATCGGCAACAAGGTGCTCGTCCCCGGGGCCAGCTTCTCCCCTTCGCTGCTGCAGGGCCTGTCGCACAGCCAGATCGCCCAGAACCTGAACAACGCCAAGGACCCCGTCACCGAGGCGATCGTGGCCGCGGCGAACTACATCTCGGCCGCCATCTGCAGCGCCGACGGCCAGCAGCCCGCATCGGTCTGCACCAGCAAGGGCGTGCAGACCGCCGCCAAGGCCATGAGCAAGGGGTGATCCTGCCGGAGTGACCTGGCGGGACCGTCGGAGGAGCGCCGGCCGTGCTGACCCGTGACGACTACGAGGTGCTGACGGCGCCCGCCGGCTGGCGGATGGCCCTCGCCCTGGTGCTCTCCCTGATGGGCCTCGGGGTCTCCATCTACCTGACTGTGGCCCACTTCGTCGGGACCCAAGCCCTGACATGCCCCGGCCACTCGTCGATCATCAACTGCGCGAAGGTCACCACCAGCGCCCAGTCGTATTTCCTGGGCATCCCCGTGGCCGTGCTCGGCCTCGCCTACTACCTGGTGATGTCGGCCCTCAACCTGCCGGCCGCCTGGCGGTCCGAGGACTGGCGGGTCCACGGGCTGCGCCTGGCGCTGGCCGTGGTGGGGATCGTCTTCGCCCTCTACCTGGTGGCGGCGGAGCTCCTCATCATCGGCAACATCTGCATCTGGTGCACCTCGGTGCACGTGGTGACCTTCCTGCTGTTCGTGCTGGTGCTGACCACCGTCCCCCCGATGCTCGGGTGGGGTGGCCGGGCCACCGACGAGGCCTACTGAAGAGCATCGGGCCGCGACCGACCGGCGGCCGGCCTCGGATCGTGCGGCGCCGCGGTCCCGGCGGATCCCGCCGGGACCAGGCTCAGATCGCCCGGCGCTCGAAGAGCTGCTTGCGCTCCGTCTCGTTCAGGCCGCCCCATATGCCGTGCGGCTCCTTGATCCGCATGGCGTAGTCGAGGCAGTCCTGACGCACCCGGCACTCGGCGCAGATTGCCTTGGCCCGGGCCTCACGTGCGGCCTTCTCATCCTTGCGCTCCGCGTGCGACGGCGGGAAGAACGCCGACGCCTGCGGCCCCCTGCACGCGGCTCTTGCCTGCCACGCCTCGTCTAGCTGCAGCATCCCCACCCTCTTGATCCCCCTCCCCCAACGCTGGGCCAGGGTACCTGTGGGCCTCGCCGAGCCACAAGGGCGATGACCTGCCATTTCGTCGCCGGATCGGCATGAGCGCCGGAGGGCGGCGCTACGCTGCCGCCGGATGGACGTCGCCACCTTCTGTGGAGTCAGCCGGGTGCTGGTGGTGGCGGGCAAGGGCGGGGTGGGCAAGACCACGATGACCGCCACCCTGGCCCGGATGGCAGCCGGCGCCGGGATGAACGTCCTTGTGGTCGACCTCGAGGGCAGAGCCGGGCTGGCGAGTGCCTTCGGCCGCCCCGAGCCCCTGGACTACGAGGAGACCGATCTCTGGCCGCCCGTCCCGGAGGGCACCCACGGTGCCACCGGCGCGGCGGGCCAAGAAGAGGACCGCGGCTCGGTGCGGGGGAGGCGGATCACCCCCGACGACGCACTCCTCGAGTACCTGGCCGACCACGGCCTGCACCGGGTGTCGCGCCGGCTCGTCTCCTCGGGGGTGATCGACGTGGTGGCCACCGCCATCCCCGGGATCCGGGACGTGCTGGTGCTGGGCAAGATCAAGCAGCTCGAGCGCGAGGGGACGGCCGACCTGGTGCTGGTGGACGCCCCGGCCACGGGGCACGCGGTGACCTTCCTGACCTCGGCCAGCGGGCTGCTCGACGCCGCCCGGGGCGGCCCGGTGCGCACCCAGGCGGCCGACGTGGTCGAGATGCTCCACGACCCCGGCCGCTGTCGGGTGGTGCTGGTGACCCTGCCCGAGGAGATGCCGGTGAGCGAGGCGATCGACGCCGCCTACCAGCTCGAGGACCGGGCGGGCGTCCAGCTCGGGCCGGTCATCGTCAACGGTTGCGACGAGCCGCTGGCCGCCCTGTCGACTCCGGCGGCCGATGCGGCGGCGGCGGCGGGGGTGACCATCGCCCCCGACACCCTCGAGGCGGTCGACGCGGCCCGCACCTTTCAGGCCCGGCGGCTGGCCCTGCAGTCCGAGCAGCTCGAGCGGCTGGGCCACGAACTGCCCCTCCCCCAGCTGCGGGCGCCCAGGCTGGCCGCCCCAGCGATCGGGCCGGTCGAGCTCGAGACCCTGTCGGCGGCCCTCGCCCAGTCGGTGGCGGGCCTGGCGCCCGAGGCGGTGGGACGGTGACCTCCCGGTGACGGCACCGGCGAGCGGCGACCTGCCCGCTGACGGCACCGACGGGGAGGCCCCCGGACCCGGGGGAGACCCCGAGCCGGCCGGCCGGGCCCTGCGGGCCCTGGTCGACCGGCGGCCGGTCGTCATCTGCTGCGGCCCCGGCG
>DAHUYA010000052.1 GCA_027315445.1 Acidimicrobiaceae bacterium | reverse complement strand
CTCGGCCAGGGCCTCGTCCCAGGATCGCAGGCCCCGCCGCACCTCGGAGACGTCGAGGTCCAACGGATCGGGATGGTGCTCGACGGTGAGGCGGCGGGGGGCGACCACCAGCGGTCCGCTGACCGTGATGGCGCTGAACGGGCACGTGCGGACGCACTGCCGGCACCCGACGCACCGCTCGTCGTCGGCGACGGCCACCCATCGTTGGTGGTCCATCGTCAGGGCACCGGTCGGGCACCGGACGACGCACTCCTGGCAACCGGCGCAACGGTCGGTGAGCACGTGGGCGCGGGGGTGCTCCGTCGGGCTCGAAAGGTCGCCGATCAGCATGGTGGCCATGGGCTTCTCCTCTCGGTGCAGCAGGTGCTCATCAGCTCGCCGCGTGCATGATCACGTAAAGGAAGGCGGCCAGGACCCCGCAGAGGAGGACCACCCCGGACGTCGCCAGGCGGACGCCGAGGGCGTTCCTCCCCACCGCCACCATCTCGCGGCCGGCGATCCGCGACGTCGCCCACAGGGCCGCCGCCGTGCCGGCCGCCACCACCGCCACCTGCACGGCGACGATCCCCCCGGTGGAGAGGATGTGGAAGGTGTACAGGGTGGAGCGTGGGCCTGCGAAGCCGGCGATGTGCTGCACGGCCGGGACGACCCTGGTGGCGTGCTTGAAGAACTTGGGCAGCTGCCGGGCGAAGTAGTCGGCGCCGACCACGGGGATCAGGCCGTAGGCCATCGGCACGAAGAACCGGCGGAACTTCGAGGTCCGGTCGATGAAGGTGCCGGAGCGCTCCTCGGGGAGGTCGCGGCGCCCGAGGCCCCGGGCGACCAGCCACGCCACTCCGGCCAGCGCCAGCGCCACCAGGGCGATGAAGCCGAGGTAGTCGACCGGGTCGGGGTAGTGGGGGAAGTGGAGCCGGGTGTTGAGCCAGTTGTCGAACGAGGCGAAGACGTTGGTGGCGTTCGCCTGCTGGTAGACGACCAGTCCCCAGAGCAGGGCCACCCCCCAGGCCACGTCGGCCCGGCGCCGGCGGGGGGCGATCACCGAGGTGAGCGGCCGCTGCAGGAAGAGGCCGACGTTGCCCTCGGGGCACGCCTTGAAGCACTCGGTGCACAGCCCGCACGAGAGGTTCGAGTCGGCGCTGCCCGGCCACGTGTACCAGGGGCACCCGTACCCGTCCTCGCCACCCCGCATGCAGGCCTTCGACTGGCAGGTGAGGCAGACGTCGCGGTCCTTGGTCCGGAAACCGGCCACCGAGCCCATCGAGCCCACGGTGCCGATCAGGGTGGTGAGGGGGCAGACGTAGCGGCAGAACGTCCGGCGCTCGAAGACGAGGAAGAAGAGGAGCGCCGAGGAGACGATCCCCACGACCATCCACGAGGTGTCCGCGGGGTTTCCCGGTCCTGCGATGTTGAAGAACTCCTCGATCCACGTGAGGAGCAGGAAGCTCGCCACCGGGATCAGGAACCCCAGACGGGCGAGGGGCTCGGGGAACTTGCGCCCCAGCCCGAGGGCCTTCTGCGTGCGACGCCAGAACGTCCGGCGTTGGATCCACTCGGCGAACCCGCCGAACGGGCACATGGCGCACCAGGCCCGTCCGACCACCACCATCATGACGAAGACGAGGCAGAACCAGACGTACCAGGTGATGGCGGCACCGAAATTGAGCCCGGGGATCGCGGTGCCGGCGATCCCCACGAAGATGACGGTCCAGAAGACGATCTGGTTCGGGAGGATGAGGAGGAACTGGAACTTCCGGTCCCGCAACAGCCGGGCGACCCGCGGGTCGCGGGTGACCTCCAGCCCCGGCTCCGGGTCGGAGGGCCCGAAGCGGTCCGTCAAACCCGTGCGGTCGACCGGGCGCAGGCGAACCGCCGCCGGGATCGGGTCGACGAGGTCGGTCACCGGTTCGTGTACGTCGACTCGCATACCGCCTCCTCGCAGTGGTTGCCGATGTCTCTCGGCAGCCACCCTAAGGCGGCAGTGGACTTGACGTCAAGTCACGAACTACACTTTATGTAGTGAGATCACCGTTTGACCTCGTGAGAGGCCCCGGCGCCTGCGGCTCGGTCCGTACGCGATCGATGGGCGGCTCCCTACCTGCTCGACGGCGGGTGAGGGGCAGGGTCGCGGTCCTCGCCGAGGATCTCCGCGAGGACCCGGTCGAGCTCGTCGTCGAGCGACCGGACGCCGGCACGGCCCGAAAGCGTGCGCAGCGCGCCCAGCACGAGCAGGGCGCCGTAGCCGAGGACAGTGGCCAGTGAGCAGACCACCCCTACCGCCACCAGCAACGCGAGCACCTGCACCACTCCTCCATGGTGAACCGGGGCGACCGGCCCCGGTACCGGGGACCCTGGGGGAGGGCGGCCCCGGATCCCACGGCCACCCCCGTGGTTCCACGGTGTCGCAGGAGTGGGGGACGGCCCCCATCCGCATCGTCATCGTGGACGACCACGTCCTGCTCCGTGAGGGGAGCGTCCAGCTTCTCGAGGCGGAGCCCGACCTCGAGGTGGTCGGCGCCGCCGGGACCGGCGAGGAGGGCCTCGAGCTGTTGGAACGGCTCGTGCCGGACGTGGCACTGGTCGACGTCGGTCTGCCGGGGATCAGCGGGGTGGACGTCGCCCGCGAGGTGGCGGAGCGCCGGCTGCCCGTGCGGGTCCTGATGCTCACCGCCTACGACGACTACGCGTACGTCACGGCCGCCCTCGACGCCGGCGTCGGCGGCTACCTGCTCAAGACGGCGTCGGCCCGCGAGCTCGTCGACGCCATCCGGGTGGTCGCCGAAGGCGCCTTCGTGGTCGACGGCGCCGTCTCGGCGCGTCTCGGGCGCCGCCGACCGGAGACGGGGATCCGCCCGGGCCCCGCGGGCTCGGCGGCCGCCGACGGCCTGACGCCCCGGGAGCGCGACGTGCTCGGGCTGCTCACCATCGGTGGCTCGAACAAGGAGATCGCCGCCCGGCTGTCCCTCGGCGTTCGGACGGTCGAGGGCTACGTGTCGAGCATCCTGATGAAGATCGGCGCGACGTCGCGGACCCAAGCCGTCGCCTATGCCCTACGGCACGGGCTGGTCCCCACCGACGAGGACGACGCCGGGCGACGATGACGTCGGGCGACGGCGAGGCAGGGCGGATCCTCCGCCGGGCGCTGCGCCCGCCCCTCGGGGACGTCAACTTCTGGGTGGTCCAGGGCATGGTGGTGGTGCTGGCCGGGCTCCACCTCCTCGTGGACATCGAGACGGGAGGAGACAAGGGAGCCTTCCCCGGCGGCATCCCCGTCGCCCTCCTGATCATCCCCGTCGGGTACGCCGCACTGCGCTACGGACTCGCCGGTTCGGCGGCGACCGGGATCTGGGCCATGGTGCTGTGGCTCCCCGACCTCCTGTTGCCGGGTGACCGGGGGCACATCGGCGCCGACCTCATCGACCTCGGTCTGGTCGCCGCAGTCGCCTTCTTCTTCGGCGAGCGCATCGAGGCGGAACGGCTGGCCCATGCCCGGGAGGAGCGGGCGACGGCGGAGCGTCTGGAGGTCGAGGCGGGGTACCGCCAGCTGTTCGAGACCAACCGTGCTCCGATCCTGGTCGTCGACCGCGCCGGGATCGCCCGGAACGCCAATCCCGCCGCCCTGGCCGCCCTGGGGGGGACGGTCCTCGGGGCCGGCGTGGACGACCTGCTCGGGGTCGCCGGTTCACCCGGCTGGCCGGACCGGTGGACGGGCCGGGTGCTCCGGCTCCCCGACGGGCGCGACTACCGCGTCCGGCTCGCGGTCCTCCCGGGCGGGGGTACGGCGTCGACCCAGGTGGTCCTCGAGGACGTGACCGAGGAGCGGGCGGAGGGTCGGCGTGCCGTCCGCACCGCCGCGCTCGTCGTGGCGACCGAGGAGGAGCAGCGTCGCCGCCTCGCCCGTGAGCTCCACGACGAGCCGCTCCAGTTGTTCGTGCACCTGGCGAGGCGGCTCGAGGCCCTCGGGGAGGCGGACGGGGTCCCGCCCGCTGTGGCCGACGGCCTGCGCCAGGCCAGGTCCCAGGCGGTCGACGCCGCCGGCCGCCTCCGGAACCTCGCACGGGACCTGCGGCCCCCCGCGCTCGACCGGCTCGGCCTGGTGCCGGCGCTGTCGAGCTTCATGGCGGACGTCGAGGAGGAGTCGGGGCTGGTGGCCGTTCTGGAGGTGAACGGGAGCGGGGACCGCCTCGCGCCCGACGTCGAGCTGGGGGCCTTCCGCATCGTGCAGGAGGCCGTCCGCACCGCCGTCCGCCACGCCCGAGCCCGCGCGGTCACGGTAGGCGTGGACCTCGAGTCACGTAGCGTGCGTGTCAGCGTGGCCGACGACGGCCGGGGCTTCGACCCCGCCCGGCCCGCCGCGGCCGGCAACGGCACCCACTTCGGCCTCTTGGGCATGGCCGAGCGCGCCCGGGTCCTCGGGGGGAGCCTCGACGTGCGGTCCGCGCCCGGAGAGGGGACCGTGGTCGCGGCCACGCTGCCGTGCCACGGTGCCGACGCCGAAGCGCTCTTGGAGGGCTGATGCCGGTCCCCGGCCCGAGGGTGGCCAGGGGCGGGGCCGGGGCCGGGGGCAGGTCCCTCACTCGAAGGCCAGGTCGTCCGGCCAGAGCTTGATGCCCATCGACTGGCTGGCAGTGGCCAGGAGGGTGCCCCGCTCGGACCAGAGGAACGCCAGCCCCTGCGCGTACCCGCCGGCCAGGGCGTGGATCTTGATGTCGCAGAGCACCCACTCCGTCGGCTCGAGCTGCACCATCCGCAGGGTGTTGTCGAGGCTGCGACCCATGGCGCGCTTGCCGAGGGGCTGGGAGACGGCGCCCGAGACGTAGTCGCCGAAGATGGCCAGCATGGCGGCCGACGAGTCGAGATGGCCCGGCACGCGGGCCCACAGCGCCGAGTCGGGGCCGTCGGGATCGCGGGGGAGGTCCTCGAACGGCCGGCCCCTGGCGACCCGGACGTCGACCTGGTCGAGGATGCTCCCGGCGAAGAAGGAGGGGAGCCGGCGGGGCGGGCACGCCTCGGGCGGCGCGACCTCGGGGGGGGAGACCCAGACGCCGCCGAGCTCGAGCTCGCCGCGGCCCAGCGCGGCGTTGACCGTGAGGATCTCGGTGCCGTCGGCCGCCGAGCGCGCCACGGCCCTCCCCTGGGTGACGTGACCGCCCTCCGCCGCCAGGACGACCTCGTAGTCGACCACGCTCCCGGTCGGGGCGTAGGAGAGGTACTGGGCGGTGGCCCACACGGTGGGGCGACCGGACGCCGCCTCCTGCGCCACCAGGGCGGCGCCCAGGCCACAGCCGCCGAAGAGGAAGCGCCCCGGGGTCGAGAGCCGACGCTCCACCGAGAGCCGCCAGTGCAGGTCGTCGCCGACCGGCTCGATGCCGAGGAAGGTCCGGGCGTCCATCGGCCGGCAGGCTACCGGGGTGTCTGCCGGCCATCGACGGCGATGTGGGAGCATCCGCGCCGTGCTCACCTCCCAGCTGTGCACCTACGCCAGCCTCACCTCGCCCGAGCTCGAGGTCTGGGCCCGCCGCCTCCGGCCGATGTGGGACCCCGACGGCGGGGACTCCAAGCCCCGGCTGGTGCACCGCAAGATGTGGGAGTGGCTGTTCATCGCCCAGGCGCTCTCCGAGCGCGGGATGCTCGCCCCGGGTCGGCGGGGCCTCGGGTTCGGCGTCGGGCGTGAGCCGCTGGTGGCGCTGTTCGCCGCCCAGGGCTGCGACGTGGTGGCGACCGACCTCGACCCGGCGGGGGCCGGTGCGGCCGGATGGACCGCCTCGGGCGCGGAGTACAGCGGTGGCGTCGACGGCCTGAACGAGCACGGTCTCTGCCCGGCGGACGAGTTCGCACGCCGGGTCGCTTTCCGCCACCTCGACATGAACCACCTGCCCGAGGACCTGGTCGAGGACCTCGGGGAGTTCGACTTCACCTGGTCCTCCTGCGCCCTCGAGCACCTGGGAAGCCTGCGGGCCGGCTCCGACTTCGTGGTCGGCCAGATGCGGTTCGTGCGACCGGGAGGTGTCGCGGTGCACACCACCGAGTTCAACGTCTCCTCGGACGACCGGACGGTCGAGGACGGGGGGACCGTCCTCTTCCGAGGTCGGGACGTCGAGGAGCTGGCGCGGCGGCTCCGGCGGCTCGGCCACCGGATCGTCGTCGACCTGCGGCCGGGGGACGCGCCGGAGGACCGCCACGTCGACGTGCCTCCGTTCAGCGACACCCACCTCCGGACGGCCCTGGGCGAGTTCGTCACGACCTCCCTCGGTCTCATCGTGGAGCGCCCCACCGGTGCGCCGGTCCGCCCGGGCCGACGGTGGCTCGGGCGGGGACGCTAGGGGGTCTCGGGTCCCGGGTCCCGGGTCCCGGCTCCCGGGTCCCGGGGGTCCCGGGAGGAGGGCGTGGACGGCGGCGTTGCGGGGGTGAGCAGGTGCGGCGTGCTGCAAATCCCGGTGGGGCGTAACATTCGGCCAGCCAGGGGGGCCCGATCGGGCGGGGAGGGGACATGACGGACGAGCAGGGGCCGAGTGGCGATCTGACGTCCCGGTGGTGGCCGGCGGGTCCAGTCGACGACGCCCGGCCGCCTGCCCGCAAGGGGCCCGGTCAGTCGCCGGAGGGTTGGTCGGTGCCGACCCTGGCCGCCCGGCTCCGGGTCACCCCTGAGCTGATCAGGATCGTCCTCGGGTGCCTGTGGATCTTCGACGCCGCGCTGCAGTTCCAGCCGGCGATGTTCGGGCGCGGGCTGGTGACCGGGATGATCCTCCCCTCCGCCCAGGGACAGCCCCTCCCGATCGCCTGGTCGATCACCACGCTCGGGCACTTCGTCCTGCCCGACGCGGGCGTGTGGAACCTGCTCATCGCCACCCTGCAGCTGGGCGTCGGTCTCGGCCTCCTCTTCCGGCGGTCCGCCCGACTGGCGCTCAGCGTCATGTTGCCGTGGTGCGTGGCGGTGTGGTGGTTGGGCGAGGGCTTCGGGATGCTGTTCACTGGCAGGGCGTCGCCGCTCACCGGCGCCCCCGGGGGGGTGCTGCTCTACGCGGTGATCGGTCTTCTGATCTGGCCGTCGACCCGCCGTGACCCCGGGGACGGTGAGCGCAGGCTCGGGGTGGGGTCGTCCGCCGCCGCCCAGGGGCCGTTCGGTGCGCGGGCGGCCCTCGGCGCCTGGAGCGGCCTCTGGACCCTGACTGCCGTCCTCTGGTTGCTCCCGGCCAACCGGGCTGCCGGCGCCGTGGGCGACCAGATCGCCGGCGCCGCCACCGGTCAACCGGCCTGGTATGCCCACTTCCTGCTCTCGCTGTCCCACCACGTGGGCACGGCCGGGGCCCCGATCGCATGGGTGATGGCCATGCTGGCCGTCGTGGTGGCCGTCGGGCCGCTGCTGTCGAGCCGTCCCGGCGGGTTCCTGGCGCTGGGCTCGTTGGCTGCCCTGGCCATGTGGGTGTGCGGGATGGGGCTGGGCAACGTGTTGACCGGCATGGGGACCGACCCTCAGACCGGTCCCCTGGTGGTCCTGCTGGCGGTGGCCCTGGCGCCGGCCGCCGTGCCCGCCCGGGCCACCGACGGCACCCCGCTGGTCGCCATGCTGCGCTGGAACCGGGCCGCCACCTGGGGCATGGCCTCGGTGGCCGGGGCGGCCCTGCTGTTGAGCGCCACCTACCCGGTGGCCGGGCTCGCCTCCCAGGCGGCCAGGGCCCCCGACGGTGGCGTCGAGGTGGCGTCGTCCTCGAGCCGCGGTGCCATGGCCGGTATGGCTGGGATGGGGGCCGCCCCCGTCCAACGCGGCCGCTCGTCGACCGGGCAGACGACCAACGGCGGCTACCCCGGCGGCTCCCGCACGAAGGGCATGGGGGGCGCCGGCATGGCCGGCATGGCCGGCCTGGGAGTCGAGACGCCGCACTGGCACTACACCGGGCCGCCCCTCCCCAAGGCCGAGACCCAGCTGCTGTCCACGGTGACCAGCGAGACCGACGTCGGCCACAAGGTGCAGACGCCGGACTGCACCACGCCGCCCACCGCCACCCAGGTGCTCGGCGCCGTGCAGTACGTCCAGCAGACGACGGCGGCCGTGGCCAAGTACCGGGACCTGAGCGCGGCGGTGGCCGCCGGCTACGTGCCCATCACGGACACGGCCTACCCGGTGGTCCACTACGTGAAGATCGACTACCTGACGCAGAAGTACGTGATGGACCCCAACCACGTGCAGTCGCTGGTCTACGCATTCACCCCCTACGGGCCGGTGCTGGTGGCCGCCATGTACCTGATGCCGAGCGCGGCAGAGAAGGGTCCGATGCCCTACGGCTGTCTGGTGCAGTGGCACGCCCACACCAACCTCTGCATGTCCTCGACGACCCACGAGTACGTCGGGTTCTCGCCATGCCCGTCGGGCACGTTCAACTACCCGACGCCGGTGATGACGCACGTCTGGCAGGTCCCGGTGGCCGGCGGCCCGCTGGCCCTCGACCCGTCGGATCTGCAGGTCGTGCAGGCGGCCATCGAGGCCCAGCTCGACGGTCAGGCGCCGACCACCCCCGGCCAGGGCAAGGTCATCGGCGCCGCCTCAGCGCCCGCTCATGGCGCCCTTTGACCGACCGGGCCGGTCGACGCCGAGGCTGCTGCGGGAGGCCGCCTCGAAGAGGCGGTAGGGCATGAGCCGTTTGGCCACGGTGCCGAGGCGTTCCACCGCCGGGCCCACCGATCGCCGACGCGGAGGGCGGCCGGAGGACAGGACCCGGGCCACCGCGGCGGCCACGACGGCCGGGTCGCACCCGTGCTGTTCGTCGCGCTCCATCACCGACACCGCCTTGGCCATGGCGGCGGCGTAGGGACCCGACCCGGCATCGCCAACGGTCCGCCGCGCGCTGGTGAAGGCGGTCCGGGTGTTCCCCGGGTCGACCAGGGTGACGCCGATCCCGAACGGGGCCACCTCGTGGGCGAGCGCCTCGCCGAATCCCTCGAGGGCGAACTTGCTGGCGCTGTAGAAGGACTGGAAGGGGATCCCGATCTGACCGCCGATCGAGCCGATGAGAACCAGGCGCCCGCTGCCCTGGTCCCGCATGCCCGGCAGGGCAGCCTGCACCACCCGCACCACCCCGAAGAAGTTCGTCTCGAGCTGTGCCTTGGCCTCGGCTATCGGGGTCTCCTCGACCGGCCCCGCCAGTCCCCACCCTGCGGCCGCGACGAGGGCGTCGATCCTTCCGAGCCGGTCCCGCGCCGTCGCCACCGTCCTCCGGACGCCCTCGTCGTCGTCGACGTCCATCGACAGACCCTCCCACGAGGACCCGTCGGTGGCACCGGTCCCCCGCCGGCTGGCTCCCAGCACCGTCCAGCCCGAAGTGGCCAGCCGGTCGGCGCACGCCCGACCGATACCGGCCGAAGCGCCGGTCACCAGCACCGTCTTCCCCATGGTCCCGGCCACCTCCCGTTGCGCCCGCCTCGGCCCGGGCTGCCCGAACACTAGTGAGGAGGGGACGCGCCGGTCCGGGGCCGCGCACGGCGGATCGGACCAGGGCTCCTACACTGTCAGCCGGCACCAGCTTCCCGACCGGGACGGCGCTGTCGGACGGTGGCGCGCCGGCTGTCGGTGCCGAGCAATTCCCGGGGGACGTAGCTCAGCTGGTAGAGCACCTGCTTTGCAAGCAGGGGGTCGTGGGTTCGAGTCCCATCGTCTCCACCGGAAAGCCCAGGTCAGCGGCTTATTGGGCTGCAGCTGGATGCGTTGACAGGGCGGCTTGTCAACGAAATGTCAACGGAATCCTGGAGCGGATTCGGGCTGTCTGCCTGGGTGTTTGCCACGATCGTCATGTGGCCTCAGGTTGCTTCATGCCTGTTTCGCGTAACGCCGCCGTATCGCCCGAGGAGTCCGCCATCGGAGGCAGGAAGGCGAGCACAACATCGGAGCACGCTTCGTACCCGCGACCACCACGTCGCCGCAGTAGCCCAATGTTGGTCAGGTGATTAAGGTCGCGCGACATCGTGCGTGGTCCGGCACTCGCGTAGAGCTGGGCCAGCTTCGGGGTCAGCCCGGCGAGATCGCTCCGCAGGATCGTCCCCTCCATCGGCATGGCGAGGACGAGCGACCGCTGGCGGTCCGTCGCTTTGGTGTTTGGCTCCTTCGAGAATTGCTCATGCACGAAATTGACCCATGCCACCTGCATCTGCCGGTGACGGACCATGTCGATGGCTTCCCGGATGCCGTCGATGAACCCGGTGATGGCGTACACGAGGAACGGCAGCGTGTCGCCTCCGCTGGTGCTGGCTCTGGCCAGTTCGCGGTAGTAGTGGTCCCGCGTGAGGTTGTAATGGTTCGATAACAGGTGCGCGGCCGGCATAGGCACCATGCCGCAGTCGGCGAGGACTGCGAACTCCACCAGCCGGGCGGTGCGACCGTTGCCGTCCCCGAACGGGTGGATCCACGCGAGGTATAGATGGGCGTAGACCGCCTTCGCCACGATGACGGCGAACCGCAACTCGGGATCGTCGTTCTCGAACGTCGAGCTGTTGAGCCACCTGACCAGGCGGTCGAGCAGGTACTCGCAGTCCTCGGCAGGCGCACCGCGGTAGTTCCCGACGCCGACCGAGTCCTTCCGGATGACGCCGGGCTCCACATGGTCGTCCAGCGGCAGGCCCTTGAGCACTTGGTGATTGAAATCCTTGACGAGCTGGGTGGTCAGCTTGATCCGCTCACCTCGAACGATCTGGTCGCTCAGTCCCTGGAGGGCCTCGAGCACATTGCGGACCTCCTGTTCCTGGTATTGACGCGAGGGTGGTGCAGTGTACGTTCCGTCCAGGATTCCGTTGGCCTGGTCCTCGGTCAACGTGTTGCCTTCGATCGCCGTGGTGGCCAGCGCGCCCTTGACCAGCGTGACGCGGTAGAGCTCCCGGGCGACTGCCGGCTTCAGGGGAGCACCAGCGAGATGCTCGCACTTCGACTTGGCCTCGCCCAAGAACATCCAGTCGTTGGGCGGAACTCGATTGATGTCGGTGGCCTGAAAGTTGATCCAGGGATGGGTGGCTTCGTACCGTCGAGCGGACACGATGCCAGTATAGCTTGTCGACCCGGTACTTTGTCCATCTAACTGTCCCATCCTCTGACCGAAGTGCTGTCTGAGGACGATACCGGGCCAGCGTCCACCTTCGTGATCCGGCGACGAGTCGTTCGTCACCGATCGCCTCAGCCCGCGAGCTACTGAGGACCGCCGCGAAGTCAGCTCAGCTGAAGGCCAAGAATCCGTTCCCGCAGGTCAGCGAGGTTTGAATAGGACATCGTCGCCTCCACCCGTCAGTGTCATACACTTTGTGATACAGTGTCACCATGACGCAGGCAGTATCGGTCCGGTTGGACGATGACGTGCAGCGGGCGCTCCGGACGCTAGAGGCGTCGGGCATGAGTCGGTCGGAAGCCATCCGCAAGTCCATCCTTGATGCCGCCGCTGCCCTCAGACGACGCGAGACACTCCGGACTGAGGTGGCAACGCTAGAGGCTGATGAAGCAGATCGCCGCGAGATGCAGGAAGTGGCCTCTCTCATGGAGAGCCTACGTGCAGAGGGGTGATATCTACGAGCTGCGCCCACCCCGTCGGGTTGGCGATGATCAGCAAGGAAGGCGCTTCGGTGTCGTGGTGCAGGCTGACGCCCTGTTGCCTCGCTCTGTAGTCCTCATCGCTCCGACGTCTCGCAGCGCTCGACCCGCGAGCTTCCGACCGGAGGTGGCTATCGAAGGCGAGACGAC
>DAHUYA010000045.1 GCA_027315445.1 Acidimicrobiaceae bacterium | reverse complement strand
CTGCGGTAGCGCAATGCCCGGCCCTGCCCTAAAGCCTCCCCCGGCAGACCCATCCGTGCCTCCATCAGACGCTCGCTGCCCAGCTCGGCGGCGCCACCGAGGGCCCCGAGCAGGCGTACCGGAGCGCACTCGGCCACGGGTGCGGCCACCAGCCCCAGGCCGGCGGCCGATGCCACCGCGGAGGCGGCGAACACGAATGGCATCTCGCGGTGCCCGTCGTGCCAGGCGGGGACGGCGGTATTGGCGAGCAGGGCACCCGTGTAGGTGGCGAGCAGCGGGCCGAGGGCGGCGGCGCCGGCCGTGGCCAGTGTGCCGAGGGCGGGGGCGATCCCGGTCAGTTCGGCGGCGGCGGCGACCGTGGCGGCCGGTGCGTAGGACGCCAGCACCCACGACCCCACGCTCATCGGCGAGGTCGGCTTGAAGGTCCGGAGCATGTTGAGGAACCGGCTCCGGCGGCCGAGGTCGTGGATCAACGCCAGGGTGGAGAGGGCCCCGGCGGCGGCGGCGGCGACCTTGGAGGCTCTCGACAGCCGGGGTCGCCCGGTCAGGTGGGCACCCGCGGCGATGACCGAGGCGGCGCCGCCCAGGCCGCCGAGGAAGAAGTACCCGGCGATGTCCGGCGCCCTCCAGACCGGTCGGGTGAGGATCGGCTGGCCGTAGTAGGAGCCGAACGTGGCCTCGGGCACCATCGCCCGCTCGCCCCCCCTGCCGCGGCGGGCTCTGCGGTTGCCCTCGGGATCCCCGTTCATCGTTCCCTCCTGAAGAAGGAGAGGGCTACCGTGCCGGCCAGCAGGGCGGCCGCGGTGGCGACCCGCCGCCACATCGCCGGCAGGTCGCGGGTGGTGACGATCGGGTCGGGCGGGAGCCCGTACACCTCCGGCTCGTCGAGCAGCAGGAAGAAGGCGCCGTTGCCACCGACGCCGTCGCCAGGGTCCCTCCCGTACAGCCGGGCGTCGAGCACCCCGGCGTCGTGGAGCTGGGCGAGGCGCCGATCAGCCCGCTGGCGGAGCTCGTTGACCACGCCGAACTGGATCGAGTCGGTCGGACAGGCCTTGGCACAGGCCGGTTCCGCGCCCACGCCGATCCGGTCGTAGCAGAGGGTGCACTTCCACGCCCGCCCGTCTCCGCGGCGCTGGTCGATCACCCCGTAGGGGCAGGCGGGGATGCAGTAGCCGCAGCCGTTGCAGATGTCCTGCTGCACGACCACCGTGCCGAACTCGGTGCGGAACAGCGCCCCGGTGGGGCACACGTCGAGGCAGGCGGCGTGGGTGCAGTGCTTGCAGACGTCCGAAGCCATCAGCCAGCGGATGCCGTCCGAACCGTCCGTGCCCGCCCGCTCGGGCAACCGGCCCGCCGGGGGCTTGCGTTGCTCGATGAAGGCCACGTGCCGCCAGGTGTCCGCTCCCAGCCCCATCGTGTTGTCGTACGACATCCCGGTGTACCGGAGACTGCCTGCAGGGACGTGGTTCCACTCCTTGCAGGCCACCTCGCAGGCCTTGCAGCCGATGCAGATCGAAGTGTCGGTGAAGAAGCCCATCCGAGGGGGAGGGTCCACGTACCCGCTGGCGGTGGCCGGGTCGGTGTCCTCGAGCAGCGACCGGAACGGGTTAGGCGCCACTGCGCACCTCCGTACCGGTGTCGGGGGTGATGCCGGCCCGGCGGACGTAGTCCTCGAGGAGCGCGTTGAGCGCAGGCCCCCGGGGGCGCCGACCGGGCCGGATGTCCCCGGTCATGGCCTTGACCTCCGGGATGTGGGAGTTCGGGTCGAGCGAGATGTGGGCCAGCTCGTTGGCTGCGTCACCCCGGGTGTACCCGTTCGGGCCCCAGTGGTAGGGGAGGCCGATCTGGTGCAGGACCCGCCCCTGCACCACGATCGGGGGCACCCGGTCCGTGACCATGACCCGCGCCTCGATGGCGCCGCGGGCCGTGACGATGGTCGCCCAGCCGTTGTGCTCGAGGCCGCGCTCCTCGGCCAGCTCCGGGGAGATCTCGCAGAACATCTCCGGCTGCAGCTCCGACAGGTAGGGAAGCCACCGTGACATCCCGCCCGCCGTGTGGTGCTCGGTGAGCCGATAGGTCGTGAGCATGTAGGGGAAGACCTCCGACCCGTCGGTGTCGGGGTCAGGGTGGTAGCGGTTGTGCCGGCGCGGGAAGACCTCACGGACGGGGTTCCGCTGTTGGTGCGGGTAGAGCAGGTTGGGGAAGGGCGAGTCCTGCGGTTCGTAGTGGGCGGGGAGGGGCCCGTCGGCGAGCCCGGTCGGCACGTACAGCCATCCCTTGCCGTCGGCCTGCATGATGAAGGCGTCGTCCCCGGCCAGCGCCTCGGCGCCCTTGGCGTCGGCAGGCGGGCGGTGCCAAGGCGGCCTCGACGGGTCGAAGTCCGCGATGTCGTGGCCGACCCACTTGGCCTCCTGCTCGTCCCACCAGACGTAGGCCTTGCGCTCGCTCCAGGGTCGGCCCTGGCGATCGGCCGAGGCCCGGTTGTAGAGGATCCGCCGGTTGGCCGGCCAGGCCCAGCCCCATTCGGGGGCCACCCAGCTCTGCTCGCTCCCGGGCTTTCGACGGGCGGCCTGGTTGACCCCGTCGGCGTGGACGCCGCAGTAGATCCAGCAGCCACAGGCGGTCGACCCGTCGTCCCGCAGGTTCTTGAACGAGACGAGCGGCCGTCCTTCGGCGTCCCAACCGTTGATCTCGGCGAGCACGGCCTCGGCCGATGGCTCGCCGGCGGGGCCCTCGGTCGGGTACTCCCATTGCAGGTCGAGGAGCGGGCGGTCCATCTCGTCGGTGGAGCCGGAGAGCTTCTCACGGATGATGCGGCCGAGGTGGTAGTAGAACCACAGGTCGCTGCGGGCGTCCCCGGCCGGCTCGACGGCGGCGTGGTGCCACTGGAGCATCCGCTGGGTGTTGGTGAAGCTCCCGTTCTTCTCGGTGTGGGCGGCCGCGGGGAAGAAGAAGACCTCGGTGGCGATGTCCTCGGTCCGCATCTCCCCGGTCTCGATCTCTGGCCCGTCTTTCCACCAGGTGGCCGACTCGATCAACGAGAAGTCGCGGACCACGAGCCAATCGAGGTTGGCCATCCCCAAGCGCTGCATCTTGGCGTTGGCCGAGCCTACGGCCGGGTTCTCGCCGACCAGGAAGTAGCCTTTGCACTCCCCGTCGAGCTGGGTCATCACCGTCTCGTAGGTGCTGTGGCCGCCGGTCAGCCGGGGGAGGTAGTCGAAGCAGTAGGCGTTCTCCTCCGTGGCGTGCGAGCCCCACCACGCCTTGAGGAGGCTGACCACGAACGACCGAGCGTCTCCCCAAATGCCCTTCTCGGCCGAGGCAGCGGCGACGAATGCCTCGAGGTCCTGGTCACGTTGGGCTTGCGGCATCGGGAGGTAGCCAGGAAGCAGGTTGTAGAGCGTCGGGATGTCGGTCGACCCCTGGATGCTGGCGTGCCCGCGCAATGCCAGGATCCCGCCGCCTGGGCGCCCGATGTTGCCCAGCAGCAGCTGCAGGATGGCCGCCGTCCGGATGTACTGCACACCGACGCTGTGCTGGGTCCAGCCCACCGCGTAGGCGATGGCCGTCGTGCGCTCTCGCCCGGAGTTCTCCGCCATGGCCCGGCAGACCGCGAGGAACAGCTCCCGCGGGACACCGCAAACCTGCTCCACCATCTCCGGGGTGTAGCGGGCGAAGTGCCGCTTGACGATCTGGAAGACACAGCGCGGGTGCTCGAGTGTCTCGTCGCAATCGGCCGCCGCCGGCGTCACGGTGCCATCGGCCGCCGCCGGCGTCACGGTGCGATCGGCCGCCGCACGTTGTCCCGTGGGCGTGTCCGTCTCCTGCTCACCTTGGCCGGGGGCGGCCGTCACCGGGACGCCCTCGCACTGCCAGCTGTGCGGGTCGTAGCGCCGCCGCTCGGGATCGAGGCCCGAGAAGACGCCGTCGAGGTCCTCTGTGTCCCGGTACTCCTCGGTCACGATGGACGGCCCGTTGGTGAAGGCGACCACGTAGTCCCGGAAGTAGGCCTCGTGCTCGATGACGTAGTTGATGATCCCGCCGAGGAAGGCGATGTCGCTGCCGACCCGGATGGGCACGTGGATGTCGCACAGGGCGCTGGTCCGGGTGTACCGGGGGTCGACGTGGATCACGGTGGCGCCGCGAGCTTTGGCTTCCATCACCCACTGGAAGCCGACCGGGTGGCACTCGGCCATGTTGGACCCTTCGATCAGGATGCAGTCGGCGTTCTGCAGGTCCTGCTGAAAGGTGGTTGCCCCTCCTCTACCGAACGAAGTCCCCAAACTGGGGACGGTGGAGGAATGTCATATGCGGGCCTGGTTCTCGATCTGGATCGCCCCGAGCGCCGTGTACAGCTTCTTCATGAGGTAGTTCTCTTCGTTGTCGAGCGTGGCCCCGCCCAGGCTGGCGATCCCCATGGTGCGCCGGACCCGCTTGCCGCCGTGCTCCCACTGCCAGTACCGGCGGCGGGTCTCGATGACCCGGTCGGCCAGCACGTCCATGGCGGTGCCGAGGTCGAGGACCTCCCAGTCGGCGGCGTGGGGGCGTCGGTGGAGGACCTCGAAACGGCGCGCCTCCCCGGTGGTCAGCTGGAGGCTCGCCGAGCCCTTGGGGCACAGACGGCCACGGGAGATCGGGGAATCGGGGTCCCCTTCGATCTGCACGACCCGCCCGTTGCGGACGTAGACGTTCTGGCCGCAGCCGACGGCGCAGTAGGGGCACACCGACTTGACCACCTGGTCGGCGTCGGCGATCCGAGACCTGAGCCCGTCGGTCCGGCGGCTCTTCACCGCCCGGCCCCGACCCGTCGTGTCGGTGCCGGTCACCTGACGCAGGACCGGCCACTCACCGATGCCCATCCCGGCTCCTCCCCCTCTGCACGGCCGCCTGTCGGACGATACCCCCGAAGCCGGGCGTCAACCGGCCCGTCGGCTCGGGCAGCTGCTCCGGGCGACCGGTCGGGCGTGGGTGCGGCGGTCGGTGGCCGACATGCGGCCGTTCACGCCTCCGAGGACAGCGATTGCGACAGGTCCGTCTCGAAGGGGCCGGTTCGGGGGGGCTCCCGCTCAGGGGTGGGGGTGGGGGCCAGGCCGACGACGCCTGACTCGGCGAGCGCCCGTCGGGCACCGTCGAGGTGCACGGCCGCCTCCTGGAGCAGGTGTCGACGGCCGTCGACGTCAGCGGCGGCCAGGCGTCCGAGCTCGTCGGCGAGCCGCTGCAGCTGCCGCAGCAACGGCTCGCTGCTCCGAGCAGCGAGGCGCTGTGAGAGCGCCAGGCGGGTCACACGCTGCGCCGCCCGGTCCAGCAGCAGGCGGGCGGTGGGCAGGTCACCGTTCGAGCCGTTCCCGGGCCCGTCGGGGTGGAGGCGGAGCGCGGCGTCGGCGATCAGGGTGGCCACGAGTTGGAGCTCGTCCTCCGGCGCCACCTGTCGCCCATTGCCCGATGCGGCCGGGACCCCGCCCGGGCCCGGCCTGCCTTCCGCCAACCCGCCATCCGACATTGGTTCGCCTTCCGCGCGACCCCCGCGCCCGAAGAATATCCAGCTCTTTCTCCCGCTGCTGAGCGTCACGCCGCTGGATCACCTTGCGATCGAGAGCGACTCACGCTGAGAGGTTGCCGTGCCGCCGACGTTGTTCGCTCCCAACGCGCCCGACCACGCGTGATTGGGACCTTGGGCCCTGTTGCGACGGCGTCTCGCACCCGACAATGGGTGGTGCAGACGTCCGTGGGACTCCTGTGAGAAGGCGCCGGACGACCGACGCCGGGTGATTCTCGCCGCCCTCCCCCCCGGCTTGGCTGAGGATCACCCGGCGGCGGGCATCCGCACCGGCCCCGTGGTGGGGACCACGGCACATTGGCCGTTGGGAGGAGCGACCATGGACGGCAAGAGGGCTGCATGGGACAGCGGCGACCTCAGCGGCCACCACCTGGACGTTTCCTGGAAGATGGACCCGGTCCTCGAGCTGTGGGTGGACGTGGCCCGCCGTCCGACCTCCGTGCGCCTGCGGGGGACGCTGGACCACCAGACGGGACACAGCGTGCTCGGCGTCATGGAGGAGCTGCTGGGCGACGGCCACCTCGACGTCCTGGTGGACGTGGGGGGACTCGAAGTTCGGGGGAGCGACGGATTCGCCACCCTGGTGGCGGTGGAGCAAGCCGTCCGGCGAGCCGGCGGGCGCTCCCAGTGGGCGAACTGGTCTGACCTGCGGATCACCGCCGACGTGGCCGAAGGGCCGGGCGAGGAGGAGCAGAGCCGTTTGCGGCCCGGGCGTGACCGGGCTGCACCCGCCCGTGCCGAGGTCGCAGCGCCCCCCTCCTCGGCGACACCGACGGGCTCGAACCCGGCTCAGCAGGATCAAGCGGCGCCGGAAGTAGGGGCGTCGGCGGGGACGGCCGCCAAGCTCGTCTCGCGACGTCCGCCGGCCCGCAGATCGCGCGGGGGCCGGGTGGTGCCGGTCACGATCTCCGGCGCACCGGGTGGACTCGCCTCCTGAACCTGACCCGGCCTCGGGCAGGGTCCCCAGGATCAGCCGCCGGCAAATCCTGGTGCTTGGCACCGGGACGGTCGGCGCCCTGGCGCTCGCTTCCTGCGGGTCGTCTCCCGTGTCGACCCCCGGCGCCGCCCGGGGCACCGCTCGCTACCTGTCGCGCCCGGATCTCACCCCTCCGCTGATCAGCCAGCTCGGCCCGGCCGGGGCGCCCGGGGCTGGCTACGTGTGCGCGACACCAGGCGGCCCGATGCTGGTCGACGATGCCGGCCAACCGGTGTGGATCCAGCCGGTAGCCCGCGCCGCGACCAACCTCCGGGTGCAACGCTTCGAGGGCCGGCCGGTGCTCACCTGGTGGCAGGGGGAGATCACCCACTACGGGGTCGGTATCTCGGGGGAGTACACCGTGGTCGACGGGTCCTACCGGCACGTGATGACGGTCAAGGCGCACAACGGCCTGGCGGCCGACCTGCACGAATTCATCATCTCGGGGGACGGGGTGGCCTACTTCACCGCCTACCGGCCGTTCACGACCGACCTGCGTGCGGTGGGAGGCCCCACGAAGGGGACGGCCCTCGACGCCACGATACAGGGCGTGGACCTGGCCACCGGAGCCCTGGTCTTCGACTGGCACAGCGCCGACCACATCGAGGTGACCGAGTCGCAGCAGGCCTACAGCGCCCACAGCAAGGCGCCCTACGACCCGGTGCATCTCAACTCGATCGACTTCATGGCCGACGGGACGCTGCTGGTGTCGGCCCGCAACACCTGGGCGGTCTACAAGGTGGACCCCGCGACCGGCGCCATCCTGTGGCGACTCGGGGGCAAGAAGAGCGACTTCACACTCGGCCCAGGGGTGCGCTTCGCCTGGCAGCACGACGCCCGCGCCCACCCTGACGGCACGATGACGTTGTTCGACGACGAGGGTGACCCGCCCGAGGCGAAGCAGTCCCGAGGGTTGGTGCTGGCAGTCGACGAGACGGCCAAGAAGGTGGGCCTGGTCCGCCAGTACCTGCACCCCCGCAAGTCCCTGCTCGCGGGCAGTCAGGGCAGCGTGCAGGTCCTGGCGAACGGCGACGTGCTGGTGGGCTGGGGGGCGGAGCCGTACTACACCGAGTACCGGGCCGACGGCACGACGGTCGTCGACGCACGCTTCGAGCACGGCCAGTCGTACCGCGCGCTCCGCTTCCCCTGGGTCGGGACCCCGACCGAGGCGCCGGCGGTGGCGGCGCGGCGCGACGGAGGTGCGGTGACGGTCTACGCCAGCTGGAACGGCTCGACCGACACGGTGAGCTGGGAGGTGCTCGGAGGTCGCCATCGCACCGGGTTGTCGACGGTCGGCGCCGCCCAGAAGACGGGCTTCGAGACGGCGATTCCCGTGACCGGCAATCCGGCCTATGTGGCGGCGTCCGCCCGTGACGCGGCCGGCCGCATCCTCGCCACCTCGCGGGTGCTCGAGGTCTGACCCCGCGGCGACCTCACCCTCGGGTGGCCATGGTGACCTGGCGAGGTCCGTACCGCCGATCGGGCCCTCCGCGTGCTGTGTGCCCCCCCGGCTGCCCATATCCGTCGCACGACGCCAGGGCCGCCCGCAGGCGGCGCCGGCGCGGGCGGTTCCCGGAAGCCGGAAGGAGGGGGCGCGGAACGAAGGCACGGTCCGTCGCCGCGTGAAGGGGCAGGGGGAGGCGCGGAGGGCCGGCCCGAGGTCAGGTGTCGCGCAGGCCGAGGAGCCCGGTCACCCCGTGGTCGCGACCGGCCGTGTAACCCCCGTCGACGGTGAGGGTGTGGCCGGTGACGAAGGAGGCGTCGTCGGAGAGGAGGTAGGCGGCGGTGGCCGCGATCTCCTCGGGCCGGCCCATCCGCCGGAGCTTGTGCTCCTCGACCAGGTCCCGTCGGGCCTCCTCCATGCCGGGGAGCCCGAAGATGCCGGCCGTCATCGGCGTCTCGATGAAGCCCGGGCAGATGGCGTTGACCCGGATCCCGAGCGCGCCGTAGTCGATGGCCATGCTCTTGGTGAGGAGGACCACCCCTCCCTTGGAGGCGCAGTAGGCGCTGCCCCCGGCCGTGCCCTCGAGCCCCTCGATGCTGGCCAGGTTGACCACTGCCCCCCTGCACCCGTCGACCGCCTCCTGCTCGAGCAGACGGCCCACGACGTGCTTGGCCACCAGGAAGGTGCCGGTCAGGTTGGTGCCCACCACCCGCTGCCACTCCTCGAGGTCCAGCTGATGGACGGCGCCCCCGCCGGCCACCCCGGCGGCGTGCACGACGCCGTGCAGCCGACCCCCGAACCGGACCGCCTCGGCGACCATGGACGCCACCTGTGCCTCGTCGGTCACGTCGACCGTCGTCCAGTGGACGTCATTTGGGGCTCGGCCATCGGTCGTGGCGGGTGTGCCCTCTGCCGGGCCGGCGGGTGGTGCCAGATCGGCGGCGAGGACCCGGGCGCCCTCGGCCGCCAGCCGCTCCGTGGTGGCCCACCCGATCCCCGAGGCGGCGCCGGTGACGATGACGACCTTCCCCTGCAGACCGCGCACCGCGCATCCCCTCCCTTCCGGACCGGTTGCCGGACTGAACAGGATGATAGAAGCTGTTCAGATGTCCAGTCCTCCGGGCGTCACCACCGCCGCGGCCCGGGTGGCCGCCGCGGTGGCGCCCGGGACGGTGCCCGGGACCGACGGCTCGCCGACCAGCCAGCGGATCCTCGACGCCGCCGAGCGGTGCATCGCCCGTCAGGGACTGCGGCGGGTGACGATGGCCGAGGTGGCCCGTGCCGCCGGGCTCTCCCGGGGCGCCCTCTACCTCCACTTCGCCGGCCGGGCCAGCCTGCTCGACGCCGTGCTGACCCGGGTGGCCTCGCGGTTCGTCGCCAGCAGCGCCATCCCGGTGCGTCAGCGACCCACCCTCGACGCCCAGGTGGGCGAGGCGGCGGTCTTCATCCGCAGGCACCTCGGCGGCTCCCCGCTCACCCTGCGCCTGCCAGTGGAGGAGGAAACGGCGCTGGCCGCCGTGCTCACGGCGAGGATCGACCGGCTGGTCGGTGAGTGGATCGAATTCTGGCTGCCACTGCTGGCCGAGGCGGAGGACCGCGGTGAAGTTCGCCCCGGGCTCGACCACCGCCAGGCCGCCGAGTGGATCGTTCGCGTGCTGCTGTCGTTCGCGGAGCTGCCCACGGCCACCTTCGAGGGCGACGACCCCGCGGCCGTGCACGCCTTCGTCGCCGCCCATCTGGTGGCGGGCCTGGGGCCCGCCGCCTGAGACCACGTCGTCGACCGTCCCACGAGCGAAAGGACCAGACAGTGAAATTCGCCCTCTTCTACGAGATCCCGGTGGCCCGGCCGTGGACGGCCGACAGCGAGCGCCTCGCCTACCAGCACACCCTCGAGCAGGCGATCGCCGGTGACCGGTTCGGGTGGGACGCGTTCTGGACGGTCGAGCACCACTTCCTCGAGGAGTACTCGCACTGCTCGAACCCCGAGGTGCTCTACGGGGCGATCGCGGCCCGCACCGATCGGATCCGGCTCGGCTACGGGGTGCGCCTGATGCCCAAGCCCTACAACCACCCGGTGCGCACCGCCGAGTCGGTGGCCGTGCTCGACCTGATCTCGAACGGCCGGGTCGACCTCGGGACCGGACGGTCGGCCACCCGCGCCGAGCTCGAGGGGTTCGGCATCGACCCGGCGGAGACCCGGGCGATGTGGCAGGAGGCGATCGGCCACGTGGTCGGCTGCTGGACCAACGAGGAGTACGAGTTCGAGGGCCGCTTCTGGCAGATGCCGCGCCGCCGGGTGCAACCCAAGCCGGTCCAGAAGCCGCACCCGCCGCTGTGGGGCGCCACCACCAGCGAGGAGGGCCACCGCCAAGTCGGTGAGCTCGGGCTGGGGCTGTGCTCCTTCGCGGTCGGCGTTTCGCCCGAGGAGGTGAAGACCAAGGTCGACGTCTACCGCCAGGCGGTGCGGGGTTGCACCCAGCCGATCGGTGCCTACGTCCACGACGCGGCGGCCACCTTCACGATGGCGGTCTGCGCCGAGTCGACCGCCGAGGCGGTGGCCACCGCCCGGGAGTCGTTCGAGTGGTACCCCAAGGTCGGAGCCCGCCAGATCGGGACCCTCACCGAGTGGATGGCCGAACGCAACCAGGAGCTCGGCAACTACTCCTATGCCGCCGACATGCACGCCCACGACCAGAGCGGTGCCCTCGACCTCCTCAGCCTCGAGTACCTGATGGACGCCCATGCCTGCGTGCTCGGGACGCCCGAGGAGTGCATCGAGGCCTGCCGGCGCTACCAGGAAGCGGGCATCGACCTGCTGCTGTGCCTGGTGAACCCCTACAAGATCCCCCACGAGTCCGTCATGCGGACCATCGAGCTCATGGGCACCGAGGTCATCCCCAAGTTCCGGGACTGAGACCGACAAGTCCGGGGAGGGAAAGTCCGGGGAGGACGGCCGCCCCCCGCCCGGACCTGCCGACGCGGCGGCGGTCGCCGGTCGCCGGTCGAGTGCCGGACCCCGGGCGCACGGTTAGGGTGCCATGCATGGAGCACCGCACTCTCGGCCGCACCGGTGTGAAGGTCAGCCCGCTCTGCCTCGGGGCGATGATGTTCGGCGCCTGGGGCAACCCGGACCACGACGACTGCGTGAAGATCGTCCACCGGGCCCTCGACGCCGGGATCAACTTCATCGACACCGCCGACGTCTACTCGGCCGGCGAGTCGGAGGAGATCGTCGGCAAGGCGCTGCAGGGCCGGCGGGACGACGTCGTGCTGGCCACCAAGGTGCACGGGACCATGGGCAGGGACCCCAACGCGCAGGGCAACTCGAGGCGTTGGATCGTCCGCGAGTGCGAGAACAGCCTCCGGCGGCTCGGCACCGACTGGATCGACCTCTACCAGATCCACCGCCCGGACCCGGACTGCGACCTCGACGAGACGCTCGGCGCGCTGACCGACCTGGTGCGCCAGGGGAAGGTGCGCTACCTCGGGAGCTCCACCTTCCCGCCTTCGGACATCGTGGAGGCCCAATGGGTGGCCGAGCGGCGGGGCCGTGAGCGCTTCGTCTGCGAGCAGCCCCCGTACTCGATCCTGGTGCGCGGGGTCGAGGCCGAGGTGCTACCGACCTGCCGGCGCTACGGCATGGGGGTGATCCCGTGGAGCCCGCTGGCCGGGGGATGGCTGACCGGACGCTTCCGCAAGGGCCAGGACATCCCGCTCAGCCACCGGGCCCGGCGCATCCCGCAGCGCTACGACATGTCGCTCCCGGGCACCCAGCGCAAGCTCGACGCGGTGGAGGACCTGGCGCAGCTGGCCGAGCGGACGGGGGTCAGCCTGGTGCACCTGGCGCTGGCCTTCGTGCTCCGCCATCCGGCGGTCACCGCCGCCATCATCGGGCCGCGCACGACGGAGCAGCTCGAGACCCAGCTCGAGGCGGCGGACGTGCACCTCGACGTCGACGTCCTCGACGAGATCGACCGGATCGTGCCGCCCGGGAAGAACCTGTCGTCGGCCGACGCCGGTTGGACGCCTCCCGCCCTCTCGGACCCTTCGCTTCGGCGCCGCTGATCGTCGGGCGGAGTGGAGATGTCCCTCCGGTGCCGACGTCGTCGTGGGGACCACGTCGCCACACCCGCTCG
>DAHUYA010000011.1 GCA_027315445.1 Acidimicrobiaceae bacterium | reverse complement strand
GTGGCCGAGGTGGTGGACCACCACCTGGCCCAGGTGGTCACGGACTCGTGGGGCGACTCCGGCGGCGACCTGCTCGACCCCCCGGCCACTCGGGCGTCGTTCGACAACGTGCTGCTGATGGCGGCCGGCACCGGCGTCAGCGTCCTGTTCGCGAGCGGGGACGGCGGCGACGAGTTCAGCACCCTCGGCGTGACGGCGGCCGACTACCCGCCGTCGAGCCCCTACGCGACCGCCGTCGGCGGCACGACCCTGCAGGTCGGCGCGGCCGGGCAGCGGCTGGGCGAGCTGGGCTGGTCGACCTACCACAGCTTCCTGTGCACCAGGACGCTCTTCGGTGTGCTCCCCGGTTGCTCCAACGCGACCATCAAGACGTGGCTGCCCCTGACCTTCGACGGCGGTTCCGGCGGCGGCACGAGCTACTCCTACGCGCAACCGTGGTACCAGGTCGGCATCGTGCCCGCCTCCATGTCGACCGAGAACGCCCCGCTGGTCGGCCCGACGCCGATGCGGGTGGAGCCCGACATCTCGATGGACGCCGACCCCTCGACCGGGATCCTCATGGGCCAGACCCAGACCTTCCCCGACGGCGTCCACTACCGGACCACCCGCTACGGCGGGACGAGCCTGGCCTCGCCGTTGCTGGCCGGCATGATCGCCCTGGCCGACCAGGCGTCGGGCACCTCGCTCGGGTTCCTCAACCCGCTGCTCTACAAGCTGTCGACGGCCGATCCCTCGGCCGTCGACGACGTGGTGCCGGGAGGCAACCAGGCCCAGAGCCGGGTGGACTACGCCAACCTGGTCGACCCCAGCAACGGCTACCTGGTGTCGACCCGGGTCATCACCTACGAGGGCACCGAGACGTACTGCAACGGCGCGGGCAACTGCGCCAGCCGGCCGAACACACTGGTCACCGCCCCCGGGTACGACAACATGACCGGGCTCGGGTCGCCGGGGAACGGGTTCGTGACGGCGCTGGCCAGGTACTGAGCCGGGGCGCCGACCCCGGCGCCCGGCGCCGGCGGGCACCGGGGGGCCGACCCGCTGCCCAGGCCCAGGCCTAGGCGGTCCGCTGCCGATCGGCGGGGGCCGACAGGGCCGCCAGGCCGGAGGCCGCCTCGCGCCGGAAGCGCTCGACGCCGGCCAGCTTCACCGACTCGTAGCCGCGGACCACGTCGGGCAGGCCGGCCAGCGCGGCCACCTCCCCGACCGTGTCCGGGCGGAGGTGGGTGAGGGCCCCGGTGAGCAGGGCACGGTACTCCTCCACCAGGGCACGCTCGATCCGGCGGACCTCCGTACGACCGAAGGGGTCCCAGCGCGTGCCGCGGAGCCGCCGCATCCGCCGCAGCACCCCGAACACCGGCCCGGTCGCCGGCCCGAGGCTGATCTTGCGCCGGAGCCCGAGGGCCCGCAGCACCGGCGGGTGCAACATGACCCTCGTCCTGGCCCCTTCGCCGAACTCGGCGCGGAGGCGGTCCCGTTCGACCGGGTCGAGGTGGAGGCGGGCCACCTCGTACTCGTCCTTGTAGGCCATCAGCTTGTAGAGGCCGGCGGCGTAGGCCGGGGTGACCGAGGGCGGCCGATCGGGGAGGGCGGCGCGCTCGGCGGCCAGCACCTCGAGCACCGCCGCCAGGTATCGCCGGGCGTAGGCGAGGTCCTGGTAGGCGACGAGGTCGCTGGCCCGGGCGGCCAGCAGCGCTCCGAGGTCGTCGGGCAGCGCCGGCCCGTCGGCCGCCTCGATCGCCGCACGGACGCCCGGGTGGACCGGCGGCTCGGGTGCGGGTGCGGGGGGTGCCAGGCGGTCTCGAACCGCTGCCGGGTCGACGACGGCCGCCCGGCCCCATCGGAACGCGGCCAGGTTGGCCTCGACCGCCGTGCCGTTCAGCCGGAGGGCCTCCTCGAGGGAGCCGGCGGTGATCGGGAGGCAGCCGTGCTGGAAGGCGGCGCCGACCAGCACCATGTTGGTGGCCAGGTGGTCGGCGATCCGCTCGGCGATCCAGTCGGCGTCGAGATAGGCGTTCTCGCCCTTCCTGGTCTCGGCCTCGATCCGGAGGGTCACCGAGTCGGGGGGTGGGAAGGACACCCCGACGTCCCTCACCATCTCGGCCGTGGCGACCCGGGAGGTGTTGACGACGGCCACCGTCCGCTCCGGGTCGCAGGTCGCCAGGTTGGCCGGGCTGGCCGCCCCGAGCAGGTCGAAGCCCAGCACGACGTCGACCGACCGTGCCCCGGCCCGGGCGGCAGCCTCGACCGGGCGGTCCGAGAGGCGCACGTCGGAGATCACCGGGCCGCCCTTCTGCGCCAGGCCGGTCTGCTCCACCCCGGCCGCGTGCCGGCCGTCGAGGTGGGCCGCCATCTGCAGGATCCGCGAGGCGGTCACCACCCCGGTGCCCCCGATGCCGGGCATCCGGACGAGCAGGTCGCCCTCGGGGACCCGCGGTGAGGGCTGGGGCAACCCGACCGGCAGCTCGGGGAGCGTCGGTCGCCGGCGCCCGGCGGGGCGACCGGGGACGACCGCCACGAAGGAGGGGCAGTCGCCGCGCAGGCAGGAGTAGTCCTGGTTGCACGAGCTCTGGTGGATGGCGGTCTTCCGGCCGAGCTCGGTCTCCACCGGCACCACCGACAAGCAGGTCGACGTGCGCCCGCAGTCGCCGCACCCCTCGCACACCCGCTGGTTGATCCACAGCCGCATGGCCGGGCGGGGGATCTCCCCGCGCTTGGCCAGCCGGCGCTCCTCGGCGGCGCAGCGGTCGTCGTGGAGCACGACGGTCACCCCTTCGAGCGCCGCCAGCTCGCGCTGGACCTCCTCGAGCTCGTCACGGTGGCGGACCTCGGCGATCGGGTCGAGGTCGACGCCGCGGTAGGTCGAGGGATCGGGCGTGGTGACGACCACCTTGCGCACCCCCTCGATCGCCAGCCAGCGGGTGAGGTCGGGGACCTCGAGCCCCCCCTCGGGGTGCTGGCCGCCGGTCATGGCCACCGCCCGGTTGTAGAGGAGCTTGTAGGTGATGTTGGCGCCGGCCGCCACCGCGGCCCGCACCGCCAGCGAACCGGAGTGGAAGAAGGTGCCGTCGCCCAGGTTCTGGAAGTAGTGGCGGTCGTCGGTGAACGGGAACAGGCCGTTCCACTGGGCGCCCTCACCGCCCATCTGGGTCATGCCCACCTGGTGGCCCCGGCCCTCCTGGTCGAAGGCGACCATGGTGTGGCAGCCGATCCCGATGCCGACGAGCTGGTCCTGCCCGGCACGGGTGGAGATGTTGTGCGGGCAGCCCGAGCAGAAGTAGGGAATGCGAGACGGCAGGGGACCGCTGGTGAGCGTGAGCCGCTCCGGCCGGCGCATTCGCTCGAGGCGGCGCCGGGCGGTGCCGGGCAGCCGGTCGCCCAGCCGGGCCGCCAGGACCGCGGTGGCCAGGTCGCCGTCGACGGTGGCGTGCGCCGGCACGAGCGGGTGCCCGTTCTCGTCGGCCTTGCCCACCACCACCGGTTGGTGCGGCCGGCCGTAGAGGGCCTGCTTGATCGCACCCTCGAGGAAGGCCGCCTTGTCCTCGAGCACGACCACCTCCTCGAGCCCGTCGAGGAGGTGTCGCCAGCGGTGCGCCTCGACCGGCCAGGGCATGGCGATCTTGACCAGTCGCACCCCCAGCGCCTCGAGGCCGTCGTCGTCGAGGCCGAGGTCGTCGAGGGCTCTGCGCACCGAGGCGTAGGCCAGACCGGCGGCCACCACCCCCAGCCGGGGCCGGGACGGCTCGAAGGCGACGTGGTTCAGGAGGACGGCCGCGTCGTACTCGGCCACCCGGGGGAGGCGTGCCTCCAGCAGGTCCTGTTCCGCCCGCAGCGACGAGGCGCCGAGGAGCCGGGCCGGGCGAAACGTCCGGGCCGGGTCGGGCGCGGGGACGAACGTCGCCGGGTCGGTGAGGGTCACGGTGGCGTTCCCGTCGGCCAGGTCGGCCACGATCTTGAGCCCGGTCCAGGTGCCGGCGAACCTCGACAGGGCGACCGCGTGCAGCCCGAGCCGGTGGATCTCGGCCACCGAGGAGGGGGCGAGGAGCGGGAGGACCAGGCTGCTCGCCATCGCCTCGCACGAGCTCGGCAGGGTGGAGGACTTGCAGGTGGGATCGTCGCCGATCCAGGCCACGGCGCCGCCGAGCGGGGCTGTTCCCGAGTGGTTGCCGTGTCGTATGGCGTCCGCGGCCCGGTCGAGGCCGGGGTTCTTGCCGTACCAGAAGCCGGCCACGGCGCGGTGGCGCCGACCGGGGAGCTCACCGAGCAACTGGGTGCCGGCGACGGCCGTGGCGGCCAGCTCCTCGTTGAGGGCCGCCTTGAAGACGATGCCCTCGGCATCGAGGAACGTCCGGGCGCGGCGCATCTCGAGGTCCACGCCTCCCAGGGGGGAGCCCTCGTAGCCCGTCACGTAGGCGCCCGTGTCGAGCCCACGGGCGGCGTCGAGCCGCCGTTGGTCGAGCACCGTCCGCACGAGGGCCTCGATCCCCGACATGAGGACGCGCCCGGTGGCCGCGGTGTACTTGTCGTCGAGGGTGACCCGGGGGCCACCCCCGGGGTGCCCGGTGGTCACGGCGGCGGTCGGCAACCGCACGATCTTGCCGCTTCCGTTGCCAGGGCGCCGGCGAGTCCGGAAAGAGGGCGTGGCCATGACGGCGTCAGGCCGGGATGGTCACGGACCGCCCGAGGCGCTCGGACGCTAGGTCCTCGGCCACCTCGACGGGCAGGTGGCCCGAGGCGGCGGCCCGTTCGAGCACGTGGCCGGCGCGGTCGCCGATGCCGAGCACCGCCCAGCGGAGCTGTTCGGTGCTCCAGTGCGACCGCAGGGCGTGGATCTGGACGACCCCACCGGCGTTGAGCAGGAAGTCGGGCACGTAGGTGATGTCCCGGGCGGCCAGCTCGGCGGCGCAGGACCGGTCGGCCAGCACGTCGTTGGCGGCCCCGGCGATCACCCGGCACGACAGGCGCCGGAGCGACGCGTGGTCGATCACCCGGGCGGTGGCGCACGGCGCCAGCACGTCGCACTCGAAGGTGAGCACCTCCTCGGTGGAGATCCGCCGGCCGCCGACCTCGGTCGCCAGGCGCTCGGCCCGGCGGTCGTCCACGTCGGCCACCACCACGTCGGCCCCGGCCACGGCGAGGAGGCCGGCCAGTGCCGAGCCCACGTGCCCGGCGCCCTGCACCGCAACTCGCACGCCCTTCAGATCGGGGTGATCGAGACAGGCCACCGCCGCCCGGATGCCGGCGAAGACGCCGAGGGCCGTCCAGGGGGACGGGTCCTCGTGGTCGCAGGAGACGTCCGGGGCGACCCGGCCGACCTCGGCGAGGTCCTCGATGGTGGTGCCCATGTCCACCCCCGGTACGTAGGCGCCGCCGAGGCGCTTGACGAACCGGCCGAAGGCGTGCATGACGGCCGGGCGGTCGGCGCCGTCGTCGTCACGCAGGATGACCGCCTTGGCGCCCCCGTAGGGGATGCCGGCGAGCGCGTTCTTGAGGGTCATCCCCCGGGCCAGCCGGCGGGCCTCGGCCACCGCGGCCTGCTGGTCGGGGTAGGGCATCCAACGGACGCCTCCCAGTCCGGGGCCGAGGGTGGTGTCGTCGATGGCGATCACCGCCCGCATCCCTGTGGCCCGGTCGTTGCAGATGGCCACCTGCTCGGTGCCCACTGGCACCGTCTCCGACGTTCGATCGAGGACGACACTCATGACGCGATTGAACACCCGATTGCCCGGAGGAAGGTGGAACTCGCCGTTTTTGCCCCCATTCAGCGCAACAGAAAGGTCCTGAGGGCGCGTTTGGCGCAATCATTGTGCGTCCGGGCGCCGATGACTACGGTGGGCACATGCCGGACCGGACGATCGACGAGATCGACCACCAGATCCTCAAGCTCCTGGCCGAGAACGCCCGGCGCACCATGGGCGACATCGCCGGACGGGTCGCCCTCTCGCCCTCGGCGGTCAAACGGCGCATCGACCGGCTCGAGCGCGAGGGGGTGATCGCCGGGTACACGGTGGTGGTCGACCACTCCAAGGCCGGCCGTCCCATCCAGGCCTTCACGGAGATCCGGGTGGCCGGGAGCACCGACCTCGACGAGATCCGGGCGACGGCCGGCGCCATGCCCGAGGTGCAGTCGGTCTTCGTGACCGCCGGCGACCCCGATGCCCTCGTCTGGCTGCAGGTGCCCGACGTCGCCCGCCTCGGCGAGGCCATCAACCGCCTGCGCCGCAGCGGGCGGGTGACCGGCACCAAGACGCTGATGGTGCTCGAGAGCTACACCACGCCGAGCGACGTCACCGACGCGCTGGGCGGCCACACGACCTGAGGTCTGCGGGCCGGCCGCACCGTCGCTCACGTGCGCCCGGCCACCCCGCCAGCCGCCGGTCGCCGGCCCTCCCGTGCGCCCGCCGTCACATTCGCCGGCCCACCCCGCCGGTCGTGAGGTGGTCGAGAAGCCGCTCGAGCAGCGCGGCCTGGGACGGGTTGATGAAGCGGCGTGCCTCCTCGATCGGGAACCACCGCGCCTCGTCGATCTCCGGGAACGTGGACCGCCGGCCCGAGCGCGGTGGCCATTCCATCTCGAAGACGTTGCTCACCACGGTGGCCGGATCGAGGTCGCCCTCCACCGCCCAGGCCGTCACCACCTTGTGCGAGGCCTGGGTGACCTGGCCCAGGTCGATCCTCGGCCCCGCCGGGGGGCCGGTGCCGAGCTCCTCGGCGAACTCCCGGTCGGCGGCCAGGACCGGTTCCTCGCCCGGGTCGAGCTCGCCCTTGGGGATCGACCAGGCCCCTTCCCGACGTGTGGCCCATATCGGGCCGCCGGGATGGACGAGCAGCACCTCGATCGCTCCGGGCCTCCGGCTCCGGTAGAGGAGGAGGCCGGCGCTCGGCTTCGGCACCTCCCTATCCTGCGCCGGGAACGCTCTTTGCGCTCGCGCCCGGGCTTCTCGGCGTGCCGGCCGCCGCCGCCGCCGTGCCCGCCGCCGCCGTGCCCGCTGCCGGACTGCCCGCCGCCGCCGACCTGCCCGGACCACCAGATGGCGGTTCGGTCGGCAGTGCAGTCGCGGAGAACCCGCTCGCCACGAAGTGCAGCACCCAGCATTCATGGGCCGTCGGGCAGCTCACGCCGGCCGGCCGGACCGACGGCCCGGCGCGGGCACCCTTGCCTTCGAGCAGCCGCAGTACGACGTTCGTCGATGCCTGACCGCACGAACCGGCGCAGGCAGAGCCCTCTACGAACGTGGCGCCGGCGGAGGGGACGCGTCGGTCGGACACCACCGCCCAGATCCCTGGGGCCGTCATGTCGAGCACGGCCACCCGTCCCCGGGTGCTCGTGGCGGCGGCCCAGCATCGGAGGTCGGTCGTGCAGGCCAGCGCGGCGACCGCCCCCGGCGGCGCCACCGGGCCCCGGGGATCGACGGCGGCGAGGGTCCAGGTGCGACCGGCGTCGACCGTGGAGGCGAAGGCGGGCCGGCCACCGACGCTCCCACCCAGCTCACAGGCCCATGTGGCAGTGCAGCCGACGACCGTGACGGTGTGCATGCCGGCCGGGGCGCTGCGGGTGGTCCACGTCCACCCGCCGTCGGACGAGGTCAGGACGGCCGGACCTCGGTCACCTTCGCCGACCGCCCAGCAGAGCGTGGTCGACGGGCAGGCAACGCCGGAGAGGGCGGTGACCCCCGCCGGGGCAGGTTCCGAGGACCACGAGCGGCCCCCGTCGGTGCTCCTCAGCACGGTGCCGCGCCCCGTTGTCGAGCCGACCGTCACGCAGCGGGTCACGGTCGGGCAGGCGATGGCCGACAGCACACCGGAACGGGTGCCGCCGGCCGGCTGCCATCGCGAACCACCGTCCGTGCTCCGCACGACGCGCGGGCCCCCTCGGCCGGCCACGAGCCCGAGGCAGTTCGAGATGTCGGTGCAGACCACGTCCGACAGGACACCGCCGGCGGGGACGCCGGCCGGGGGCGATGCCGAGGTCAGTCGGACCAAGCCCTGGTGGAGGCCTGCTCGCAGCTCGGCTGCGGGGACGCCGGCCGGCGAGGTCCCCAGGGCCGAGCCGAGGGCCAGCCCGCCGGTCGCCGCCACGGTGACCGCTGCCGCCGCCACCAACGCTTCTCGCCGTCGGCCGCGGGTGGCCGGCGCTGCCTTCGGAGGGTGCTCGGCTGGCTGCCAATCGTCGGCCGGGACGGTACGCAACACCTCGCACAGCACGAGCAGCTCGTCCCGAGAGGCGGGGGCAGCCACTCCCTCTCGCCGGGGGACTGCGAGCTCGAGCGCGACGTCGAGGGCGAGCGCCGCCACCGTGGCCTGGTCGGGGAGCGAGCCGAACGGGAGGAGATCAGTCATCGGCTCCCCCTCCCGCACCGGTCGGAGGGAGCGGCTCTCCCGTCACCCGCTGGTACTCGGCCCGGAGCTGCTCGAGGGCACGGTGCAGGAGCTGGCGGACCGCCCCCGGGCTCCGCCCGAGGGCGACCGCCACCTCCGGACTCGTCCTCCCCTCGGCCAGGCGCAGTCGCAGCACGGACCGGTAGTGGGGCGGGAGCCGGTGCAGGGCCGCTCGCACCGCGACCCCGTCGAGGGCGACGAGCACCTGGGCCTCGGGGCCGGGCTCGTGGGACGGTCGGTCGAGAACCGGCGAACCGTCGCTCAACCGGCGACGCCGCCACCGGTCCCGGACCAGGTTCCGGGCGACCTGGTCGAGGTAGGCGCGCAGTGGGCCCTCGGCGGAGAGCTGGCAGAGCCGCGGGAGCACCCGTGCGAAGGTCTCCTGCGTCAAGTCGTCGGCGACCGGTCGGTCACGCACTTCGGCATGCACGATCCGGTGCACCCTCGGCCATTCCTGGCGGATCAGTCCCTCGAGCGCCTCGCGGTCGCCGTTCTTGGCCCGGTCGAACAGGGATTCGAGCGCGTCGGTGGCCGGGGCGCGTGGCATCCCGATCCTCTCGTCGTCCTGTCGGACGGTGCCCTTGGCCACCGCGGGATCCAGACGCATCCGGACCGTCAGTGTGACGGCGGAAGTTGAGAACCAGCTAAGAGGTCGAAGCGCGCCGGTCGGGTTGGCTGCTCGGCCGCCTCCAGGGACCGGGTCCCGACGGGTGTGCCCAGCCCTTGGTGAGTTCGGCAGATGGGTGAGACGGCGTTGCGAAGCCCTGGGCCCAACGGTGGCCGAACTGCGGTCAGCAGGGGGCTGGCTGAGGCCAGTCCGACTCCGAGCTCCGGGTCCCCTCAGGGAGGCTGCGGGGGAGGCGGCCGACGACCCGGCACTATGACTTGCAACCGGCGCGAAACTCGCGACGAACGGTCAGCCGACGGCGGCACGCACGCGGTCGCTCTCTTCGACGCTCATCGGGGGCCCAATCGGCCTGAGGTCGTGTGACACGGCGATGCGCGCCAGCTCGTCCATAGCCGGGAACTGCGGCTGGGTCGGAACGACACGCGCCGTGGCTGGACTGCTGAGGTCTCGAATGAGGTCGCGGAAGCTGGCGTTGTCGTGCACCAGGAGAATCCGCGCCTCACAATCACCGACCACCCGGAAGGTGTGGGGAACGCCGCGGGGCATGGAGACCCAGTGCCCGGCTCCGACGACCAGCTCGTCGTCGCCGCAGCGCACCACCATCTGGCCCTCGAGGATGTACCAGGTGTCGTCGAGGTCGTCGTGGACGTGTAGCGGCGGCGCCGAGCCCACCGGCAAGGTCATCTCGAGGACAACGGTGTCCATTCCGGGTGCGCAGCGGTGCTCAACGACCAAGGTGTCGAGGAACCACCACGCCGGTGCCTGTTCGTTCTCGGGGGAGTCGACGACCGCTGCTGTCACTTCGTCCGCCTCCTAGAGGGAGCTTGCCCCATTGAGGTAGTCAGGTATCCGTACGATTAGAGATCGTATGGTAAACTTACGAATGTGTCAAGCGATCCCTCCGTCCCCGACGGCGAGCGAAGCCCGTACGTCGGCGCCATGCTCCGTGTCGTTTGGCAGTGGGTCCGTGATCAGCTGTATGCGGGGGTCGTTGCAGCAGGATTCGACGATCTGAGCGCAGCGCACGTCGGGCTCTGGCGCTATCCGGGCCTCGAAGGAGTACGTCCAAGCCAGCTTGCAGACCGGGTGGGGATCACGAAACAGTCGGTCAACGACCTGCTTGGGCACCTGGAAGGACACGGGTACCTGTTGCGCGTGCCCGATTCGGCCGACGGAAGGGCTCGTGTGATCCGACTCACCGCCAAGGGACAGCGGCTTGAGGCGACAATTTACGCCGCGGCGGCGGCGGCGCAGCTGCGGATCGCGGAGATCCTCGGGCCGCGGCGTTTTGCCCAGCTGCACCACTCGCTCGAGGCCCTGACCCAGCAACTCGAGGGTTCACTGGCCGTCCCCTGACACCAGCTCGGGGATGGCACCTTCGGGCGAGATTCCCGGAGTCACCGCCCGCCGCGAACGAAGCGCCCGGCCCTGACACGCCTGGCGGGTCGAGCGGTTCGGGGCGAGGCATCGGGCCTCTCCTCGGCTCGTGTCGGTGAAGGCGCCTCGAGTGTGTCGGTGAGCGCCCGCTCGACCCGGTCACCACCTGAGTCAGCTTGCTGGCGAACTCAGCCCCTTGTGAGCTTGGTGGTCGGCGTCACCCGCACGATGACCCGCACTTCTCCGGGCTTGCGGAAGGGATAGGTGTCCTGGCCGAGGTACTTCTTCGCCAAGGAGTCGATGTGAGCGTCGGCGCCTTCCTCCACCAGCTCGGCTGTGCCCTTCAGCCAGAGAGTGCGGTAGTCGTCCGCCTTGTCGACCACGGAGACCGCCACCACCGGGTTGCGCACGATGTTGTCGTACTTCACCCGGCCCTTGGCGGTGTTGAAGATGACGTGCTCGCCGTCGGTGTCCACCCACACCGGGGTCACGTGGGGCGTGCCGTCGGACTCCACGGTGGCGAGATGGGCGAGTTGGGGTTCACGCAGAAGCGCGATGTCGTTGTCGGTGAGGATGCTCATGGTGCGATCTTATGGACCCGCCCTGGGAACGAGGCGCGGCGGTGCTGTGGGGTGGCAGCGGTCAGCCGGCGGGTCCGAGGGCGCTCCAGGCCATGGTGCCACCGGACAGCGAGGCCGCGGCCCACCCGGCGCTGGCCAGGGCTTCGGCGGCCACCGCCGACCGAACGCCTGCATGACAGACGACGACCACCGGGCGGTCGACCGGGATCTCGGCCGAACGTGTGCCGAGCTGGCCCAACGGTATGTGGAGGGCGCCCGGGAAGGCCCAGGCCGTCACCTCCTCGTCCTCGCGCACGTCGAGGACGAGAACCTCCTCCCCGGCGTCGAGCCGGGCGCGCAGGTCGGCGGCCGTCACTTCGATGCAGGGCAAAGACGCGTCTCCTGTTCTGGCTGGTCGCCGACTCGACCGGTCGCCCGCTCGGCCGCCGCCTCTCAGTCTGCCCCCTCGAAGGGCGCCCCGAAGGCGAAGACCCCGCCGTCCGCCGCAACCAGCCAGTACCCGCCCCCGTCGGGGGTGGCCGCGATTCCGGTGACCGGCGGAGGGAGCGGGGTGGTCGGTCCGGCGCCGGCCGGGTAGATCGGCCCCCGGCACGTCCAGCCCACCCCGGTGGAGAAGGCCGATCCTGCGGCGATCGGACCGGTGGGGAAGACCTCCCCGGCGTCGTCGATCCCGCCCCCGTCGACCGGTGGCTCCTGCACGGTGGTGACCGTGCCCCCGGACTCGGCGTACACGGAGTCGGAGGCGAGCTCCGCCGCCTGCCGCTGCTGGCCGGCTTGCCACGAGAGCTGGTCGGCGTCGGCGAACAGCTCCACCTCCCATGCGTGGCCGTTGCTGTCACAGGCCACTCCGATGCCGACCACGTCCGGCGCGGCGGAGAGCATCCCCGCGGCATGGGATGGCGACAGCATGAAGGCCTCGTCTGCTCCGGCGGAGTCGTAGTCGGGACCACCTGCGTTGGAACCGGTGCCGACATCACCTGAGGGGAATGGACCTCCGTAATCGACGAGGGAACCCGTCTGGGCCAGCCGCTCGGCCGCGGCCTGAGCCGTCATCTGGAGGGTCGGGTCTTGACCAAGTGGGGGAAGTGAGACCTCCGTACCCATGATGACGTAGTCCCGAGCCACCTGGCTCCGCTCGACGTTGAGTCTGGCGAGGATGTCCTCGGCGAAGGCCTGCTCCACGGTGGAGGGGGGCACGTACGGGCATTGAGGACCGGGACAGGTGACCGACGTCGATGGTTGACCCGACGCCACTGATGGACGCAGTTGGGGCACGACCCCGACGACGATCGTGACGGCACAACCCGCGGCGATCCTGCAGATCCGACCACATCGGGAAGTCACCGGCGCAACCTCCTGTTGCGCCGCCGGTCAGCGATCCACGAGGCGGCGCCCGCGAGGAGCAGCAATCCACCGGCGGCAGGAAGCCATGGGTCAGGTCCACCCGTGAAGGCGAGTGTCGCGAGCGCCGGCACCGGCG
>DAHUYA010000010.1 GCA_027315445.1 Acidimicrobiaceae bacterium | reverse complement strand
GGCAGTGGCGCTCGGCTACCGGGTGCACCCGGCCGACCTGGGCAGCTACGAGCTCAACCCCCTGGCGGCGCAGCCAACCCGAGTCTTGCTGCTCGTGCGTGCCGCTCTCGAACGCGGCGTGGTCACCCTGGGAGACGCCGCAGAGATCCTCGGTACGAGCACCGAAGAGATCCGCCAGCTTCGCGCCCATCCCGCCGCGGCCGACGACGAGCGACGAGTCCAGCAAGACCTCGAGGACGCGGCGTTTGGCAATCGCGAGCGGTGAGCGGTTGCGGTCGCGCTGGTCGATGCCTCGGTCGCCCGTAGCTTCGCTGTCGTCGGTTGGACCCGGCACCTGCTCGGGCTGTCCGGTGGGACGATCCTGGTCGCCGACGGCGTCCACGGCGCCGATCCGGATGATCCGAGCGAGCTGCGCCGGATCCGCAGGGCGCTCCAGCGTGAAGTCGACGACGCCGGACTCGGCTCAGGCCGATCCAGCCGCGCGCTCTCGGCTGTCCAGGGTCTCGATGAGCTGCTGGCCCTCGACTCCAGCGAGCTCAGCGTTCTCGTGCCGAGCGGCGACGAGATGGGGCTGGCCGTCCGCCTGCAGTCCCGGCGACCGGAAGATCGCGCATGGCGTCACGCACTCGGCGCAAAGGCTCGACGACTCGATGCCGGCGAGTCCGTGACCATCGCCATCGCGCTGACCAGGTCCCTTCCCTTCGCCAGCGATGACGACGATGCCCTCACGCTCTGGGAGGCGCTGTCGGGTGGGCCGGGACGGCGAACCCGGGATCTGCTCCGCCTCGGAGGGCCGCCCTGGTAGCTCCAGGGTGAAACCTGTTCACAAGAGGGAACTCGATCCCCGCGTGGAGGGTCCTTGCGGTGATGGGGCTGGATGTCCGGGTCAGTCAGGGAGGACCAAGAGGCTGATGCGCTTGTCCGACAGTAAGTGTCGACGAGGCGCATCCTCGCCCCCGAAGTGTCGGATGACCGCAGCTTCTCCATCGGATGGGTCGAAGGGCGTACGAGATCCTCTCGCGGCCGTTGCCCTGACGTCCGCCGCCGCGCCTGACGATTATCGCCGGAGGTTCAACGCTGAGTAGGCGCTTGCCCTGGCAGTGCCCTATGCAGAGCCCGTGGCCAGGACGTTCGCAGGATCTGTCGACGAAAGCCGCGCGAGTACGTGATGTCACGCTTGCAGGTTGACCCGTCATCGTCGCGAACCAGGTGAAGTCCACCATGCAGGTACAAGACTCGGGTATTGGGGCCCCACGCTGCCGCATTAGCCTTGGCCTAACCGTGGCCCTCCCGGGGAAGCCCGAGCACCCGCTCGGCGATGATGTTGCGCTGGACCTCCGCCGTGCCGCCGCCGATGGTGAGCGCCGGCGAGTACAGGAACCCGCCGGCCCAGGCGCTGCCGTCGGCCACCGTGCCCGCCGGCCCGGCCAGGTCGCGCCCGAGCGCCATCAGGCGCTGCCCGTGGGCGTCGGAGAGTGCCTTGCGCACCGAGGCCTCGGGCCCTGGCGGCCGCCCCTCGAGTCGCGCCTGCACGGTGCGCAGCCGCAGGCACCGCAGCACCTCGCCCTCGCACCAGGCGTCGACCAGCCGGCGCCGGAGCACGGGGTCCCGGACGCCCCCGCCGGCCCGAGCCGCGGCCACCAGGTCCTGGGCGGTCGGCCCGTTGCCCCACAGCGCGCCCTCGCCCGACAGGGAGACCCGCTCGTTGCCGAGGGTGACCCGGGCGAGCGACCAGCCGCCGCCCTCGGCGCCCACCAGGTGGTCGGCCGGGATCCGGACCTCGTCGAGGGACACCTGGTTGAAGGCGTGGGCGCCGGTCATGTCGACCAGGGGGCGCACCTCGACCCCCGGTGCGTCCATGGGGCACACGAAGTAGGAGATGCCACGGTGCGCCGGGACCCCCGGGTCCGTTCGGGCGAGCAGGATCCCATGGCTCGCCACGTGGGCGAAGCTCGTCCACACCTTCTGCCCGCTCACCACCCAGTCGCCACCCCGGCGCTCGGCTGTGGTGGTCAGTGACGCAAGGTCGGAGCCCGCCTCCGGCTCGCTGAACAGCTGGCACCAGAGCTCCTCGCCGGCCAGCATCGGCCAGAGCCACCGGTCCTTCTGGGCGTCCGTGCCGGCCTGCAGCAGGGTCGGCCCCGCCCAGCCGACGCCGATCGGGTTGAACGGCCGGTGCACCCCGGCCCGGCGCAGCTCCTCGTCGATGACCAGCTGGTCGACCGGGTCGGCCGACCGGCCCCAGGGTGACGGCCAGTGGGGTGCGACCAGTCCGGCCTCGGCCAGCCGGCGACCAGTGGGTGCGGGGTCCGCGGCCAGCCAGCGCCGGACCTCCACCCGCAACGGATAGTCCTCCCCCGGCAGGCCCAGCTCCACCACCGAAGCGTAGGCTCACCGTCGCCTCGGAAGGGGCCCGGCAAGGACGAGTCACGAGGAGCCACGAGAAGCGCTGTGACGGACTGGAACTACGCAGACGTCTGGGAGGCGGTGGCGGCGTCGATCCCGGGCTCCCCGGCGCTCGCCCAGGGCGACCGCACCCTCAGCTGGTCCGAATTCGACCGCCGGGCCGACGGGGTGGCCGAGTGGCTGCTGTCCCTCGGGGTCGCACACCAGGACAAGGTGGCGCTCTACCTCTACAACTGCCCCGAGTACCTCGAGGGCACCTTCGCCGCCACCAAGATCGGGCTCGTCCCGGTCAACACCAACTACCGCTACGCCGACGACGAGCTCGCCTACCTCTGGGACAACGCCGACGCGGTGGCGGTCGTCTTCCACGGCACCTTCGCCGAGCGGGTCGACCGGGTGCGGCACCGGGTGCCCGGCGTCCGGGGCTGGCTGTGGGTGGACGACGGCACCGACGCATGCCCCGACTGGGCCGTGCCCTACGAGGAGGCGGCCGGGCACTCGCCCGATCCCCGACCGGTCCGCGCCCCGTGGGGCCGCACGCCGGACGACCTCATCCTCCTCTACACCGGCGGCACCACCGGCATGCCCAAGGGGGTGATGTGGCGGCAGGACGACCTGTTCGCCCGGCTCAACAACGGCGGCTTCCGCCGCTACGACGAGGAGCGGGGCATCGAGGGGGTGCGGCAGCAGCTGGCCGAGGGCGGGCCCGGCACGACCCTGCTCCCCGCCTGCCCGTTGATGCACGGGACCGGTGCCTTCACCGCCTACGAGTGCCTGAGCGGGGGCGGCCAGGTGGTGCTGCTGCAGGGCCGCCGGCTCGACGTCACCGAGCTGCTCGACACGGTGTCGCGACGGCGCGTCAACGGGCTGGTCATCGTCGGCGACCCCTTTTCCCGGCCCGTGCTGGCCGCCCTCGATGCCGATCCGGGCCGCTGGGACCTCCGGTCACTGGTCGCCATCGTCTCGTCCGGCGCCATGTGGAGCGAGGAGGTGAAGCACGGACTGCTCCGCCACCACCCCGACATGCTCCTCGTCGACGCCTTCTCCTCCTCGGAGGCGCTGGGCATGGGCACGTCGGTCTCGACCGGTGACAACGCCAGCAAGACGGCCCGCTTCACCCTGGGCCCCGAGGTCAAGGTGCTCGACCCGGACGGCAGACCCGTCCCCCCGGGGTCCGACCAGCCGGGGTTCCTGGCGCTCGGCGGCCGGAACCCCCTCGGGTACTACAAGGACGAGGAGAAGACCGCGGCCGCCTTCCGCATCTTCGACGGGGTGCGCTACTCGGTGCCCGGCGACTACGCCACGGTGGCCGCCGACGGAACCATCCACTTGCTGGGGCGCGGTTCGATGTGCATCAACACCGGCGGGGAGAAGGTCTATCCCGAGGAGGTCGAGGAGACGCTCAAGACCCATCCGGCGGTCGCCGACGCGGCGGTGGTCGGCGTCCCCGACCCCGAGTTCGGCGAGCACGTCGTCGCCATCGTCCAGCCCGCCCCCGGCGCAGAGCCCGACCCGGCCGTCCTCATCGAGCACGTGAAGGGTCGGCTCGCCAGGTACAAGGCACCCCGGCGAGTCCACCTGGTGGCCAGCCTCGAGCGGGCGCCCAACGGCAAGGTGGACTACGCCCGCCACCGCCGCCAGGCGGCCGAGTGGGCCGCCGGCGGAGTCGGCACCGGCTGAGGGCGCGCCCGTCGGAGGCCGGGGGGCGGCGCCAGAGGGCGCGTCAGGCCGGGAGGCGGCGCCAGAGGGCGGGCGGCAGCAGCCGCATGCCCACGAAGACCCAGCGGAGGAACCCGGGCACCCAGATGATCCTCTCGTCACGCTCGATCCCCCGACGCACCGCCTCGGCCACCTCGGCCGGGGTCACGGCGAAGGGCGCGGCCCGGCGCCCGGCCGTCATCTTCGAGTGGACGAAGCCCGGGCGGACCACGTGCACCGACACCCCCGAGCCCGCCACCTCGTCGGCCAGGGCGAGCGCGAAGGCGTCGATCCCCCGCTTGGCCGCCCCGTAGGGGAAGTTGGCCGGGCGGACCCTCACCCCGGCCACCGACGACAGCACCACGATGCGCCCCTGGCCCTGCTCGCACAGGTGCCCGGCCAGCGACGCCAGTGCGGCCGCGGGCCAGGCGAAGTTCACCGTCGCCACCGCCGCCACGTCGGCCGGGTCGAGGCCGTCGCGACGGGGCTGGTCGAGCCGGCCCACCGCCATCACCGCCAGATCGACCTGACCCCCGGCCGCGGCCAGGCAGCGGGCCACCACCCGGTCGGCGTCCTCGGGCCGGGTGGCGTCGAAGGTCACCGTCTCGACCGACGTGGCCCCGGCGTCGGCCAGGCGGGCGGCCGCCGCCCGCAGGCGCCCGTCGTCGCGCCCGGCCAGCACCACCGTGCGGCAGCGGTCCGCGACCAGCGCCCCCAGCAGCGCGGTGGCGATGTCGGAGGTGCCGCCGAGGACCAGCGCCGACTGGGGGTGCCCGAAGGCGTCAAGCACCGGCCAGGCCCCCGCCCGGGCCGGGGTCGTCGTCCCCCGGACGGCCGAGGTCGTCGAGGCCCAACCGCCGTGACAGGTCCGACCCCAGCGACAACGTCGGGTCGACCGAAAGGCGCGCCGCCAACAGCTCGGCGGCCCGCGGGTACATGGCGCCGAGCAGCTCGGGGCGCAGCCGGGCGTCCTTGGCCAGGTAGACCCGGCCGCCGGCTTCGGCCACCATCTCGTCGAGGCGGTCGAGCACCCCCGGCAACCCGGGCGGTCCGACTGGGAAGTCGAGGGCGAGCGTCCAGCCGGCGATCGGGAAGGAGAGCGGGCCCGGGTCGGACGGCCCGAACCGCTTGAGCACCGCCAGGGATGACGGCGCTCCCGCCTCGGTCGTCGACTGGATCGCCCGCCGCACCAGCTCTCCCCCGTCGGGACCCACGGCGAACTGGTACTGGACGAAGCCGGCCCGTCCGTAGAGCAGGTTCCAGTCCCCGAGACCGTCGAGGGGGTAGAAGAAGGCGTCGAGCGGTTGGAGCGCCGCCGTCTGGTGCCGGGGGGCGCGGCGGAACCAGGCCTCGTTGAAGGCTCGGACGATGTGGGAGTTGACCAGGCGCGACGGTGCGGGCAGCGGAACCCTGAGCCCGCTCGGGGACGCCAGCGCCACGGCCCGGCGCCCGCGTCTCCCGGTCCCCAGGGCGGCGCGGGGCGCATGGTCGCCTCGGGTCAGCACCGAACGACCGAGGGGTCCCCGGCGGGCGCTGCAGTCCACCCATGCCACCGAGTAGCGGTAGCGGTCGTCCGACGCCTCCATGGTCGCCATCAGGGTGTCGAGGTCGTCGAACCGTTCGGTGTCCACCAGCATCCAGCTGGTCTCCACCGGGACGAGCCGCACCGTGGCCGACACCACCACGCCGGTCAGCCCCATGCCGCCGGCGGTCGCCCAGAAGAGGGCGGCCTCCTCCGGCGCCCCGTCTGGTCCCACCACGTGCATGCCGGTCGGGGTCGCCAGCGCGATCTCCGCGACGTGGGAGCAGAAGCTGCCCTCGAGGTGATGGTTCTTGCCGTGGACGTCGGCGGCCACCGCGCCGCCCACCGTCACGTGCCGGGTGCCGGGGGTGACCGGGACGAACCATCCCTTGGGGAGGGCGTGGCGGATCAGCGCGTCGAGGCCGACCCCGCTGCCCACCTCGACAAGGCCGCGGTCGGGGTCGATGGGCCCGAGGGAGTCGAGGGCCGAGGTGTCCACGACCAGCCCCCCGGCCCGTTGGGCGGCGTCCCCGTAGCTGCGCCCGAGTCCGCGGGCGATGATGCGGCCCGCCGGCGCCAGCTGGCTCGGGTGCGAGCCGGACCCCGGCGTCCCGTCGGAGGGTTCACTCGCCCTGGCCAGCAGCTCGAGGACCTGCCGGCCGTCCGCCGGCCGCACGACCGTGGCCACGGACGGCGCGGTGCGACCCCAGCCGGAGAGGACGCGGGTGCTCGCGGGCTGGCAGGCGGTTGGGCGACGTCGGCGCGCCGTGGGCCGCGGCACCCTCGCGGGGCCGCGCAGGTTCGCCTCGGAGCGGGCCTGGGCGTCGGGGAGCTCGATGATCTCCGCCAACGGCCGGCCCCCCTCGCCCGAGCTCACCCGTAGAGCCCGACGGCGAAGAGCACCACCCACAGCAGTCCGAGCACCTGCAGCTTGGTGTCCTTGAACACCAGCTCCTCGGGGGCGCCGCCCTCCCCGGCCTCGATCAGGCGGAAGACGTACAGGACGCCGATCACCACCGGGATCACCGTGAGCTGGATCCAGACCAGGTGGTGGCCGGCATGGGACTCGAGGCCGGTGTGCTCGAAGGCCCACAGGCAGTAGGCGGTGACGGTCACGGTGGCTGTCAGGGTGAGGGTCGACCGCAGGAAACCGAGGGTGTAGTGGGCCAACACCGCCCGGTGCCACGCCCGATCCTCGCCCAAGCGCTGATGCTCGGCCGCCCGCTTGCCGGTGACCACGAACAGGGCGCCGAACGAGGTGACGGCGAGGAACCAGTTGGACAGGGGCACGTGGGTGGCGACGCCTCCGGCGATGGCCCGGAACACGAAGCCGGATGCCACCGCGATCAGCTCGACCACCGGCTCCCGTTTCAGCCACGCCGTGTAGGAGAGACTGACGCCCACGTAGAGACCCACGACCAGCGCCATCCGCCAGCCCTGCAGCGCCCAGCCGGTCCCCACGGCGACCGCCACCAGGAGCGACGCCGCCACCAGGGCGGTCCGCACCGACAGGGCACCGGTCGCCAGGGGCCGGTGCCGCTTGTCGGGGTGCCGGCGGTCGGCCGCGATGTCGGCCACGTCGTTGACGAGGTAGACGCCCGAGGCGGCGGCGCAGAAGATCCCGAAGGCGGCCAGCGTCCGGAAGAAGTCCCCCGAGTGATCGAGCACCCCCGCCGCCGCAGGGGCCACGAAGACGAGCAGGTTCTTGGCCCACTGGCGCGGGCGGAGGGCCCGGACGAGATGGAGGGGCAGGGGGCCCGCCGGAGGGGGCAGGGCCACGGGGCTCACCGGCTCCGCGCCGGGACGGTCGCCGATCACCGGTCGGGGCTCCGTCGGTGCGGCCACGGGTGGGTCGCCGGCGTCGCGGCCGGCCGGCCGGAGGGACCCCGCCGGTTCGGGATCGGCCGCCGGGAGCGGGCTCGCCGGTGCCAACTCAACCGCTCCCCGGCGATCGGTGGGCCGACGAGGTGGTGCCCCTGGCCCTCGACGAGGCTTTGGACGTGGCCTTCGACGAGCGCGCCAGCCGGGAAGTCGACGAGCCGCCGATCCGGGTGGCGCTGGTGGACGGGCTCGTCGAGGTGGCCGCCGACATGGTGATGAAGTCCCGGGCCCACCACGACTGGAAGTAGCGAGCGGCGGTGCCGGTCATCTGTTCATTCGGTAGCGAGAGCAGCATGGTGCCGTTGTTCGGCGTGGCCGCCGCGGTGGGCGGGCTCGGGGTGTAGTAACTGAAGTTGACCCAGTCGGTGTTGATGTCGAGCTCCATCGCCCGGACGCAGCCGGCGCGCGAGAGGATGTTCGCCAGGTCGGTGATGTTGAGCCCCGGGCCGCCGACGTAGACCAGGGCGCCGTTGGCGGTCACGCCGAGTCCGGAGCGCCAGACGTAGACGGCGTTGCCGAGGGTGGCGCCCCACTGGGTCGTGTCGTTGGCGTTCAGCCCGGGCACCGGTTGACCGTTGTCGACCAGGAGGTCGAGGTTCTGCCGCACCGACACCACGTTCGGCGTCATCGTGACGTCCTGGCCCCACTGGCCGACGGTCGAGCTCCCGTTCTTGTAGACAACGAACGACGCCGCCCCGGTGCGGAGCGGGATGATGGTCTTGCCGTCGGTGTAGTAGCCGCCGTTGGCCGCCGACATGAGGAAGCCGGCGTTGAAGGCGGCCACGAGCGTCTGGGCTGCGTTGGGCAGGATCGGAGCGGTGTCGGGGTAGGGCCCGCCGCCCGGGATCTGGCTCCCCGAGTAGAGGGTGGCCTTCAGGAGCTTCGTGTCCATCCAGGCGACCCCCACCACGTAGCTGGTGTGCACCGCGTCGGGCCGCAGCGTGGTCACGTAGAGGGCGGGGATCCCGTCGACCGTCCGGCCGGCGGCGGACCACTGGCCTTCGCCGGCGATCGGCGGTGAGGCGAACGGCTGGATCGGCGGCGGCAGCGCAAGGTGCGGCGGCCCGGACTGGACGGCCACCGGCCTGTGGGTCGGTCGCCGGATCGCCCCGGCCGGCGGCTTGCCCCCGACCGGCGGCGGGTGGTGGCTGTACCACTCGTTCTCTACCCAGTTCACGAACGTCGAGAACCCGTGGTCGCGGAACCACTCCGCTGCCCGGGCCGGCATCGAGCTGCCGTAGATCGGGTTGGTCATGCCCAACCCGAAGGAGATCCCGAACCAGACCAGGAAGATCGCCAGGGCGGCCAGGACGACCTTCTTGATCCGGCGCCGCCGCACCATGGGTCGCCGGCGGGCGTGGAGGGTGGCGCTGCCCCGGCTCAACGGACCTCCTCCACCACGTGTCGGTTCAACGGACCTCCTCCACCAGGTGAAGAGCCAGCCGCGGGCAGCTGTCGGCTGCCCGTCGGGCATGCACCTCGAGCACCGGCGGGATGTCGCGCCCGTCGATGATCGGGTAGCCCCACGGGTCGAGACGCACCCGCTCGGGGAAGAGCTCGGCGCACACCCCGTGGGCGTCGCAGACCGTCGGGTCCACCAGGAGGACCAGGTGCGGCCTCACCGGCGGGCCACCTCACGGAGCGCCCGTCCCGGCCGATCCCGGTGGCCGTTGTGGCCGGGTGGTGGCATCACCGCGGGCACCGGGAGCGGGAGCACCGGGCGCGAGCCGACCCGATCGCACGGCCCGCTCTGGGCGTGCCCCGCCATGTCGTCCCCGAACACGCCGAGCGCGCTCCGGGCGAACCGGGCCACCCCGTCGGGGTGCCGGCAGGCGCCCCGACCCTCCACCAGGTCGCAGAGCTGGCCCACCCGGTCGAGCAGCCCTCTGGGCGGCCGAGCGTCGAAGGCCAGGGACTCGAGCGCGTGGGCCAGCGCCGCCAGCCCGAGGACGCACGGGCCGCACTGGCCGGCGCTCTGGCCCTCCATGTAGCGGACCACCCGCGCCACCTCGGCCACAGGACAGGCGTCCCGGGGAAGGAGTGCGACCACCCCCGGTCCCAGGCCCGCCCCGACGCGCCGGGCCGCCCCCTCGCTCAGCTCGAGGTCGAGCAGGGTCGCCATCGACACCCACCCGCCCCCGTACCCGCCGACCAGCGCAGCCTGGTAGTCGGCCGTGGCCGCGGACGAGAGCCCGAGGACCTGGCGCATCGCCACTCCCAGCGGCATCTCGAACACCTGCGGCACTCCCCGACCGTCGTGCAAGGTGAGCATCGTCGTCCCAGGGTCTCGGGCGGTTCCCAGACCGCGGAACCAGCCGGCCCCGAACCGTGCGACCAGGCCCACGTGCGCCAGCGTCTCCACATTCTGCACCAGCGTGGGCCGACCCCCCACGCCGCTCTCTCGGACCGGCTTGATGCGTACGAAGGACGGCACCGGGGCCCGACCCTCGAGGGCGTTCACCACCGCCGACTCCTGGCCGGCGACGAACGCCTCGACCGCAGGCACCACCTCGATCCCCACCGGATCCATCCGCAGGCCGTCGCGGGCCACGACCTCGCGACTGACCCCCGCCACCAGGCGCGGCGGGACACAGAGGATCACCCGTCCGGCCCCGAGGGCGGCGGCGGCGGCCGACGCACCGTCGATCACCAGGTGGGGCGCCCATTCGAGCAGGAACCCGTCCTTGGCGCTGGCCGGCTCGCCCTCGGTCCCGTTGGCCACCACCACGGGGCGGCGCCGCGAGCCCGCACCCACGGACCGCCACTTGGCGGCGACGGGGAACCAGGCGCCACCGTGCCCGGCCAGCCCGCTGGCGTCGAGCTCGTCGACCAGGCCGGCCCGGGCCCGGTGAAAGTCGAGCGGGCCCCACAGCTCGAGGTGGTGCGGGAGGTCGACCGGGCCGGTGGGCTCGTCGACGCCGGCCAGCAGACGCGGGAAGCGGCTGGCGGGGGGCACGCCCGGTCGTGGCGGGGCGGTCGGTGCGGGCCGACGCCGGGGCGCCGTGTCCACGACCCGGCCCCGGTCACCGCCCGAGTCGACGCGCCGGACGTGCCCCACTCCTTTGAGCGGCGCACTCCGGCGGCTCTCGATCGACGTCGCAATCACTGATCGGTTCCTCACTGTCCGCTCACCGTGCCGGTGACGCTCCCGGCGGCCCGGTCGAGCTGGAGCCGCAGCACCAGGGACTCCGAGTGTCCCGAGCCGCTCACCTGGGCCGCGATGGTGGTGCCCTCGAGGGCGCTGACCACGCCACGCTGCGGTCCGAATACCACCCGGCTCGAGGTCATCGACACTCCCCCGTCCTCCGCCTGCCCGTAGAGGGCGACGGTGAGCAGCGTGCCGCTCCCCTGCAGGCGCATGGAAAGCAGGACCTCGACGGTGTCCTCGCCCGTAGGCGTTTCAGTGAATCTACCGGACAACGACTGGGTGAACGGCACCGCGGGGACCTGGCTCCCGACCCCACCCGAGCCCGGCGCCGGGCCCGACCCCTGACCGGAGCCGGCGCCGCCACCCGAGCTCGCGCCACCGGCGGAGGCTGCGCCACCGCCGGAGCCGGCTGCTGCCGCGATGGCATGCGGCGTGAGCTGGGCCAGCAGGGAGGTCGAGGTGCCGGCACGGTGGGACCATCCGGGCCGCAGAGGACCGGTCATTGCAAAGACGGCCGTCCCGAGCACGACCGCGACCCCGCCGGCGGCCAGGGCGAGGCGCCGCCCGACCGGGACCCGGGTGGCCACCGCCAGGCGCCAGGCCGCGGCGGCGAGGACGGCCACGGCGCAGAGCACGTAGAGGAACTGGGCCCCGCCGATCCGGCTGTCGCTGCCGGTGCCCAGGCCGTGCAGCAGGGCGGTCGGCCAGCAGGCGTAGGCCAGCCAGTGAACCCCCCGCCAGGCCCGCAGACCGATCCGGCGCCGGAGCGCGCTCGTGAGGGCGACCGCCGCCATCAGGTCGAAGGCCAGTGCGCCGAGGCCGACCCACAGTGGCCGGTAGGCCGTCCCGAAGGGGACCACCATCTGCGCCAACGAGATGGGGACGAACCCGTCGGCAATGGTGGTGAGCACGTGCACGAGCACCAGGCCCACGCAGAACAGGGACAGGTTGCGGTGGAGGGCCTGGCTCAGGAAACGAGGCCAGCGTTCGGTGGTCCAGCCGACCGAGGCGACGATGCCGAGGACCAGGGTCGCCGACAGAGCCATCAGGGCGACGAGGCCGGTCGCACGCGTGAGGTACCAGAACGCCGTGCCACCACGGCCGACGGTGGCGAGCAACGGGACCGTCATCGCCCGCTGCCCGTCCGTTCGCCATCCCCCAGGTCGGCGCCGGCCGAAGGCCAGCCGCCCACCGACACCACCTCCCCCCCGAGGGTGACCAGTCGGGACGGCAGCCCGTTGCCGGCCAACCACGCCGGAGCGCCGTGTCCCTTCACCATGGCCGCCGTGGCGGCGGCGTCCGCCTCGACACAGCTGGCGGCGGCCACCGACACGGTGCGCCAGGCGACGTCCACCGGCAGGCCGTTCACCGGGTCGACGATGTGGTGGACGGGCCGACGCCCCAACATCCAGCGTCGAACGGTGACCCCGGACGTGGCCAGGCCCCCGTCGGTCACGGCGACCACCGTCTGGGCAGCACCGCCCGCGGCATCGCCCACCCCGACGCGGAAGCCCCCGGGCGGCGGCGGCCTGGCCACCGCGACGTCACCCCCGAGGGAGACCATCACGCCGCAGCAGAGGCTGGCCGCCACCCGGGCGGCCACGCGATCGGCCACCAGCGCCTTGGCGGTGGCGCCGAGATCGAGCAGCGTGCCGGGCGGGACCCGGATCGTCGATGCCTCCTCGTCCACCTCGATGCTCCGCCACCCGGGGACGGGCCGACCGGGTGGCAGGCTGCCGGGCACCCCGTTTGCGATCTCCGCGAAGTCGCGGTCGTAGCCGATGCGGCACATGGCCTCGCCGACCGTCGGATCCACCGTGCCGTCGGTGGCCGAGGCCATCCGCAGGGCGACGAGCACGGCCGCCGTGAGCGTCCCGCTCACCCGCCGCGGCTCCCCGCCGGCGTCGCGAAGCTTGCACACCTCCGAATCGGCCCGGAAGCGGCTGGCCGCGCCGTCCATGGCCTCCACCTCCTGTTGGAGGAGCCGGATCGCGGCGACAAGTGCGCCCGGCTCCGACACCACCACCTCGGCGCGGACGCCGAAGGCGGCGCCCCGGTACGTCAGGTACCGGGAGGTCGGGTGCCGGGAGGTCGGGTGCCGGGAGGTCGACACTGCGGACAGTTCGCCCATCAGCAGCAGTCCGTCACTGTGGAACTGCTCCCGTTCGGCGGTGGTGCTCCGCCGCCCCATCAGCTGGCGCCGCTCACCACGGGTGCGGGCGCCGGGCTGACCACCGGCGCGCTGCCCGGGCCGGACAGGCCGCCGGGGGTCGAAGCGCCTCCACCAGAGGCTGCCCCCTGCGCCGTGCCCGCCGAGCTCGCCGATCCCCCGACGGACGCCGTGCCGCCACCCTGCGGGGGATGCGAGGCGGTCTGGTGGCCGGGGAAGGCCCCCTTGACGTAGAGGCCCACCACGCCGACAAGCACCACGGCGGCGGCCCCGGTGGCCCGGGTGAGGCTCGAGACGCGCAACAGCGATGCGTCCCGCTGCTTCCGGGCGAACTGGTCGACCCTGGGCGGTGGCGGCTGCCTCACGGAGTTGGCAACGGGCACCCTTAGAAGATACGGAGCGAGCCTGACACGGGCGTGACGGCTGAGGGGTGAGAACGGGGGAGGAGCGGGGTGTGCACACCGAACCCGGCCGGACGCCGGCCGCTCTTGGTGTGGTTTCGCCTGGTCGCGTCCCCGTTGCCCGTCTCAGCCACCCTGGGGGCCCGAAGAGCGGACGACCCGCGACGCCGTGGCCACCGCGCCGTGGGTCGTGGCACCGTGCGCGGCAACGGCGTGGGTCGGGGCACCGTGCGTGGCGACGGCGTGGGTCGGGGTCGAACGGCCCGCACCCACCAGGTTGCTCGACAGCCACGGTCCGACCTTGGGGGCCACGACCACCCCGAGCAGCAGCCCGAGGGCGAGAGCGGCGACCAGCGCCCACTGCCGGGTCGACGCGCCCCGCACCTGCCGCCGGGTCCGCCAGTAGAAGTCCCGTGGGGCCAGTCGGGCGGTGTCGAGGAGGTGACCCAGCACGTGGATGGCCATGGCGCCGAGCCAGAGCACGAACGACGCCTTGTGGAGCAGCAACAAGGAGTTCCGCATGCTGACGGGAGCGAACAGCAGGGCGATGCCGCTGGCGAGGACCACCACCGTCAGGACGACGACGAAGGGGCCCAGCAGTCGGAGGAGCGACGGCGGCGGCCCCTTGCGCCGGTAGGCGGGGGAGCCGAGGTAGTACCGACCGAACCGCCACGTCGTGGTGCCGATCTTGAGCAGGACCGGAGGCACCAGCAGCATGCCGATGACCACGTGGGGCGTGATCAAGGAACGGATCCGCAGGAGTGTCAGCCCCTCGATGCCGAACAGCACGAGCAGCAACGCCGCCGTCATCCCGGTCAGCCGCGCGTTGGACTCCACCCCCTCGCTCTCGAGCTCCAGCTCCTCGTCCACCGGGCCCGACCGGGTCGGCGGGCGTCGGGCGTGCTGGGCCCCACCTCGCTGGCCCCCGGCCCGCTGGGCCGCCGGACCCCATCCGGGCTGCCGGAGGCCGGTGCTGGCGGGGTCCAGGTCGACGTCGGTGCGGGCAACCGGGGCCCGGACGGCCATGGACGGCGCGGGGAGGCGCACCGCGGTGGCCGGGCCGGCTGCCCTGGCCGGGCCACTGACCAGGCCGGCTGCCCTGGCCGGGCCACTGCCCGGGCTGGCTGCCCTGGCCGGACTGCCCGGGTCGTGCTCGGTGGTGCGGCCCCGGGCGACGACCGACTCCCACGCCGCCAGCGACGAGCGGGGGAATTCTGGCTCGCGCCGACGGTGCAGCAGAGGTCCGCTCGAGGAACCGGCGACCCACCGCCGGGTCCCGACCTCGGCGTCCACGTCGTCCGACGCGGCGTACGGGTCTCTGCGGACGACCCCCGAGCCCCGACCGTCGCGGCCCGGGCCCCGGCGGCCGCCGGCGCCCGCCCAGCGTTCGAACTCCTCGTCGGGGTTGTAGGCGTCGCGCACGCGTCTCATCGATCGCCCTGGGGATCGGGCTGATTCCCCGCCCCGAGGCGCTGCAACCGGGACGGCGACAGGCGCGACGGTCCGGGAGCCATGCCCCGACCTTACGGGAGGGGCCTGACATTGGCATGACGCCCCGCCGGGCAGGCCAGCCGCCTGTCATTCGCTCGTCAGGCTCCCACCCGTAAGGTGACCCCATGGCCTCCTTCCGCCGGGTCGGGCGCGCCATCGCGCCGAGCGGCGGGCGGGGAGCGGCCGAACCACCGGTCCCCGCCTCGATGTCCGCCTGCTGAGCGGCCCACCATGCTCCCCCGCCTGCTCCCTCGGCCGACGACGCACGTCCCGGCGCCCCGAGCCCGTGCTCGGCGTGGGAGAGCCGCCGCCGTGCTGGTGACGACCGTCGCCGCCGTGACCCTTGCCGCGTGCGGCGCAGGGACTCCCTCGGCGACCGGCAACCGGGCCGCTGCCCGCTCCTCGCCCGGGAGCCCGTCGAGCCCGTCGTCTTCCACCACGACCGCGCCCACCACCACCACGACCACCGAGCAACCGGGGTGGTCGGTGCTGAGCACGGACGCCGCCGGCATCGCCGTCGACGGGCGCTCGTTCTCCCTCTCCGACGGCGCCCAGGTGACCGTGGCCCGGTTCCGGGCCGGCCGGGTCACCTACGACTTGCACATCGGCTCGCAGGACCCACCGACGGGGCAGGCGACGCTCGGCCCCGATGCCGGCCCTTCGGTGAGCGCGGCGGAGCAGCCACACCTGCTGGCCTGCTTCAACGGCGGCTTCATGGCCAGCACCGGCTCCGGCGGGGTGGAGGTGGGCGGTCAGGTCCTGGTCCCGCTGTCCAACGGCGACGCCAGCCTGGTCATCGACACGTCGGGTGCCGCCCGGGTGGGAGTCTGGGGCCAGGGTCTTCCCGCCCCCGGCGAGTCGGTGGCCAGCGTCCGCCAGAACCTGGCCCCCCTGGTGATCGGCGGGCAGCCCAGCCCCCAGATCGGCGACGTGCCGGCGTGGGGCGCCACCCTCGGAGGTGGCAATGCGGTGGCCCGCAGCGCCCTCGGCGAGGATGCCAACGGGGACCTGCTGTACGCCGGCAGCATGTCGGCCGTGCCCGCCGACATGGCCCAGGCGCTGATCGACGCCGGGGCCACCACGGCCATGGAGCTCGACATCAATCCGGAGTGGGTCCAGCTCGACACTGCGCCGTCCCCCGGTGCGCCGCTCGTCACCGGGGTCCCCGGCCAGAACCGCCCCGCCAACCAGTGCCAGGTCGGCTGGACGAGGGACTTCATCACGGTGCTCGGTACCGGCTGAGCTCC
>DAHUYA010000202.1 GCA_027315445.1 Acidimicrobiaceae bacterium | reverse complement strand
CGTTCAAGTCATCGATCGGCGAGAGCGCGAGGGCGACGGTCATCGTTGGAGGACCGCTCTCGCCGCAGCGAACTCCGCAGCGAGCGTGTCAGGAGACAGGTGAATGTAGCGCGCCGTCGTGTCGGGAGAGACATGGCCCATCAGCTCACGCAGCACGAGGAGGTCGATCCCTGCGGAGGCGAGCTCGGTCCCATAGGTGTGGCGGAGCCGATGCGGCCGGACTCTCGTCGCTCCCGATCGCGCACGATGCGTGCGGAAGACCTTGCGAAGTCCCGCCTCAGTGAGCGCGCTCCCGCGAGTCGGGCCACGAAGGACGACGAAACACTCCGGCGTGGCACATCCGGGCGGTCGCTCGGTCGAGATGTACGCGGCACATTCACTGAAGAACGCACCGTCGACCGGCACAATGCGTTCCCGGCCGCCCTTTCCCACCACGCGGATGCGGCGAAGCCCCATGTCGACGTCGCGGAGGCGAAGGGAGCGGACCTCGCCCGCCCGCAGGCCACCGAAGACCATGACGAGGAGGATCGCCCGCTCGCGATGCGTCTCGAGATCAGCCAAGAAGGCACGGACGTCGACGACGTCGAGGCTCTCTGGAAGACGCTGTGGCTGGCGCACGAGACGTCCTCCTCGCCGAGCGCGCCCCGAACTCACATGGCCGAGCATCCCGTGGATTGGCACCCGCCATCCACTGGATCGCCTACCGGCGGGCACCGGGTTCTCCTCCCGGTCACCGACCGTGACCATGTGCTCAAACAGCCCGCGCACCGAAGCGATGCGCCGGTTGAGCGTCGCCGGTGTGACGCGCCTGCGTGCGATCGGGATCACCTTCTCCGATCTGGTTCCGTGAGGCTTCGACTGCCAGTCCAAGTAATCGAAGAGATCAGTGGGCTGCACGTCGACGAGCCCCAAGCAACGGTCGTCGAGGAAACTGTTGAAGTTCAAGAGGTCAAAGGCGTACGCGCGGACGGTCGCAGGCGAATAGCGACGCGATTCGAGATGACCAAGGAACCGATTCGCCGCCTCGACCGCTGGGCCGTCGCCCGCGAGTCGGTGGCTGGCACCACTTCGCACTACCGATTCGGCCACGGCAGCTCCTCAGGAGAAGTATCCGGTCTCTGGTGTGACGGTTGGTGGATGGCCGTCCGTCCAGGGGTGTCAAGGGCCGGATAACAGACAGGAACTCCTGCGCGAGGTGTACGCAGCACCGAACCTCCAGCGGGCCCGCTGGCACCTGGTGCGGTTCTACGAGTACGTCGCCGAGGCCGAGGTTCCCGAGCTCACCCGCCTCGCCACGACCGTGTCGCGCTGGGAGCAGGAGATCCTCAGCTTTCACGTGACCCGCATCTCGACGGGACCCGTCGAGGCCCAGAACCTGGTCACCGAGAAGATTCGACGCATCGCGCACGGGATGCGGAACTTCGAGAACTATCGGCTCCGACTCTTGCTCCATTCAGGGGTTCAATGGGACACTCGGCCAACTGCTCGAATCAGGGGACGCTCCCCACGCCTGATCGCGTAGAGCCGGTTTGAGTAAGGGGGTCATGGTGGGCGCTGCCGGGCTCGAACCGACGACCTGCTGGTTGTAAGCCAGCTGCTCTACCAACTGAGCTAAACGCCCTCGTCTCGCGGCCGTCGGCCGGGCCCCTCCGGGTTGGCACGGACCACCGCGGCACCATCGTTGCACCGCCTGCCCCTCCCCCGTGGCCCCGGTCCCCGAGGGGACCTCCCCGATCCCGGCGTACCAGGCGAGATGGGCCGGCAGTGGACGGCCGCGTACTCGGTGCCGTGGACCGGCAGCACCTCACTGACCATTCCGGCGCCGTCCCGACCGTCAGACCTTCGCCGCCTTGAGCGCTGCCAAGAGCTCCGGGGTGGCGGCCGCCACCGGCCGGCGCCGCGCCGCGTCCCGCACCACCAGGTCGGCGTCGTCGGCCTCGGCCGCAAACGCCCCCGCCTCGCGGCACACCAGCAAGCCCCCCAGGTAGTCCCAGCCGTGCAGCCACGAGCCGCCGACCGGCCGGTAGGCGTCGAGCACACCCCCGGCCACCGCGCACAGGTCGAGGGCGGCCGCACCGAGCGCCCGGAACTGGGCCCACCCCGGCTCGGCGGCGGGACGGCCGGAGACGCCCACCACGGCGTCGGACAGGCGCCGGCACCCCGACGGCGACATCGGGCGCCCGTCACGACGGGCCCCCTCCCCCCGCACCGCCTCGAAGCGGACACCCCGGGCCTGGTCGACCACGAGGGCCACCCGCGGACCGTCGGCGTCGAGCACGCAGAGGCTGGTGGCGAACCAGGGGATGCCCCGGGCGGCATTGGTGGAGCCGTCCAACGGGTCGAGGACCACGACGTCGACCGTCGGCTCGCCGGTCAGCCCGGACTCCTCCGACAGCACGGCGAGCCCCGCCGCGTGCAGGACCTCGAGGGCCGCCGCGTCGGCTACGAGATCGCTGCGGTACTGGCCGGGACGGGTCCCGGCCGGGCCCCAGTCCCCGAGGCGGTCGAGCGCCCGGCGCACCGCCCCGGCGGCATCGGCCAGCACCTCGAGCAGCGCCGCGTCGTCCATCCGGGCGACCCTACCTGCCACCCGGCCACCCGCCTCCAACCCCTGCCCAGGGCCCGCGCCGTCGGGGGCGGGGGCGGGGGCCGCCACTAGGCTGTGCGCCACTGTGGCAGCCATCGACGTGGCCGGGTACGTGGCCGACCTCAAGGACCACTCGGTCGACCACGGGTTCCACGTGCACGACGAGCGGCACTTCGTCGAGACCTACTCCCTGCGCCAGGTCTGGGAGGTGGACCTGCACCCCGAGGAGGGCTGCGGCGGACCGCTCGACCTCCACCTGGCCCTCGAGGTCGACCCCCGGGTGCTCCTGTCCTTCGAGGACGTCGTCTCCGAGCTGGCCGAGGACGAGGAGCCCCCGGACGACTTCCAATTCCCGCTCACCTTCACCTGGGCCCTGCCCCCCCTGCCGAGCGGGCCGGACCTCTTGCGCCTCCACATCGACCTGGCCGGGGTGGGCGGCATCGAATTGCCCCTCGAGGTCTCCGCCATCGACTCCTTCGCCTCGGCCACCGACGCCCCCGAGCGCCGGCTCAGCATCGTCGCCCGCCACAACGTCTCCCTGGCTCGGATCCTCTCGGGCGAGGAGCTGTTGTGCGACGTCTTCGACCGCTGCCTGGCGGTCAGCCGGTTCCTCCTCGAGGCAGCCGAGAGCTGGTTGCCCTAGGTGCGCCGGGGCCTGGTGACCGCTCCCCTGGCCGGGCTGGTCGCCGCCTGGTCGGTACTGCTGGCCGGCTGCGGGGCGCAGGCGGGGGTGGCCGAGGCCCGCCAGGCCTGCGTCTACGTCAAGAGCTCGATCGGTCTGTACGAACGGGCCCAGCACGACCCGGGCGGCGGCCAGGCCGGCGCCCTCCTGGCCCGGGCTGCGGCCGACCTCGAGGCGGCGGTGCCACTGGCCGCGGGCGCCAACACCGCCAACCCGATGTTCAACCCGTTGATGACCACGCTGCAGGAGGCGGACCGGGTGGACGAGGGGCACCTGCTGACTGCCCTGCGTGCCCAGTGCGCCATGGCCGACAGCCCGAACCCGCAGGCGCCGGTCATCAACGACACGGTGCCCGGACAACACACGCCCTCCACCCTGCCCGGCCAGTAACCGGTCGCCCGGCTCAGCCCCGGGGCGACGACGACCGGGCCAGCGTGGCCAACTCCTCCCGACCGAGCCGGGCCACCGGCGGCCAGACTCTCGACGCCAGCAGTTGGCCCCCGGCGACGGTGAAGTGGACCCCGTCGGCCGGGTTCCTCACCACCACCCCGCCGATGTCCTGCCGGTAGTGACCACCGGGGCAGACCATGGCATGGAGGTGCACCACCGACACCGTGGCGGGGTGCTGAGCCGCCACCGCCTCCACCAGGCGGTTGTAGGCGTCCACCCGGGCCGGGTCGTCCTCGGGCCACGGCTTGCCGTCGGGCTGCAGCCCGCTCTGATAGCACGGTGCCGTCAGCAGCACCACCCGGGCCCCACCGCTGCCGGCCAGCCCGACCGCGTACTCGAGCTGGTGCTTGACGTAGTCGGCGAAGGCCGGGTGCAGGATGTCGGTCCAGCGGCCCCGGTAGGTGCGGTTCATCACCTCCCACCGGCCGGCCAGGATCATCACCACGTTGGGCCGGTACCGGCGCAGCCAGCGACGCCACTGCTGCGGCCAGGGCTGGTCGGCCGGGGCCACCGCCCCGGACGGCCTGTGCGAGTTGCAAGGGGTGGCGACCGGCGCCACCCGGCCGTGGAATTCGACCTCGGCGCCGTCGGTGATCCCGCAGCCCACGATGCCCTCGTCCGCCTGCACCACGTGGTACGGCTTCTCCCCGAGGTACAGGCCCATGCCGAGGGTGAGGGCGGTCGAGTCACCCAACAGCAGGACGTGAATGGTCGGGAGGTGCGGGGAGGTGACGCCGGGTGGCGGGCCCGACGGCGGGCGGGCCGCCAGGGCGGGGGGCACCGTGGCGGCGACCAGAGCCACCACGGTGACGGCGACCGCGACCGGCGCACCCACCCAGGCACGCCACGACCGCAGGAGGCCGCCACGCCGGATGGGCCGCTCGACCAGGTAGAAGGACAGCGTTGCGACCACCAAGGTCGCGGCCGCCTCCACCCCGAAGAGCGAGTAGCCGGTGAGACCGGTGTGGGCGCCGTCGATCCAGACGAACAGCGGGTAGTGCCACAGGTACATGCCGTAGGAGATCCGGCCGAGGAACCGCAGCGGTCGCACCGACAGCAGGCGTGACACAGGACCCACTGGGGCCCCCACCACCGACACCAGCACGGCCGCCGTGGCCGCCGCGACCAGCAGGAACCCACCCCGGTAGAGCAGCGGGTCGTCGCCGCTCAGGTGCCACCACGCCAGAGCGCCACCGGCCAGGCCGAGCAGGCCAACCACCGCCAGCAGATGGCGCATCCGGGTGCTCGAGGCCACCCACGCCGGGTCGCCGCTGCCCGCGGCGCCGGCCGGGACCGGGCCGCGGCGCTCCGCCAGCAGCCCGAAGGCACAGGCAAGGGCGGCCCCGGCGAGCAGGCACTGGGCATGGGTGTCGGTGCCGTAGTACAGGCGGGTGAGGCTCGACCCCCGCCCGAACAGGTAGGCCATCTCGACCGCCGACGCGGCGGCCCCTGCGGCGCACAGCCCCAGCAGCACTCGCAGGCCCCGGCGGAGGCGCCGCCGGAAGAGGCCGAGCACCGCCACGACTACCAGCGGCCAGACGACGTAGAACTGCTCCTCGATGGCCAGCGACCAGGTGTGGGTGAGGGGGGAGGGGAGGCCGGTCTGGTTGAAGTAGTTCGCCCCGACCAGGATGAAGTGCCAATTGGCCACGTAGAACAGCGTCGAGAGGGCATCGAGCCGGAGACCCGGATAGGTCCCCGGGGTGGCCACGAAGGCCGCGTAGCAGGCCACGAAGACCAGCATGAGCAGAAGCGCGGGCAGCAGGCGGCGTGCCCGGCGCGACCAGAATGCGCCCAGGGCGATGGTGCGGTGGCGGCGCCACTCCTCGACCAGCAGGGAGGTGATGAGGAAGCCCGACAGCACGAAGAAGGCGTCGACCCCGAGGAACCCCCCTCCCAACCAGGGGATGCCGCCGTGGTAGGCCATCACGCCGAGCACGGCGAGGGCCCGGACCCCGTCGAGCGCCGGCATGTACCCCAGGCCGCCCTCGGCAGGCCCCGGGTACGCCCCCGCTGCGGCGTCGCCCACCGGGGGCGGTCCCGGCGTGGCGGGTCCGTCGGAGGGAGGGCTCCCGTCCGGTGGGCGTCGGTCGCGGGGCAAGGCTCGGTGGTTCTCCGGAGTCACGGGCCACGACGGCGTGAGCGCCGATCGCGGTCAGGCTGGCCATCTTCGCAGACGGCATCCGACTCCGGGGAGCACCCGGCCCGCCTGCGGGACCACCCGGTGCCACCCCGCAGCCGGTGGCGCTGGGTAGCGTGGATGGGCCCCGACCTGGGCCCCCGACCTGGCCCAGGCGACACGGGTCGGCGGCGACGGGCCGCCGCCGCCGACCCTCGGCGCACAGCCACCAACACGACCATGAACCCCCTGAACCCGAGGCCCGACCGGCTGCTCGGCCGCTCGGGCGGCACCAACCGCTCGTCCGCCCGCGGGGCGGGCAGCAGGCGGACGCCGGGCCCGGGGGGCAGCCGCCGGGGGCCCGGGCAACCTTCCCACCCCCACAGCCCGGCCCTCGATCCCTACCGCCCCACCCGCCCGGCGTACAGGACACTCGTGGAGCGTTCCGATCGTCCCGGACGTCGGGGGTTGCTGGCCGTCGGTCTGGCGGTGCTGGTGCTGGCGGCCGTCGCCGTCGGTATCGCCCGGATCGAGGGCGGACCGCCCCTCTCACCGCTCCGGGCGCGGATCGTCGGGATCGCCGAGAGCCAGCTCGGCTACCGCACCGATCCGGCGAGCTCCTACTGCAACAAGTACAGCGCCTACTGGCAGTCGGGGACCAGCTGCGGGCCCGGCCTGGCGAGCGAGGAGTGGTGCGCCGACTTCGCCGCGTGGGTGTGGCAGAAGGCCGGCGCGGTGGTCACCTATCAGTTCGTGCAGGGCGACCTCAACTCCTCGTCGGCCAGCTTCTACGAATGGGGGCTCGCCCACCGGACCTGGCACCCGGTCGGCTCCGGCTACACGCCCCAGCCCGGCGACGTGGCCGTCTACGGCCTCGACCCGGCCACCCTGATCGCCCAGCACGTGGCGGTGGTCACCTCCGACCCGCCGGGGAACCGGGGCCCTGACGTGGTCAACGGCGACGGGGACCGCACAGGGTTCAGCGTCGTCGAGGCCGGCACCGACCAGACCCAGGCCGACGTCCAGGGCACGGGAGCGCCTCTCTCGGGCTACGTGGACCCCACGGCTCCCACGACCAGGTCGCGCTCGTCGTAGGAGCGGGTTCGGGGCCGCACCCCTCCCTCGAGGCGCCTCGAGGCCCCCGGTGCCGGGGACTCCCTCGTGTGCCCGGCGGCGTCAGGCCGGGCGGTAGCCGGCCGGCAGGGCGATCGACTTCAACTCGAGGAAGGGCTCGAGGCCCTCGGGACCGAACTCCCGGCCGAGTCCCGATTCCTTGAAGCCGCCGAACGGGGTGGCGAAGTCGATCGGGACGGGGGCGTTGAGCATGTAGGTCCCGGTGCGCACCCGGCGGGCGATCCCCAGCCCCCGGTCGTTGTCCGCGGTCCACACCGATCCTCACAGCCCGTAGCTCGAGTCGTTGGCGATGTCCACCGCCTGGTCGTCGACGTCGTAGGGGATGACCGCCAGCACCGGGCCGAAGATCTCCTCCTGGGCGATGCGCATCTTGTTGTCCACGTCGGCGAAGACCGTCGGCTCGATGTAGTAGCCACGGTCGAACCCGGCCGGGCGACCGCCGCCGGTGGCCAGGCGGGCGCCCTCCTCGAGCCCGGAGTGGATGTAGCCCTCCACCCGTTCGCGCTGGCGGCCGGCCACCACCGGGCCGACCTCGGTGGCCGGGTCGAGCGGGTCGCCCACGGTCATGGCCCTGGCCGCCTCGACCAGAGCGTCCAGCACTTCGCCGTAGCGGGCACGGGGGGCCAGGATCCTCGTCTGGGCGATGCAGGCCTGCCCGTTGTTCATGATGGCGTTGGGCATGAGGGTCGGGATCACGGTCGACAGGTCGGCGTCGTCGAGGATGATGGCGGCCGACTTCCCCCCGAGCTCGAGGGTGCACCGCTTGAGCCGCTCGCCGCACAATCCGCCGATCCGCTTCCCCGCGGCCGTGGACCCGGTGAAGCTGATCTTGTCCACCCCCGGATGCGTCACCAGGTGCTCCCCCACCGGCCGGCCGGCCGGCACCACCGACAGGACGCCCTCAGGCAGACCGGCCTCGCTGAAGATCTCGGCCAGCCGGAAGGCGTCGAGCGGCGTCTCGGGCGCCGGCTTGAAGACCACCGTGCAGCCGGCCAGCAGGGCCGGGGACAGCTTGGCTGCGGCGATGAACAGGGGGACGTTCCACGGGGCGATGGCCCCGACCACGCCGACCGGCTCCTTGCGGACGAGCACCTCGGGGTTGAGGACCCCGGTCCGCACCTCCTCGAAGGCGAAGTTCCCGGCCAGACCGGCGTAGTAGTTGAAGATCATGGTCGGGGCCAGGACCTGACCGAGCTGGGCCCACGAGACCGGCGAGCCCATCTCGGTGGCGATCGTCTCGGCGAGGTCGCTCATCTCGGCGGTGACCGCCTCGGCCACCGTGGACAGCACGGCCGCCCGGTCGGCCGGGTCGAGCCTCGGCCAGTCGCCCCGGTCGAAGGTCTGGCGGGCCACCGCCACCGCACGGTCGACGTCACCCTCGGTGGCATCGGGCACCCGGGCGACCACCTCCTCGGTGGACGGCGAGATCACCTCGATGCGTCCGTCGCCTTCGGGGGCCACCCACTGACCACCGATGAAGAGCTTGTCGTAGTCCTTCACTGCCATGACGCCTCCCCGGGGCTCCGGCGCCGTGCCGACGGAACGGGCACGACCGAAACGAGAACACGCTCCAGTTCCGTGGCCGATCGTAGTCACGGTTCCGGTGCGCCGGCTCAGCAGTGCGCCGGCTCAGCAGTGCGCCGGCTCAACGCGGCGCCGGCTCAGCAGTGCGCCGGCTCAGCGGGGCGCCGGCCACTCCACGTGGGCCTGGATGCCGCCGTCGACCTCGTCGACCCATCCCCGGTCGACGGCGAAGCGGCACATGGCCTCGAACTGCTCGTCCCAGCCCTCGTCCACCTGCCCGGCGGCGTGGAAGCGGACGGCGTCGGGCCGGACGAAGGCGTCGCCGGTCGGCCCCAGCCGGCCCACCCCCGCCGCCGCTAGCACATCACCCAGCCGGTGGACGTCCGCCTCGACCCCAGGTGAGGCGGTCGCCGGGGCGGCGACTCGGACGGCGAAGTGCCCCGTGTCCCCCGGATCGGCCAACGTCACCGTGACCTGCTCGAGGTCGACCACCAGCTCCACGGCGCCCGACGTTACCGTCGGACGGTCGCCCGGTCCGGCCGACCTCCCTCCCCCGCCGGAGCCTACGCTGCCGGTCCATGCCCGACGTCACCCAGCGCGACCCCGAGGAGACCGCCGCCGCCCTGGCCGGTTGGCTGGCCTCCCGGCTGCCCGAAGGGGCCTCCCCGTCCATCCTCGAGGTGGAGGCGCCCGAGTCCAACGGGTTCAGCAACGAGACCATCCTGTGCCGGGCGGTGTGGCAGGCGGACGGGGAGGCGGCGGAGCGGCGGCTCGTCGTCCGGGTCCACCCGACTCGTCACCTCCTCTTCCTCGACGCCGACTTCTCGGTGCAGTACCGGGTGATGAAGGCGCTGCACGACACCGGCGCCGGTGTCCCCCTGCCCAACCTCCGCTGGTACGAGGAGGACCCGCAGTGGCTCGGGGTGCCGTTCTTCGTGATGGACTTCGTCGACGGCCTCGTTCCCTCCGACAACATGCCGTACACCATGGAGGGATGGGTGGTGGACGCCACCGTCGAGCAGCAGTCACGGATGTGGTGGCAGGGGATCGAGGCGCTGGCGTCGGTGCACCGGGTCGATGTGAAGGGCGCAGGCCTCGCCTGGCTGGCCGAGACACCGCACGGCAAGGACGGCCTCGGGAGCCAGCTCACCTACTACCGTCACTTCCTCGACTGGACCGCCCGGGGCCGCCACCAGCCGGTGGCCGAGGCGGCCTGGCAGTGGCTGTTGAAGCACCGCCCGGCCACCGAGAGCAAGCCGGTGCTGTGCTGGGGTGACAGCCGCCTCGGCAACATCATCTGGGACGACTTCACCCCACGGGCGGTCCTCGACTGGGAGATGGCGACCGTGGGCCCCCCCGAGCTCGAGCTCGGATGGTGGCTCTACTTCGACCGGCAGTTCACCGAGGGGCTGGGGGTGTCACGGCCCCCCGGCTTCGGGGGGCACGAGGAGACGGTCGAGCGCTACGTGGAGCTGCTCGGGCGGCCAGTCCAGGACCTCTTCTACTACCAGGTGTTCTCCGGGTTCCGCTTCGCCATCGTGATGGCCCGCCTCACCGACCTGTTGGTCGGCAGCGGCGTGCTGCCCGCCGACACCGACATGGGGACCAACAACCTGGCCACCCAGTTCGTGGCCCAGCTGCTCGACCTGCCGGCCCCCGGCGCCTGAGGGTCGGACCGCGGTCGGGTCAGGCGGTCAGCCTTCGGGCTCGGGCGCTTCCGCCGGCAGGGCCACCCCGGACGAGCGGAGACGCCCCACCAGCCACCCGATGCTGTCCTCGTCGGCCATGGCGTCCTGCCAGCCGGCCATCACCTGCTCGAGCCGGTCGTGGGTGTCCACGTGCCCGATCACCCGGACGGTCATCCCCTTCACCGGGTCCTCGAGACCCCGGACCTTCACGTGGACGCCCCCGAAGGGGTCCTCCCACTCCGGCGGGACCGGTTCGCGCATCACGTAGAGCTCGCCGGTGTCGACGACCCAGTTGAGCTCGTACCGGACCCCGTGGCCGTCCCGCCACTCCCGGCCGAGCTCCACCTCGGCCGACGACCGGCGCCGCTCGTCGGCGTCGTAGAACCCCTCGATGTCCACGGCGGCACTGTAGTGGCACCGCAGGCCGCCGCCCCGGTCCGGCCGCCCCCGGACCGATCGCCCCGGGTCCGGCCGTCCCGGGCCCGCCGCCCCGGCCTCGCCGTCCCGGACCCGGCTTCGGTCCGGCCGACCTGCCGCGACAGAGGGGGACGGAAGGGATGCCACCCGCCGGGTGGGAGCGGTCGGCGTCGACCCGCCGGCCGGTGGGAGGGGCGGGGGGACGAAGCTCCTCACCATCGAGGGTCATGCCCTCAGTCACACGACGACCCATCGACCAGCTCACCGCCGAATGGCGGGTGACCTCTCGGTCGCCAGCCTCACGCACCGCCACCCGTCTGCTGGCGGCCGCCGAGGAGCCGATCGACGCCCTGGACGTGCGCGACCTCGGAGAGCTCGTCGACGCGCTCCGCCACGCCCGCGCCCCCGGCCAACGAGCCTCGGCCGCCCTGGTGCTGCAGGCGATGCTGCGGTCCCAGTCCGTGCACCCCCTGGTGCCCCGGGCGGTGCTCCAGGCCATGCTGCCGGGGTTGGTGATGGTGGCCCGCCGGCTCTCGTGGGGCGCCGGGGGCGACTGGGAGGACGGCGCCGCCTTCTTCGGCGACCTGGTCACCACCGCGTGGGAGGTGATCACCGACTGGGCGGGCGAGGACCGTGGCTACGCCGTGCTCGACCTCCTGTCCGCCATCCGGTGCCGGCTCCGCCGGCAGCTGCTCCGCCAACGCTCGAACCACGACCGGTTGGTCCTCGGCGCCGACCTCGACGCCCTGGCACCGCGCTCGGCGTCCTCCACCACCGATCTCGACGAGCTGGCGCGAGCCATCGACCAGCTGACCGGTCACGGTCTCGACCCGGCCGACGCCGCCGTCCTCTACGGCATCCGGGTCCTCGGGCTCTCGGCGGCCGAGCTGTCCTCGCTGAGCGGGCTCACCCGCCACCAGCTCGACCATCGGCGCCACCGGGCGGTGCAACGCCTGTGTCGCTCGATGGCTTGAAGTTCGCATATGGTTGCGAGATGGTTAGGACTTGTGGAGATTCGGTCCCGCCCGAACGGGCTCGGCCTGCCGCCAGGCCACGGTGGTGGGCGCTGCTGTCGGTGTCGCTGGCGTTGATGGCCCTGGTGATGGCCTCCGGCCGCTCGAGGGGCGACTCTCGCCCCATGGCGGCGGCCGGTCCGCTCCGTGACGCCCGGACCTCCGCCACCCACCAGGGCGCCCGACCATCGACGGGTACCGGACCCGCCGGGTCGGCACACCCGGGGCTCGACCAGCGCGAGGCGCGACAGGCCCGCGACCCGGGGACCGCGCCCCCCGGGTCGCCGAGCCCGGCTGACCCCCGCACCGCAGGGACGTCGGGTGACGCCTCCGGCCAGAGCACCGCACCGCCGACCACGCCAGCCGCCTCGTCCTCTACGGACCTCGCCGGCACGCCGGCAGCCCCGGAACCCTCGGCGCCGGGGCCCTCGGCGCCGGCATCCCGTCCGCCAGCGGGTGCGCCGTCGCCCGGGCCGGCCGGCAGCACGGGGAGCTCCGGGACCGGCGTCGCCGGTCCGGCCGGGGGCTCCGGCGAAGGTGGAGGCTCCGGCACCGCCGGAGCCGGCACGTCACCGGGCGGTGCGGCCCAACCCGAGGCGCTCGCCTCCAGCGCGCAGGACTCCGAGCCCGGCAACCTCGAGTACCCCGACGACGTGAGCGCCGCCTACCCCGTGACCAGCGGCGGCGGTGTCTCGGCCAGCGCCACGTGGACCGGCACGGCGTCACTCGACCTGTCCCTCGCATGCCCGGGCGGCGAGATCCGGCAGACCGGCCCGAGCGGGCTCGCGCTGTCGATGGCCGCTCCGGCCGGCCAGTGCACCGTGACCCTGTCCGAGCCCGCCGGGGTCGAGGCGACCGTCTCCTACACGCTCCTCCTGCAGTACCCGGGGGCCTGACCGGTGACGGGCGGTCGAATCGCCACCCGCCGGCAGCTCGTGACCCTCGTGTCCGGCGTGGCCGTGGCCACCGCGGTGTTCGCCGCCGTGCCCGCCGCCTTGGTCGTGGTGGTCGGGTCGCCGCTCCCCCACCACCTCGGCCGGGCGACGCTCTGGTCGACCGGCGGTCTCGTCGACGGCCTGTCCGTGGTGGCGTGGGTGGCGTGGGCCAAATGTTGCTGGCCGGTCCTGCAGGCGGTGACCCGCCGGGCGCGGCGACGGGACGACACGCCGTTGGCCGGCGCCCCCCTGGCCGACCGGCTGGCGGTCCGCATCGTCGGCGCCCTGTTCGTCCTGGGGTCGGTCGCAAGCCTGTCCGGCACGGCGGGGGCCGCCGGGGCACCGCCGTCGCCCGCGGCGGTCACGCTGTCGCAGGTCGCCACCGGCTCCGGGCGAGCCCCCGCCCCCGCCGCACCGGCACCTCCCCCGGCCGCGGCACCTCCCGAGGCCGGAGCACCTCCCCCGGCCGGGGCACCTCCCGCGGCCGCGGAGGAACCCGGCACCACCGGGGAAGCCGTCCCGCGTGAGTACACCGTCGAGCCCGGCGACACCCTCTGGAGCATCGCCCAGCGGCTCTACGGGAGAGGAGCGGACTGGTGGGCCATCGCTGCATGCAACCTCGGACGGACGATGGCCGGCGGCCAGCGATTCCTCGACCCCGCCCTGATCTACCCCGGGTGGGTGCTGGTGCTCCCCGGGGGCGGGTGGCCCACGGGTGGCGCGAGCCCGGCGCCGGCCCGGCCGGAGACCGCCCGGCACGAGGGCCCGTCGGTGCCCCAGGTGCTCGAGGCCGCGACCTCCCGGCGTGCCGCCGCCCGAACCCACTCCCACACCCACGGTCGCAGGCCCCGGGCGGGTGGCGACCGGCGACCGGCCGGGGGGACGCCGCCGATGCCGCTCCCCGAGTTGGCGTCCCTCGGGTTCGGGTCCCTGCTGGCGGCCGCGCTGGCCCGCCGGATCCGCACGACGCGCCGCTCGACCGGCGGGAGCCGCCCGGACCGCACCGTCGACGGCGCCCCGCCACCGGCACCGGACCGGGCGACCGAGACGGCGGACCTGCTGGCGCCCTTCGACGGTGCGCCGGTGCTGAATTGGGCCGAGGCCGCGAACCGCCTGTTGCGCGCCAGCCTGGCGGAGGCGGTGAACGGCCGTCCGCCGCCCAACGTCCGTCTGCTCCGGGTCGGTCCCGACGGTGTCGACGTCTGGCTGGCCGGGGACGTCGACCGGGCGCCGCCGCCTTGGCGGGCGCTCGAGCCCCACCGGTGGCGACTCCCGGCCACGGTCGACCCGTCGGCACTGCGACGGATGGCGGAACCCCACCGGCCGCAATTCCCGGTGGCCGTGCCGGCAGGGCAGGACGACGGCGGAAGTTGGGTGATCCCCCTGCCCCCGGGCAGCCGGCTGCCGGTCCTCGGTCCGGAGTCCGAGCACCTGGTCCGGGCGATGAAGACCGCCGCCGGCAGCTGGGAATGGTCCGAGCACGTGCTCGTCACGGGCGACCCCGCGGTGGCCGAGGAGGCGACGTCGACCGAACTTCGAAGAGACGGGCACCCCTTCGATGTCCTCTTCGTCGGCGACCCGGGGTTGTTGACGGGCCGGGCTGCGGCCCGGTGCTCGGTCATCACCACCCTGCCGGTGCCCGCCTCCGACCTGACGGTCACCGTCGACCATCAGGCCACCTCCCTGCACCCGCTCGGGGTCACGCTCACGCCCGACCTGCTCGGACCGGTGCAGGCCGCCGCACTCGGGGAGGCCCTGGCCGGCGAGGGTCCCTCGCCCGGCGGCGGGGGGCCACCCGACGGTCGGGCGTCGGGGAGGGAGCCACCGGACGGGCGACGCTCGGGCGTCCGCTCCGGGGCAGCGGCCGCCGAGAACGGCACCGGGGTCGAGCTCGAGGTCGACATCGCGGTGCGGCCCGGACATCGAGCGCCGGCGGCGGCACCGGTCGAGACTCCCCTCGCCGACGTGCCGGCGCCCGGGCCGGTGACGGTGCGGCTGCTGACCGCCGTGCCCAGGATCGACGGTCTGGCGTCCCCGTTGCCGCCGAAGCGGGCGCGCCGGGCGATCGAGCTCGTCGCCTACCTGGCGCTGCACCACCCGGACCCGGTGACCGGGGACCGGCTCCGCACCCGGGTGCTCGGCTCGGCCGACGCCGACGCCGCCGCCAAGACGCTCTTCAACACCGCCGGTGCCGCCCGGCGCGCCCTGGGGCTCGACGACCAGGGCAAGCCGTACCTGCCGTCGGCCACGAAAGCCGGCCTCTACCGCCTCTCGGCGCTGGTCACCGCGGACGCCGCCAGGGCGGCCGTCCTGGTGACCGCCGGGCTGGCGGCCGGGGACCCCTTGGCGGCGATGGCCCTGCTGCGGGCGGCACTCGACCTGGTGGAGGGCGAACCGCTGGGCGGCGTCCGGACCGGCTACGGCTGGTGGGGCGCCGAGGGGCACGAGGGCCGCACCGCCGCCCTGCTCGTGGACGCCGCCTGCGAGCTGGCCCGCCTGGCCGTCGCAGCCGGCCGGCCGGCCCTCGGCCGGTGGGGCCTGGCCCAGGCCCGGATGGTCGACCCCTACAGCGAGGCCCTGACCCGGGCAGCCATGAGGGTGGCCGCGGAGTCCGGCGACGGGGACCGGCTCCACCGCGAGTGGGTGGAGTGCCGGCGCAGGGTCGACGAGCTCGACCCGGGCAGCCTGCCCTCGGCGCAGACCCAGCGGCTCTACGCCGACCTGCGCCGCTCGGTGCCGGCGTTGGCCGTCGGCGACGAGGGGTGACCGGGGAGCGGGGCCGTGACGCCCGGGCTCACGCCAGCTTGGCGGCGATCGACGAGGCGCCCCGCAGCACCGTCCCGTCGGCCCCGGCGGCGCTGTAGGCGTGCGTCGGTCGGCCCGCCGCCTCGGCCAGCAGGTCGGCCAGGAGGGCGGCGAAGGGCACCGGCGGGTCGGTCCACAGATAGCGGGCCAAGGACCCGGGGATGGTGTTGACCTCGTTCACGACCAGTGCCGCGCCGTCGGAGAGGAAGTCGACCCTCGCCACGCCGCGCACCGACGCCAGCGCCGCCACCCGGGCCGCCGCCTCCCGCAGCTCCTGCTCGAGGGCGGGCGGGATGTCCGCCGGGAGCTGGCGGGGGGCCGAGGCCATCCCCTCACCTCCCACGTACTTGTCGGCGTAGCCGAGGATCTCCGGCTCTGCGTTGTCGGCCACCGGCCGGGCGCTGCGCAAGGGTCGCTCGATGGCCGAGAGCTCGAGCCGCGGGTGGGTGCGCACGCCGACCTGAAGGTCGAACCAGCCCTGCCGGTAGGGCTCCACCACCGCCCCGGCGCGCAGGTGCTGGCTGGCAGCCAGCAGATGTCGGGCCGAGGGGAGGTCGGCCACCACCTCGATCCCGATCGAGGAGCCGCCGAACCGGGGCTTGACGATGTAGGGACCCTCGAACGCCAGGGCCTCGGTGCCCTCCTCGAGCGCCAGCCGCGGCAGGGTGGGCAGGCCCGCCGCCTCCATCACCGCTCCGAAGGCCAGCTTGTCCATCCCGATGGACGCCCCGGCCACCGTCGGCCCGGTGTAGCGGAGGCCCGCCAGGTCGAGGGCCCCCTGCAGGGTGCCGTCCTCGCCCGGGCCGCCGTGGCAGCACACCACGGCGGCCTCGAGCTCGAGCGGCCGGCTCCGCCCGAACCGCCCCCCCTCGGCCAGGAAGCCCCCGTCGCGCCCCAGCACCAGGCGGAGCGGGGTCGAGCCGGCCGGCACCCCCTCCACGAAGGCCGTCGCCTCGAGATCGGGGTCGACCTCGAACCACTCCCCCGACTTGGTCCAGTAGAGGGCCCGGGTGCCCCCGCCGGCGTGGCCGCCGACGCGCCGGAGCTCATGGGCCGCCTGCAGTCCGGTCAGCACGCTCACGTCGTGCTCGGGTGAAGGGCCACCGAAGATGACGGCGACGTCTGCCAAGGTGGGCAACCTCTCCTTCTTCTGCTCGCCTTCCGTGCCGCCCCGGGTCGACCGCGGCGGTCGGCGGGGCAAGCGGTCAAGGGTAGTGGTCGGGGAGGTCGTTCTCGTAGAGCACCGCGTCCCCCGGACCGAGGTTGCGCCGGACCCAGTCCACCGCGTCGGGCCGGGTCCCGACCACCACGGTCGCGAGGCCGGTGGCCGAGGCCCCGGCCAGCAGCGCCCGGCGGTTCGTCCGCCCGACCACCACCATCTCGCCGGCCACGCGGGCGGCGTTCCGGGCCAGTGCCTCGTTCTCGGCCGCCTGGCGGGGGCCGAGCTCGATCATTCCCGGGGTGACCAGCACCCGCCGCCCCCCGACCGGTGCGGCGCCCAGGGCGGCCAGGGCCGCCCTGGCGCCGGCCGGGTTCGAGTTGAAGGTGTCGTCGAGCACGTGGACGCCCGAGGGGGCCAGCCCGACGTTCAGGCGGTTGGGCACGGCCGGCAACCCGGGGACCCGCTCCACCAGCACCGGCGCCGGCACCCCCAGGGCGAGCCCGGCGGCCAGCGCACAGGCCAGGTTGCCGGGCTGCAGCCCGGCGCCGAGCGGCACACCCTCGGCCAGCCGCTCCCCGGCCACCCAGACCGAGACGGTGGTGCCGTCGCGGTCACGGGCGACGCAGACGTCGGCCCCGTGGTCCTCACTCGAGCAGCGGACGACCCGCTTGGGCGGGACCTGGGCCGCCAGCCGGTCGGCCAGGGCGGCCAGCCGCCGGTCGTCGACGTTGAGCACCACCGTCGACGCCGTCTCGGTGATCTCGGACTTGGCCGTGACGATGGCGTCCTCGGACCCGAAGCGCTCGAGGTGGACCGGACCGATGGCAGTGATGACCGCGATGTCCGGCGGGCACCACCGGCACAACTGCCGGATCTCGCCGGGCCCGAAAGCGCCCATCTCGGCCACGAACACCTCGGTCCCCTCGTCGAGGTGCTCGTTGACCGCCCGGGCCAGGCCGGCCCGGTTGTTGAACGACGCCGGCGTGGCCAGCGTGCGTCGGGCGCCCCCCACGAGGTGGGCCACGTGGTGTTTGGTGGAGGTCTTGCCGTAGGAGCCGGTGATGGCGATCACGGTGGGCGCCACCCTGCGCAGGCGGGCGCTGGCCGAGCGGACGAAGGGCGCCAACAGACCCCGCTCGACCGGCGACATCAGCGCGCACGCCAGGTCGAGCAGCGCCGGGGCCACCACCACGCCGGCGGCGGCGAAGGCGGCGAGCCCGCCCGCCGCCACCCCGACCAGGACCACCCCCGCCTGCAGGGCGAGCCACACCGCGGCCAGCGACCGGAGGCGCCGGGTCGGAACCAGCGGGGAGGTGCGCCCCCGCAGGCCGAGGCCGATCGGACCCACGGCCACCGCCCCGGCCGGCGCCAGGGCGCACAACGGGAAACGGGGGGTGAGGACCAGCCCGGCCAGCGCCACGAGCGCCAGCACCAGGTTGGCCGGCCGCCCTCCCCACCACCGCAGGGCGAAGCGGCTGACCGAGCCGGCCAGGTAGTGCTCGCGCTGGGCCACCCGGAGCCAGCGGAGGCCGGCCGGGCACAGCGCCAGCACCGCCGCCGCCATCCCGATCAGGGCGGCCGGCCCCCCGTGCGGGCCGAGGACGCCGAGAAGGGCGGGTGCGGTGGCGCCCGCCCCGTGACCGGTGGCGGCAGTCACCGCTGCCGGGCGGCCAACCGCTCGGCCACCGCCCGGTGGAGCACCTCCGGGACGGTGCGCGGGGTCAGGTGCCCGGCCCCGGGGCAGACGACCAGCTCGGCACCGCCCAGGCGCTCGGCCGCCGACCGGGCGACGGCGAGGGGGACGTCGGCGTCGTCGTCGCCCCACACCAGAGTGATCGGGACCCGGCGCGCCGCCAGCTCCTCGAGCTGATCGTCGTAGCGCTCGGCCACCAACCGCACGAACACCTGCCGCATGACTCCCTCGGCGGCGCGGTAGTCGGCCGACCCGTGCCGCCGGCGGGCGGCTTCGAGACGCCGGTCGCTCATCACGCCAGCCCGGTGCAGTGCCCGGATCGCCCGGTAACGGGGGCTCATCCTGGGTCGGTCGGACCGGGGCAGCAGGGGCACGCTCGAGAGCACCAGGGCCGCCACCCGAGCAGGCTCGGCCGCCGCCAGGTGCACCGCCACCCGGCCCCCGAACGAGTGGGCCAGCACCACCACCGGGGTGGCCATCTCGTCGAGCACCTCGCCCACGCGGGCCGCGTAGTCGGCCGACCCCCACGCCTCTGGGGGCGGCGGCGTCGCCCCGAAGCCCGGGAGGTCGAGGGCGATCGCGTCGAGCGGTTCCCCCCCGACCGCTGCCAGCACCCGGTCGAAGTCCCGATGGCTGCGGCACCAGCCGTGCAGGGCCAGCACCGACGGGGCGCCGGTCCCTGTCCTCGCCCCGAACAGGCGGCCGCCGGCGAACGAGCGGAGCACCCTCAGCTCCCCTCGCCGGGCGCCGTCGCCGGCCGGGCCGGGCGTCGGCGGGGGGTGGCCGCACGTCGACTCGCCTCGGCGGCCCGCACCCTGGGCAGCACCACCAACACGTAGAGGGTCGAGAGGGCGGCCGCGGCCGCGATCACCACCAGCGGCACCGGGTCGGTCCGGTTCCCCACCGAGACCGAGGCCACCACCGCCAGGGCGCCGAACACCACCATGCCCAGCACCGCCAGCACCGGGGCGAAGCGGACCCTGAACGGCCGGGCGTGGTCCGGCGCCCGTCCCCGGAGGCGGAGGGTGCAGAAGGCGGCCACGGCGTAGATCATGGCCTCGAGGGCGGCGCCCACCGCCACCAGCAGCTGCCACGAGTGGGTGAGCGAGACCACCAGCGCCACGACCAGCGCGAGCACGCCCAGGGCGCACACCGGCACCCAGGGCACCGCCCGGTCGTTGAGCTTCGCCATCTGCCGCGGCAGGCTCCCCTCGCGGGCGGTGCCGTAGACGAACCGCGAGGCGGTGATGAAGCCCCCGTTGAAGGTGTTGAGCGCCGTGACCGCGGTGACCGCGGCCATCGCCCACAGCCCGGCCTGGCCGAAGGCCACACGACCGAGGAGCAGCTGGGGGTAGGCCGACGTGAGCTGGTGGTGGTCGAGGACGTGGCTCATGGCCACGGTGGCGAGCGAGCAGACCACGAACAGCAGGCCGACCGCCACCAGCATCCCCCGGTGGACGTGCTCGGGACGGCGCACCTCCTCGGCGCTGGTGGTCACCCACTCGAAGGCGCTGAACAAGAAGACCCCGAGGGCCACCGCCTCGATCAGGCTCCCCGCCCCGTGCCCGTGCAGCGGTTCGAGCGGGAAGCGCAGCGGGCGGCCGCTGCGCACCAGGGCCGTGGTCGCCACCACCAAGGTGGCCGCCAGCACCCCGTAGGTCGCGAGGTCCTGCACCCAACCGGCCACGTGCACCCCGCGCAGGTTCGAGAGCACGGCCAACACCAACAGGCCGGCGATCCAGAGCGCCGAGACCCAGCCCGACTCGCCGAAGGCGTGGGCCAGCGCCGTCCCCACGATGAAGGCGTCGGCCGCGATCACCAGCACGATGGTCGTCATGTAGGTGAACGTGATGACCAGGGCCACCCGGTCGTCCATGGACCGCTTCATGTAGAGGCGGATGGCGGCGGCGGTGGGGAACATCCCGTTGAGCTCCCCGAAGAAGCCCCAGGCGAGGAGGGCCAGGAGGCCGGCGACGCCGATGGCGATCCATGCCGAGTCGCCGGCCACGTAGGCGACGAGCCCGGCGGCGGCCAGGTACTCGAGGGCGGCGAACGCCAGGCCGGCCGAGGTGGACACGGTGGTGCGCAGGCCCAGCGCCCGCCGGAGGGAAGCAGCGGGGGCGCCCCCCGACCCTGCCGACGGTGCCGACGGTGCCGACCCTGCCGACGGTGCCGAGCGTGCCGACGGTGCCGAGCGTGCCGGGCTCACGGCCACCTCAACGGTCGAGGAAGGCGACCATCGAGATGGCGTCGATGCGCATGACGTCGGCCTGCGAGCCGGCCAGGGTGATCTCGCCCGACATGTACTTCTCCGACGGGTTGAGGTCGCCCCAGAACATGTCGCAGAAGTCCTCGCTCGACCCGGTCACCACCACGTCGGGTGTCCCGACCTGACCCGGCACCAGCTCCGAGAGCTGTCCGTCACGCACCTCCATGGTGAAACCCTCGCCCCCGTCGGCGAGCACGAAGTGGATCACGCGGTCCCAGCCTCGCACCATCTTCTTGAGGCGCGGGTTCCCGTTGCTCCGCTCCCGCCAGTCGGCGAACGCCTCGGCCAGCTCCTCGGCCGTGGCCACCGGCCGCTCAGCTCCGGGCGCCGAGGGCGTCGAGCACCTCGGCCGCCGCCCGCTCGCCGGACTGGAGCGCCCCCTCGAGGTAACCGCACCACTCGGTCGCCGTCTCGGTCCCCGCCCAGTGCACCGGGCCCACCGGCTCGCGCAGCGCCGGGCCGAGGGTGCTCAGCGCACCTGGCACGGCGAGCGCCACCGGACCACCCCCGGTGTAGGCCTCCTCCGACCAGCGCTGCACCCCCAGCTCGAGCGGCTCGGCCGCCCGGGGGCCGAATGCCCGTCCCAACTGCTCGAGGACCGCCTTGACGCCGGCGAGCCCGTCGCGCTCGAACCGCCGGCAGTCGCGCCCGGCGACGAAGCCGACCAGCACGCCGCGACCACCGTCGACCGGAGAGTCGTCGAAGGTGCTCGACAGCGGGCCGGCGTCGGCGACCAGCTGGCCGTTCAGGCCGTCGTGCCGCCAGAACGGCCGGTCGTAGAGGGCGTGCACCTTGGTGACCGTCCCCATCGGCATCCGCATGGCGAGCTGGTCCCGCAAGGCCGGTCGGTGCGGCACCCAATCCAGCCGCGAAGCGATCACGGGAGGCACGGCCAGCACCGCCCGTTCGGCCCGGACCGACCAGGAGCCGTCGCCAGGGCGACGGGCGGTGACCGTCACCCCGCAGTCCCGGTCGGAGTCGAAACGGACCACCTCCACCGGCGACCCGAGGACCACCCGGTCGCCGATCTCGTCGGCCATGCCGTTCGCCAGCTGCTGGGACCCGCCGACGAACCGGCGCTCCTGGGCGCCGCCGGTGGTCCGCACCAGGTTGGACAGGCCGCCGCCGGCATGGAGGTAGAAGAGGGTGAACAGCAGCGAGAGCTCCTCGGGCTCGGCGCCGAAGACCCCCCGAACCGCCACCGACAGCAGGTCGCGGGCGACCGGCGAGCCCAGGTGGTCGTCCATCCACCCGGCCAGCGTCGTCCCGTCGAGGCGCCCGGCGTCGGCCGCCTCCCACGGGGCGTGTGTCGGCACCTCGAGCGCCGCCAGGTCGAGGTCCAAGATGGCCTCCACCGCGTCGGCGGCGGCCGGCGCGTCGAAGGTCGGGATCAGCCCGGCATAGGTGTGGCGGACGCCGTCGCGCAGCTCGACCGCCTCGCCGGCGGTGTGGGTCGGGAACGTGGCCACCCCGAGCTCATCGGCCAGCGACTGCAGCCTGGTCTGGGTGGGCCCGATCCACTGCCCGCCCCGGTCGAGGCGGAGACCGCCGACCGATTCGGTCCACGAGCGGCCACCCACCCGGTCCCTGGCCTCGAGCACCACGACGTCGACCCCGCGGCGCGCCAGCGCACGGGCGGCGGACAGCCCGGAGAACCCGCCCCCGAGCACCACCACCTCGCACTCCCGGTCGATCGGCACAGCGGCGGCCACCCTACTGAACCCCCGAGCGCCCGAGAGCCCGAGTGGCCCGCGGCCGGGCCCCTGCCCGCGGCCGCGAGAGACCGGTCGCCCCCCGCACACCCGCTCGGTAGGTTTGGCGCATGGCGGGCGAGCCCGACGACCCGGGGGTGGTGCCGCCCGGGCTCACCCCGGCCCAGGCCGAGGCGGTGATGGCGACCGACCGGAGCCTCTGCGTGCTGGCCGGGGCGGGGACCGGCAAGACCCGGGTGCTCACCTTGCGGGTGGCCCGCCGCCTCGCCGACGGGACCGCCGAGGAGGACCGGGTGCTGGTCTGCACCTTCAGCCGCAAGGCGGCCGGCGAGCTGCGCCGGCGACTGTGGTCGCTCGGGGTCGGCGCCGGGGTGCAGGCAGGGACCTTCCACCGCACGGCTCTCGCCCTGGTCCGCCAGCACCGGGCGGACCACGGCCGGGTGGCCCCGGCGGTGGTGGCCGACCGCCGGCCCCTGTTGGTGGAGCAGGTGGTGGCGACCGAGCCGGGGGGCGGGCGGCGGGGCGTCCGCCGAGGACCGGTCCCCCTGCAGCGGGTGAGCCAGCTCGACGCCGAGATCGGGTGGGCCAAAGCCCGGCTGATCGGCCCGGAGCAGTACGAGTCGGCGGCCCGCCGGGCCCGCCGCCGGTCACCGGGCGGCGCCGCCCGCACCGCCGAGCTCTACGCCGCCTACGAGGAGGCCAGACGGCGGCGGGGGGCGCTCGACCTCGACGACCTGCTGTGGGAGTGCGGTGACCTCCTCGAGGGCGACCCGACGTTCGCCGCCGTCGTCCGGTGGCGCTTCCGGCATCTGTTCGTGGACGAGATGCAGGACGTCAACCCGGCCCAGTTCCGCTTCGTGGAGGCGCTCCTCGGCGGCCGGGCCGACCTCTTCGTGGTGGGCGACCCGAACCAGTCGGTCTACGGCTGGAACGGCGCCGATCCGAGCCTGCTCGAGCGCCTGCCCACCCTGGTCCCCGGGACCCGGGTGCTCCGGCTCGACGAGAACCACCGCAGCTCGCCCCAGGTGGTGGCGGCGGCCGCCGCCGCCCTCGGGCTCCCTGCGGACCGCTCGCCGGCCAGCACGCGGGCCGACGGGCCGATCCCGCGCCTGGCCGAGCACCCCGACGATCTCGAGGAGGCGACCTGGGTGGCCCACCAGGCCTGGTTGGCCCACCGACCCGGGCGGCGCTGGTCGCAGCTGGCCGTGCTGGCCCGCACCAACGCGCAGCTCGACGTCGTGGCCGACGCCTTCGCCACCGCCCGCGTCCCGGTCCGCCGGGCGGGGGCCGAGGCGGCCCCGGGAGGCGACGTCCGAGCCGACGTCCGGGGCGACGGGCCCGACGTCCCGTCGGCCGACGTCGGCGCGGTCCCCGAAGCCGGGAACCCCGACGACCCGCCCCAGGGCCGCGAGGAGGACGGCGACGGCGTCGTCCTCACCACCTTCCACCGGGCGAAGGGGCTCCAGTGGCCGGCCGTGTTCGTGATCGGGCTGTCCGACGACCTGGTGCCGATCGCCTCGGCCCGAACCCCGGCGGGCGTGGCCGAGGAGCGTCGCCTCCTGTACGTGGCGCTCACCCGGGCCGAGGACGAGCTGACCTGCTCGTGGTCCCGGCACCGCGCCACGCAGCCCGGCGGGCGGGGTGTGTCCTCCATCCCCGCGCCACGTGCTCGGTCGCGGTGGTTGGGCCCCGTGCAAGAGGTGGTCGCCTCCCTGGCGGAGGACCGCCGCGCCCTGCCGGCGGCCGAGGTGGCGCAACGCCTCGCCGGCCTCCGAAGCGAGCTGGCCCTCGAGCAGTCGAGCGGGGACGGCGCGGGCACCCGGTGACGCCGGGCGGCCCACGGCCGCCGGCCGCCCGGGAGGCGGCAGCCGGTCCCGGAGGTATTCTCGGTTGGCGGCACGGGCGGTCCAGCGGACGGCCTCTACGGACCCGACGCCCGATCGGAGGCAAGGCATGGCCGACGGCGACGACGAGCTG
>DAHUYA010000215.1 GCA_027315445.1 Acidimicrobiaceae bacterium | reverse complement strand
GGGCCGTGCTCGACCGGCTCCGCCGGGTCCCCGACGGTGCCGACGTCCCGCGCGACCTCGGCGACCCCGTCGCGGACGAGCTGGTGATCGGCGGAGCCGGCGGCCGTCGCCTCGAGGTGCGCTGGCACGGCCGTTGGCGCGGGAGGCTCCCCCCGCATGCCCGCTTCGTCGAGGGGGCGTCTTCGGGGGCGGACGGATCCCACCCCGTATAGATGCAGGAGCGGTGCGAGTCTCTCGGCTCGGCTCGGCTCGGTCGGGTGGGCGCCCCAGGCAGGACTCGAACCTGCGCACCCGGCTCCGGAGGCCGGTGCTCTATCCGCTGAGCTACTGGGGCGGGATCCGAGCGATCGTAGCCGCCTGCCGCCTGCCGCCTGCCGCCTGCCGCCTGCCGCCTGCCGCCTGCCGCCTGCCGCCTGCCGCCTGCCGAGCCGCGTCGCGGTCCCGCTCCCGTATCCTCCAGGGCAATGCCGCCGAACCGCCGCATCCGCCGGTCCGGCCACCCGGCCGCCGCGCCGGCGGCAGGAGGGGCGGCGCTGCCGGACGTCGCCACCGCCGGGCCGTCGGATCCGCCGGGGGGCCAGCTCCTCCCCGACACGGCCCGGCTCGGTGAGGACGGGTCGCTCTCGGTCGGCGGCGTCGAGCTGGTGTCGTTGGCCGAGGAGCACGGGACGCCACTGTTCGTCTACGACGAGGCACACCTCCGGGCCCGCTGCCGCGAGGCGCTGGCCGCCTGGGGCGACGGCGTGGCCTACGCCACGAAGGCGTTCCTCTGCCTGGCCATGGCCAGGCTGGCCCACGAGGAGGGCATGTGCCTCGACGTGTCGACCGCCGGCGAGTTGCACGTGGCGCTGGCCGCCGGCGTGCCCGGGGAGCGGCTGGTGCTCCACGGCAACAACAAGTCCAAGGACGAGCTCCGCCGCGGTCTCGAGGCCGGGGTGGGGCGCATCGTTGTCGACTCGTTCGACGAGGTGGCCCGGCTGGGAGCCGTGACCGAGTCGCTCGGGCCGGGTCGCACCTTCGACCGCCCGAAGGTGCTGGTCCGGGTCACGCCGGGGGTGGAGGCGCACACCCACGAGTTCGTGCGCACCGGGCAGGAGGACACCAAGTTCGGCTTCTCGGTGGCCTCCGGTGCGGCGGCCCAGGCGGTGGCCGCCCTCGAGTTGATGCCCGGGGTGGAGCTGGTCGGGGTGCACGCCCACATCGGCAGCCAGGTCTTCGAGGCGTCCTCCTTCGTGCAGGCGGCCGAGGTCCTGGGCCGGTTCTTCGCCCCCCTCGGGCTGCCCGAGCTGGTGGTGGGCGGGGGCCTCGGGGTGCCGTACGTGAACGGCGAGTCCGCCCCCACCATGGCCACCTGGGCCTCGAGCACCCTCGAAGCGGTCCGGTCCGCCGGTGTGCCCGACGGCACCCGGGTGACCGCCGAGCCCGGCCGGGCGGTGGCGGCCCCCGCCGGGATGACCCTCTACCGGGTAGGCACCGTGAAGGCGCTGCCCGGCATCCGCACCTACGTGGCAGTCGACGGGGGGATGAGCGACAACCCTCGCCCGGTCCTCTACGGCAGCGGCTACGAGGCGTTCCTGCCCCGCCGGACCGGCGCCCCCCGACCCCTCGAGGTACGGGTGGTGGGCAAGCACTGCGAGAGTGGCGACGTGCTGGTGGCGCGGGCGCACGTGCCCGCCGACCTCGCGGTGGGGGACGTGCTGGCTGTCCCGGTCACCGGCGCCTACGGCTACTCGATGGCCTCCAACTACAACAAGGTGCCCCGGCCGGCCGTGGTCTTCGTGGCCGAAGGACGCGCCAGGGTGGTCGTCCGTCGCGAGACCCTCGACGACCTGCTGGGGCTCGACCGGTAGCGTTGCAGCCCATGGTCGGCGGTGCAGATGCGGTCCGGGCGAGGGTGGCGCTGCTCGGCTGCGGCAACGTCGGCGGGGTCCTGGCCTCGCTGCTCACCGAGCGCGCCGGCGAGATCGCCGAGCGGACCGGTGTGGAATTCGAGCTGATCGGGGTGGCAGTGGCCGACCCGACCCGGCCGCGCCCGGGGGTGCCGGCGCACCTGGTGACCGGGGACGCCAAGGGGCTGGTGGCCCGGGACGACGTCGACGTGGTGGTGGAGCTCATCGGCGGGCTGGACCCGGCCCGCACGCTGGTCGAGTCCTCGTTGCGGGCCGGGCGTCCGGTGGTGACCGGCAACAAGGCGCTGCTGGCCGAGGCCGGCGCCGAGCTGGCCGCCCTGGCGGCCGAGCACGGGGTCGACCTGCTGTACGAGGCGGCGGTCGGCGGGGCCATCCCGGCCATCCGGACCTTGCGCGAATCGCTGGCCGGCGAGCGGGTGCTGCGGGTGATGGGCATCGTCAACGGCACCACCAACTTCATCCTCACCACCATGGCCGAGGAGGGCGTGGCCTACGACGACGCCCTGGCCGAGGCCCAGCGGCTCGGGCTGGCCGAGCGGGACCCGACGGCCGACGTCGAGGGCCACGACGCGGCCGCCAAGGCGGCCATCCTGGCCGGGCTGGCCTTCGGCAGCGGGGTGCAGGGTAGCGAGATCCCCTGCGAGGGGATCACCTCGGTGCGGGCGGTGGACGTGGCCTACGCCGACCGGCTCGGCTACGTGGTCAAGCTGCTGGCGGTGGCCGAGCAGGTGGACGGAGGGGCCGCGGTGTCGGTCCGGGTGCACCCGGCGATGGTCCCCAGGGAGCACCCCCTGGCATCGGTGCGGGGCTCGTTCAACGCCGTGTTCGTCGAGGGCGAGCGCTGCGGCGAGCTCATGCTCTACGGCCGGGGCGCCGGCGGGGTGCCCACGGCCAGTGCGGTGCTGGGCGACTTGGTGGACGCGGCCCGCAACCTGCGCTCGGGTGCCCATGCGCCGCCGCCGCGCCGGGGGGCGGTGCGCCTGCAGCCGCCGGACGACGTCCGGTCGGCCTTCTACCTGAGCCTCGACGTCGTCGACCGTCCGGGGGTGCTGGCGGCGGTGGCGACCGTGTTCGGCGACCACGGGGTCTCGATCAAGGCCATGGAGCAGGTGGGCCTGCGCGACGAAGCCCGGTTGGTCTTCCTCACCCACACCGCTCGGGAAGGGGACGTGCGGGCCACCCTCGACGGCCTCCGGCGGCTGCCGTCGGTGGACCGGGTCGGCGGGGTGCTGCGAGTGGTCCTGCCCGAGGGCGAGGACGGGGCGGGGGATTGACCGTGGCGGCCGGCTGGCGGGGGGTGATCGAGGAGTACCGGGCCTTCCTCCCGGTGACCGGGGCCACCCCGGTGGTGAGCCTGCTCGAGGGGGGCACGCCCCTGCTGCGGGCCCGCCATCTCTCCGAGCGCCTGCAGGCCGATGTGTGGCTGAAGGTGGAGGGAGCGAACCCGACCGGCTCCTTCAAGGACCGGGGCATGACCGTGGCCATCTCCAAGGCGGTGGAGGAGGGCGCAAAGGCGGTGGTGTGCGCCTCGACCGGCAACACCTCGGCCTCGGCCGCCGCCTACGCCGCCCGGGCGGGCCTGGCCTGCGCGGTGCTCATCCCCGAAGGGCACATCGCGCTCGGCAAGCTGGCCCAGGCCCTGGTCCACGGGGCGCGGGTGCTGCAGGTCCGGGGCAACTTCGACCAGGCCCTCGACATCGTCCGGGCGCTGCCGGCTCGAGCCCCGGTGACGGTGGTCAACTCGGTCAACCCGCACCGGATCGAGGGCCAGAAGACCGGCGCCTTCGAGATCGTCGACGTCCTCGGGGACGCACCCGACGTCCACTGCATCCCGGTGGGCAACGCCGGCAACATCAGCGCCTACTGGCGGGGCTACCTGCAGTACAGGGAGGCCGGAAGGGCCAGCCGCCTGCCGGCCATGCTCGGCTTCCAGGCCGCCGGGGCCGCCCCGATCGTGGCCGGCCACCCGATCGAGCACCCCGAGACGGTGGCCACCGCCATCCGGATCGGCAACCCGGCCAGCTGGTACTCGGCCACCGCGGCCGCCTCCGAGTCGGGCGGCTCGATCAGCGCCGTCACCGACGAGGAGATCCTGGCCGCATACCGGCTGCTCGCCGAGCGCGAGTCGGTCTTCTGCGAGGCCGCCTCGGCCGCCTCGGTGGCGGGGCTGCTGCGCACCGGGGTCCGGCCCGGCGCCACGGTGGTCTGCGTGCTGACCGGCCACGGTTTGAAGGACCCGGACCTGGCCATCAGCCAGATCTCCGTCCCCAAGGTCGTCGAGCCCGAGCTCGAGGCCATCCTGGCCGAGCTGGGCGTCTGAGGCGGGGGTCACCGCCGGTTGTTGCCGCGCACGGGGGGAACCGCTATCATGTAGGCATCCCACCTGCGCCTCGGAGCGCTCGTCGAGGACCCTGCGACGGTCTTGACCGACGGTGCCGCGACCAGATGGTGACTTGGGGCGGGGTCCGACTTGCCCCACCCCGTTCTGTTCTGCCGCATCGACGGCTCCCGCCCCGGGTGCGGCCTTTCACGAGATAGGAGACCGATGACTGCCGAACAGCAGCTCGAGCGGTCGGTACTCGAAGGTAAGGAGCGCGAGGAGCTCCACGCCATCGCCCAGGCGATGTCGCTCAAGACCACCACGCGGACCAAGAAGTCCGACATCATCGATCGCATCCTCGAGGCGACCGGCGTGACCGAGGCCGCCCCGGCGACCAACGGGTCCGCCCCGGCGACCAACGGGACCTCCGGGCGCCGCCGGTCGCCCGCCGCCGCCTCCACGGCTTCCGCCGGATCCGCCGGCGAGGGGTCCTCCGACGAAGTGGCGGCGGTGGCCGCCCCGCCCGCCGAGGTGGCGGGTGCCCCGGCGGCCCAGTCGAACGGCGGTGCCGCGGCCGAGGAGCGGGCCCCGGCGGCCGCGTCGGAGGTTTCGGGCCCCGAAGCCGAGGGTGCGACGGACGGCCGCCCGGCCGGCGATGCCGGCGGCGGGTGGGCGTCCGGCCAGCCCGGTGGCCAGAACGGCCAGGGTGGCCATGCCAACGGCAGCCAGGGCGGTCGCAACCAGGGACGGCCGCAGCAGCACAATCCCCAGGGCGGGGTGGACACCGCCAACCGCCGGGGCCGACGGCGCCGGGGGCGTGAGCGCGGCCCGGGGGGAGACCGCGAGCTGCAGGGCGGCGCCACTCCCGAGGCGTACCAGGGCGAGCTGGTCGAGGTGCGCGGCCTCCTCGACCTACGCGACGAGGGGTACGGCTTCCTACGCTGCGACGGGTACCTCCCGTCGAGCAAGGACGTGTACGTCTCCATCAGCCAGGCCCGGCGGTTCGCCCTCCGCAAGGGTGACTACGTCGAGGGTGCCTGCCGCCCGGCCTCCAACAACGAGAAGTTCCCGGCGCTGCTGCGCATCGACACGGTGTCGGAGATGAACCCCGAGGAGGCGCGCAACCGACCGCGCTTCGAGGACCTGACCCCTCTCTTCCCCGACTCCAAGCTGGTGCTCGAGCTCCCCGGGGACAAGGACAACCTCACGGCGCGCATCGTCGACCTGCTGTCGCCCATCGGCAAGGGCCAGCGCGGGCTGATCGTCTCGCCGCCCAAGGCCGGCAAGACGACGGTGATGAAGCAGATCGCCCACTCCATCGAGGCCAACAACCCCGAGGTGCACCTGATGGTGCTGCTGGTGGACGAGCGGCCCGAAGAGGTCACCGACATGCGGCGTTCGGTGAAGGGCGAGGTGGTCGCCTCCACCTTCGACCGGCCGTCGGACGAGCACACCGCCGTGGCCGAGCTGGCGATCGAGCGGGCCAAGCGTCTCGTGGAGCAGGGGCGCGACGTGGTCATCATCCTCGACGGCATCACCCGGCTGGCCCGGGCCTACAACCTGGCCCAGCCGGCGACCGGGCGGATCATGTCCGGTGGCGTCGACTCCGGGGCCCTCTACCCGCCCAAGCGGTTCTTCGGCGCCGCCCGCAACATCGAGGAGGGTGGGTCGCTGACCATCCTGGCCACCGCGCTGGTGGAGACGGGCTCAAAGATGGACGAGGTGATCTTCGAGGAGTTCAAGGGCACGGGCAATATGGAGCTGCGGCTCGACCGACGCCTGGCCGAGCGGAGGCTGTACCCGTCGATCGACGTCAACGGGAGCTCCACGCGTCACGAGGAGCTGCTGTTCGACCGCGGACAGCTCCAGCAGGTCTGGAAGCTCCGCCGGGTGCTCAACGCCCTGGCGAACGAGGGCAACGCGGCGGCCGGGCTCGAGCTGCTGATGGACAAGATCCGCACCACCCACAGCAACGACGAGTTCCTGGCTGAGATCGCCAAGGGCCCGAACCCGAACGGCTGAGGTCGGGTGCCCGGTGCGGGAACAAACCGGCGCCCGGCGGCATTGAGAGACCCGGTGCGGCCGCGGGCAGCGGGCCGTGACAGAGGACGGAGCGAGAGATGAAGGCAGACATCCACCCCAACTACATGGAGGCGACCGTGCGGTGCTCGTGCGGCAACACCTTCACCACCCGCTCGACCAAGGCCGACCTGCACGTCGAGCTGTGCAACGAATGCCACCCCTTCTTCACCGGCAAGCAGAAGCTGGTCGACTCGGGCGGCCGGGTGGAGCGGTTCCAACGACGCTACGGTCAGCGCGCCAAGAAGACCGCCCGGTCCTGACGCCCCGGGGCGGCGGGGTGCGACCGTGTTCGACGACCGGCTGAAGGCCCTCGAGGCCGAGTTCGAGGAGGTCGAGCGCGAGCTGCCGGCGCCGGCCACCCTGACCGACCCGGCGAGGCTGCGCGACCTGTCGCGGCGGCACAAGGAGCTCGAGGAGATCGTCGGGACCTGGCGCCGGCTCGAGGCGGCGCGGGGGGACGTGGCCACCGCCCACGAGATGCTCGAGAGCACGAGCGGCGACGACCGCGACATGGTGCGGACCGAGCTCGAGGCGGCCGAGGCCTCGGTGACCGCGCTCGCCGCCCGGCTGCACTCCTTGCTGCTGCCGCGCGACCCCAACGACGGGCGCAACGTCATCGTCGAGATCCGGGGTGCCGAGGGGGGGGAGGAGGCCAACCTCTTCGCCCGCGACCTCTTCACCATGTACACCCGCTACGCCGCCCAGCGCGGTTGGGGGGTGGAGGTCCTCTCGGAGAGCCCGTCGGAGCGCGACGGGCTGAACGAGGTGGTCTTCATGGTGAAGGGGGAGGACGCCTGGCGCCGACTCGAGCACGAGGGTGGGCCGCACCGGGTGCAGCGGGTGCCGGTCACCGAGTCCAAGGGCCGGGTGCACACCTCGTCGGCCACCGTGACCGTGCTGCCGGAGGCCGACGAGGTGGACGTGTCCGTCGACCCGGCCGACCTCAAGATCGACGTCTACCGCTCCACCGGCCCCGGCGGCCAGTCGGTCAACACCACCGACTCGGCGGTGCGGATCACCCACCTGCCCACGGGGATCGTGGTGGCCATGCAGGACGAGAAGAGCCAGATCCAGAACCGGGCCAAGGCGATGACCGTGCTGCGGGCCCGCCTGCTCAAGGCGGAGCAGGACCGCCGGTCCAGCGAGCTGGCGAAGCAGCGTCGCAGCCAGGTCGGCGGGGGCGGCCGGTCGGAGAAGATCCGGACGTACAACTTCAGGGAGAACCGGGTCACCGACCACCGGATCAACCTCACCCTGCACAAGCTGGACCAGGTGCTGGCCGGCGACCTCGACGAGCTCGCCGACGCCCTGATGGCCGACAAGCGGACCCGCCAGCTGGGTGGGGACGACCAGGCCGACTCGGCCGCCTGAGACCCGGTCCGGGCGTGCCCGTCACCGCCGCTGCCACACTGTTCGACGAGCTGACCCGGCTCGTGGGCTCCGCTCGCGAGGCCCGCTGGAGCCTCGAGGAGGTCGGCGGCGCCGCCGGCCCGGCCGGTCCTGGTCCCCTCGGTGAGCGCCAGGTGGCCGCGGCCCGGGACATGGCGGCCCGACGGCGGGCGGGCGAGCCGCTCCAGTACGTCTTCGGTCACTGGCCTTTCCGAACGCTCGACCTGCTGGTCGACCCCCGCGTGCTGATCCCGCGGCCCGAGACCGAGCAGGTGGTGGAGGTGGCGTTGGCCGAGCTGGCGGAGGCGTCGTCGTCGACCCGGCGGCGGCCCTCGGTGGCGGTCGACCTCGGGACGGGCTCGGGGGCCATCGCCCTCTCGCTGGCCGCCGAGGGGGCCGCGATCCACCGCGGCCTCACCGTGTGGGCGACCGATGTCGACCCGGGGGCCCTGGCCGTGGCCGGGGCCAACCTCGACCGGCTGGTGGCCGACCGCCCCGCCCTCGCCGGCACCGTCCGGCTGGCGGCCGGTCGCTGGTGGTCGGCCGTGCCGGGCGAGCTGGCGGGCCGGATCGACCTGGTGGTGTCGAACCCCCCCTACGTGGCCGAGGAGGAGTGGGCAGACCTGCCGGTCGAGGTCCGGCTCGAGCCTCGCGGGGCGCTGGTGTCGGCGGCCACCGGCGACGGCATCCCCGGGCTGGGGGACGTGGAGTCGGTGCTGCACGGGGCGGCGGACCGGCTCGCCCCGGCCGGCGCGGTGGTGGTCGAGCTCGCGCCCCACCAGGCGGCGGCCGCGCGGTCGATGGCCCGGGCGCTCGGGTTCGACCGGGTGCGGGTGGCCCGCGACCTGGCCGGCCGGGACCGCGCCCTGGTCGCCCGCCGGTGAGCGGGCGTCCCGGAGCGGGGGCCGGTGCGTCAGGGGAGAGCCGGTGAACCGGTGGTGGGCCGTGGGTGAACCGGTGGTGGGCCGTGGGTGAGCCGGTGGTGGTCGCCGAGGGCGACCTCGACCGGGTCGAGTCGGCCCTGGCCGACGGAGCGGTCGTGGCCATCCCCACCGACACCGTCTACGGGCTGGCCGCCCGCCTTGACCGCCCCGGAGCCCTGGGTGCGGTCTTCGCCGCCAAGGGTCGGCCGCCCGGCCTGGCCCTGCCCGTGCTGATCGGCCGGTGGTCCCAGGCCGGCCAGGTGGCGGGCCGCCTGCCGCGCAGCGCAAGCCTGCTGGCCGCCCGCTTCTGGCCCGGGGCGCTCACCGTGGTCGTGCCGGCCCGGCCGGAGTTGGGCCCGCTGCTCGGCGGCGACGGGCGCACGGCCGGACTGCGCCAGCCCGACCACCCCTTCGTCCGGGCACTCTGCCGGCGAGTCGGTCCGGTCGCCTGCACCAGCGCCAACCGTCACGGTGAGCCCCCGTGCGTCACCGCCGCCGAGGTGGTGCGGACCTTCGCTGCGGATCAGGTGGCGCTGGTGGTCGACGGCGGCCGGTGCGAGGGGGCGCCCTCCACCGCGGACGACTGCACCACCAGCCCGCCCGTCTGCGTGCGGGCCGGCCGGGTGCCCTGGTCCTGGGTGGAGGCCGGGCTGCGCTGAGCGCCGCCCGCCGTCCGCCGCCGCTCGAGAGCCAACGCCGCCACCAGGTCGGCCACCGCGAAGGAAGCCCCGACCAGGCACACGCCGTCCCAGCCGAGGTGACCGTAGAGGAAGGCCGAGACGGCCGAGCCGATGGCCCCTCCAATGAAGTAGGTGACCATGTAGGCGGCGGTCAGGCGGCTACGGGCCTCGGGCCGGAGCCGGTAGATCTCGCTCTGGTTGGTGATCTGCAGGCCCTGGGCGCCGATGTCGAGCACCACCACGCCGACGATCAGCGCCACCACGCTCGAGCTCCCCGCCCACAGGGCCAGCCACGACAGCGCGAGCAGGGTGGTGGCGGCGAGGGTGCTGCGGGAGGCGTGCCCTCGGTCCGACAGCCGCCCGGCGACGGTGGCGGTGACCGCCCCGGCCGCCCCGGCCAGCCCGAACAGCCCGATCACCCCGCTCGAGTAGTGGTAGCGGTGGGCGAGCAGAAAGGCCAGGGACGTCCAGAGCACGCTGAACGTCCCGAAGGAGAAGAACCCGTAGAGCGCCCGCCGCCGGAGCACGGGCTCCTGGCCCATCATCGCCACCACCGAGCCCAGGAGGGACCCGTAGTGCAGGCTGGTCCGCTCCCGCCAGGCCGGCAACCGCCACCACAGGACCGCGGCCTGGGCCAGCATGGCGCCGGCGGCCACGAAGTAGACGACCCGCCAGGTCCCGGTCTCGGCCAGGAACCCGGCCAGGGTGCGGGCGAGCAGGATGCCGATCAGCAGACCGCTCATGACCATGCCCACCACCTGGCCACGTTCGTGGTCGGACGCCAGCGAGGCGGCGAAGGGCACCAGCACCTGGGCCAGCACGCTGCAGGCGCCGACCGCCAAGGCGGCCGGGAGCAGCAGGGCGGCCGAGCCGGCGGTGCCCAGCCAGACCAGCCCGCCCGCGGTGGCCAGCGACAGCACCACCACCAGCCGCCGTCGCTCGAGCAGGTCGCCGAGCGGCAGGAGGAAGAACAGGCCGAGGGCATAGCCGGCCTGGGCCACGGTCACGATGAGCCCCGACAGGCCGGCCCCGAGGTGCAGGTCCCGGCCGATCAGGGGGAGCAGCGGCTGGGCGTAGTAGTTGTTGGCCACCGTCAGCCCGGTCGCCACCGCCATGACCAGCACCAGCACCCGGCTCATCCGGGCGGGCACCGGGGCGACGGCCACCGTCACCGGCCGGGCTCCAGGGGATCGAGCCCGAGGGGACCGGGGCCCGAACCGGCCAGGGCGACGCCGCGCCGGCGCCGGGGGTGCGGGTGGTCGAGGGGCACCGACCGAGGCTAACGGTGCCGCCGGGGCGTCGGCCCGGCCCTACGCGAGCGCCAGCTCGCCGTCGGCCCCCAGGCGGCCCTTGCGCCCCACGCCCTCGGTGGTCGTCAGCTCGGCCAGGTCGTCCTCCTGGTGCAGGGTGCCCCAGGCGCGGTTGCCCTCGCTGGTCCGGCAGACGGCGATGCCATGGGAGGGGGCCCCGTCCCGCTCGAAGACCACGGTGTAGGTCTCGATCTCCACGTCCCCCTCGGCCTCGGCGTCGAGGCGGCACTGGGGGAGGACGTCGACCTCCTCCTGCACGTCGGCCGCGGCGAAGCCCAGGGCGTCCGCCGGCGGCCGGCTGGCGTAGAGGCCCAGGGCGTGCTTGGTGGCGTACCACCCGAGCCCGGTCACCAGCCCCACCTCCCCCGGGGTGGCACGCAGGCGCTCGACCATGGCGGCGATACCGTGCGAGGTGTAGTTGTTGCCCGGGCCGCCGGCGAAGGTGAGACCCCCGGTCAGGGTGAGCGGCCGGCCCGGGTCGTCCACCCGTAGGCCGAGCGCCTCGGCCGCCATCTGCACCACCACCGGGAAGCAGGAGTAGAGGTCGATGGCCGCCAGGTCGTCGACGCCGACCCCGGCCAGCTCGAGGGCCCGGCGGCCGGCCAGCTCGATGGCCGGGGACCGCTCGAGCTCGGGCCGGTGGGACAGGAACCAATGGTCGCAGGCGTCGGCCCCCGAGAGCGGGAACACCCAGCGGTCCTCGGGGAGGCCGAGGGAGCGGGCGGCGGCGACCGAGCACAGGACGAAGGCGGCCCCCTGGTCCACCTGCATGTTGGCCGTGCACATCTTGGGGTAGGGGACGGCGATCATCCGGTTGCCCTCGCCGGCCACCACCAGCTCCTCGGCCCGGAAGTGGTGGCGCAGCCAGGCGTGGGGGTTGCCGGCGGCGACCGCCGAGAAGCTCGACCACAGGGAGCCGATCCGTTGCCGGTGCTCGTCGAGCGACCAGCCCCGGGCCGCCCGCAGTGCGTTCTCCAACAGGGGGTAGGCGTGGATCGGCAGGAGCACGCCCCGGGCCATCTCGAGGTCGGTGGCCGGCGTCCGCTCGACGCCGAAGGTCGTCGCCGGCGCCGTGTCGGGGGCTTGGGTCTGCCAGTGGAGTGCGGGGTGGTCCGGGCGCCGGTGGGCGGCGGTCCGGGTGTACAGGCATTCCGCCCCGGTCACGAGCACCACCTCGTGCTCGCCCCGGGCGATGGCGGAGGCGAAGTGGTTGACGAGGGACTGCGGGGTGCTGCCCCCGGTCACCGACTGCATCAGGCACGGCGGGTCGGCCCCGATGCGCTCGGCCACCGCCAGGGCGGGGTTGGGGGGGCGCCAGCCGAGCGAGGCCACCACCGCCACGGCGTCGGCCCGTTCGAGCAGCCGGTCGCCGGCGCCCGCGGTGGGTGAGCCGGCGGCGTCGTGGGCGGCCGCCCTGGCCGCCGTCACCATCAGGTCGAGCGGCTCGGGGCGGTCGCCGAGAGCGATCTCGGCGTCGGGCCGGTTGGTCACCTGCCCGACGCCGACCACCACCGGAGTCCGGGGATCGAGCGCCATGGCACCCGGAGAGTACCCGCCGGGGAGCCGAAAACACTCATTCCCCAGGTGGGTGCCTCATACGAGGCCCGGGGACCCGGCGGTACAGTGGGCTCATGCGGATCGCCGTGGGTGCCGACCACGGGGGCTACGGCTTGAAGGAGGCCCTGGCCGAGCACTTGCGGTCGGTCGGGCACGAGGTCGAGGACCTGGGAACCGACAACGAGCGGGTCCCGGTGGACTATCCCCGTTACGCCGAGGCGGTGGGGCGCGCCGTGGCGGCCGGCCGCGCCGACCTCGGCGTCTGCGTCTGCGGCACCGGCATCGGGGTGTCCATCGCAGCCAACAAGGTGGGCGGGGTCCGCGCCGCCCTGGTCCACGACGTCACCGGGGCCCGCCTCGCCCGCGAGCACAACCACGCCAACGTGCTGTGCTTCGGCGGTCGGACCACCGGTGCGCTGACCGCGGTCGAGGCGCTCGACGCCTTTTTGGCGGCCCGGCCGGCCCACGGCCGCCACGACCGGAGAGTGAGGGAGATCGGCGCCATGGAGCAGGCGGGCGAGCAGGCACTCGAGGTCCCGGCGTGAGCGGTTGGACGCCGACCCTCTTCGCCGGGTGGCTGGCCGGCGACCCCGAGGTCGCCCGGCTGGTGGAGCAGGAAGCCGCCCGCCAGGCCACCACCCTGCAGCTGATCGCCTCGGAGAACTTCACCTCGCCGGCGGTCCTGGCCGCCACCGGCTCGGTGCTGACCAACAAGTACTCCGAGGGTTACCCGGGGCGCCGCTACTACGGGGGGAACCAGGTGATCGACGAGGTGGAGGACCTGGCGCGGCGCCGGGCCACCTCGCTGTTCGGGGCGGCCCACGCCAACGTGCAGCCGCACGCCGGGGCGAGTGCCAACCTCGCCGCCTACCAGGCGCTCCTCGAGCCGGGGGACACCGTGCTGGCCATGCGACTCGACCACGGCGGCCACCTCACCCACGGCTCGCCGGCCTCCATCACGAGCAAGATCTGGCGGTTCGTCTCCTACGGGGTCACCCCCGCCTCGGACGACCCCGACGAGCCTGGCGAGGTGATCGACTTCGACCAGGTGGCGGACCTGGCCAAGCGCGAGCAGCCGTCGCTCATCGTGGCCGGCTCGACCGCCTACGCCCGGACCATCGACCCCCGGCCGTTCCGGGAGATCGCCGACGCGGTCGGTGCCCGCTTCATGTTCGACGCGGCCCACCCGGCCGGGCTGATCGCCGGCGGCGTCCATCCAAGCCCGGTCGGGATCGCCGACGTGGTCACCTTCACCACCCACAAGACCCTGCGCGGGCCCCGGGGCGCCGCCATCCTCTGCGGCGAGGAGCTGGCCAAACAGATCGATGCTTCGGTGTTCCCCGGACTGCAGGGTGGCCCGCTCGAGCACGCCGTCGCCGCCAAGGCCGTGGCCTTCGCCGAGGCCGCCCGCCCGGAGTTCGCCGAGTACGCGGCCGAGGTCGTCGCCAACGCCAAGGCACTGGCGGTCGCCCTGGGCGAGGAGGGCTTCCGCCTCGTCTCCGGGGGGACCGACAACCACATGCTGCTGGTCGACCTCCGGCCGTTCGACCCCGAGCTGACCGGCAAGGTGGCCCAGGAGGTGCTGGATCGGGCGGGCATCACCTGCAACCGCAACACGATCCCCGACGACCCCCGGTCGGCCTTCGTCACCTCGGGCCTGCGGCTCGGATCGGCGGCTGAGACCACCGCCGGCATGGGGGAGGAGGAGATGCGGCGGATCGCCGGTCTGCTCAGCCGGACCCTCCGTCACCGCCACGACGAGCGGGTGGTGGCGTCGATCCGAGCCGAGGTCGCGGCGCTCTGCGCCGAGTTCCCGCCCTACCCCACACTGACGGCGCCGGGCGGCGGCCCGGCGGCCGCCGGAGCGGCCGGGCCGGGCTGAGCCGGGGCCCGGTCGGAGGGTCCGATGCCGCCGCTGGGCTGGTACGCGGTCGTGCTGGCGGTGGCCGCCGGCGTCACCGCCGCACTCACCATGCCGGCCCGCCTGGTGGCCAGCCGGGCGGGGTACGTGGCGCTGCCGGACGAGGAGCGCAAGGTCCATCAGCGGGTCACCCCCTACGGGGGTGGAGCGGCCATGTTCCTCGGATTCCTGGTGGCGATGATGGTGGCCGCCGTCCTGCACCCCCTGCACGTGGTCTTCGCGAGCTCGTCCGAGCCGCTCGGTGTGGTGCTGGCCGGGGCGGCCGTCTTCTTCGTCGGCATGATCGACGACGTCCGCTCCATGTCGGCCCCGGCGAAGATGGCCGGGCAGGTGCTGTCGGCCAGCATCCTCTACTTCCTCGGCGTCACCATGTACCAGTTCAAGGTGCCGCTGGCCGGGTTCGTCGTCCTCTCACCCGGCATCACCCCCCTCATCACCGCCCTGTGGGTGATCGCCCTCACCAACGCCGTCAACCTGATCGACGGCCTCGACGGCCTGGCGGCCGGCGTGGTGGCCATCGGCGGCGGCGCCCTGGCCGTGTACGGCCTCCGCCTGATGGACCTCGGGCTGCTGCCGGCGGACAACCTCGGGCCGCTGGTGGCGGTGATCGCGTGCGGCGTCTGTCTCGGCTTCCTGCCCTTCAACTTCCACCCGGCCAAGATCTTCATGGGGGATGCCGGGGCGCTCTTCCTCGGCCTCCTCATGTCGGCCTCGACCATGGTCATCGGCGGCCGGCAGCCGCCGACCCAGGTGACGCCCGGCACCACCTACTTCTTCTACGAGGCCCTGGCCATCCCGTTCTTCATCCTCGGAGTCCCACTGGTGGACATGGCCTTCGCCTTCGTCCGCCGCACCGCCCGGGGCACCGAGTTCCACACCCCGGACAAGGACCACATCCACCACCGGCTGCTCCGCCTGGGCCACGGCCACCGGCGGAGCGTGCTCATCCTGTGGGCCTGGACGGCGCTCCTGTCCGGCTTCGTGCTCTTCCCGCTGTTCTTCCACCAGGTGAACGCCGTCATCCCCTTCGGCCTCGCCGCGCTCTTCGTCGGGCTGTTCACCTTCTTCCACCCGGGGCTTCGCCGCCGGGGCGAGGACGACCTCCCGGTCGCGGGCCCCGTGGTCATCGGGCCCCCCACGGCCGACGAGCTGCCGAACGTGCTGCCCACGGCCGACGACCTGCCCACGGCCGACGTGCTGCCCACGGCCGCGGAACTGCCGGCATCGGAACCGACCCCGTCGGCAGCTCCGGCCCCAGGGGACTCCGACACCGAGCCGGCCGCCGCCAGCCGGAACGGGTCCGCCGGTGCGCTCCCCGACGGGCACCGGCGCAAGGCCGAACGGGGAGACCGGCGCGGTTTTGCCGTCGGCCGGAGGGGGATGCGATGATGTCGGGCGTGTTAACTCCCGACCTCGCCTGGCGGAGAGCCACGCGCGCCCTGGTGGCCGGCGTCGGCTCGCCCCGCCCCGCGTGATCCGAGGAGCCCCGTTTGACGCAGCTCCCCCCCACACGCCCTGACGCGGGCCGCCGCAGATATGGCGGACGACCGGCCGACCGAGCAACGGCCGGGCAGCGGCGTTCCAGAGGACCGGGCGGGCGGGGAGGGTCCGGGCGACCGGCAGCCCCGCTTGGGCGACTTCTTCTGGCTCGGGACGGCGGCCGCCACCAGTGTCATCGGTGCCGGGGCGATCGGCTTCGGGCTCGACAACTGGCTGGGCACCACGCCCTGGCTGACCTTTGCCGGCTTGGCGTTTGGCATCGTGGCGGCGGTGCTCATGACCGTGAACCAGGTGCGCAAGTTCCTGTAGCCGGCCAGGTCCGGCTGGCCGCCCGCGCCCGGGCGGCCGCTCGAGGTCGGCAGAGCGCGGGGGGCTGAGCCGAACTCATGTTCGACAAGTTCTCGCTCCCCGACGTGGCCGCCGTTTCGCGGCGCACCGTCTTCAGCGCCCTCGGGGTGGGCCTGCTGGGGCTGGTGGTGTGCGTGGTGCTCGGGGCGGCGCTGGTCGGGGTCGGGGCCTGCATCGGTATCGGGCTCGGCATCTCCAACTTCCGCCTGATCCAGAAGTCGGTCGCCAAGGTTGGCCGGCGCGCCGACCCGAACCACCGCCGCCCGCTCGCGCTCAACACCGTGGGCCGGCTGGCCGTCATCTCGGCGGTCGTCCTCGGGCTGCTCTTCCTGAGCTTCGACCTCGGTGCCGGGGTCCTGGGCGGGCTGGCCGTCTTCCAGGCCCTCCTCCTGGTGAACGTGCTCCGCTCGATGCTGGCCATGGGGGCCGGCGGCCCGGATGGCGGGGCCAGCATCATCGACGTCGATCCGCTCGAGGCCGACGAACCCGACGGGGCGGCCGGCCCGGTGCCCTCCGCCCAGGACACGGTCGAGGTGCCCGACGACCGGCGGGGAAGGTGACGAGGTGACGCCGTTGGGCATCGGGCTCCACTCGTTCACCTGGATGGCCGCGAACATCTCGGTCGGCGACCACGTGGTTCGCAAGCTGGGCCCGCTCACCCTCGACGTGGACACCATCTGGGCCACGATCGCCGCCGGGGTCGTGGTGGTGATCCTCGGCGTGATGCTGCGGCGGCAGGTGACCAGTGGCGTCCCCGGTCGCCTGCAGGCGGCCTGGGAGGCCGGCGTGGAGGCGGTGACCACGCAGGTGGAGGGGTCGATCGGCCCACGCGGGCGTTCCGTCATCCCGTTGGCGATCACCCTCTTCGTCTTCATCCTGGTCTGCAACCTCTTTGAGGTGTTCGGGGTGGGGAGCCAGCTCGAGTGGCTGCCGGCGCCGGCCTCCGACGTCAACCTGCCGGCGGCCATGGCGGTCTTCGTCATCGTGGGCGTGCACATCTACTCGATCCGGACCAGGGGGATCCGGGGGTACGTCCGCCACTACCTGGTCCACCCGTTCCCGATCTTCCTGCTGCCCTTCAACCTCTTCATCAACCTGGTGGAGGAGATCGCCAAGCCGGTCACCCTGGCGCTGCGGCTCTTCGGCAACCTGTTCTCCGGGGCGCTGATGCTCTCGCTGATCGCCGCCCTGGGCGCCTGGAAGGTGGGTTCCGTGCCCATCGGCGACGTCGCCACCTTCATCTTCAACATCATCTGGAAGGTCTTCGACGTCTTCCTGATCGGCCCCATCCAGGCCTTCATCTTCGCCCTGCTCACCATCCTGTACTTCGACACGGCCATGAGCACCGAGCACGACGAGGAGCCGAGGCCCGGGCGCGGGCATGGCCAGGTGGTCCACGCCGAGGAGACGATCGGTGGCCCGGGCACCACCCGGCCGGAGCCGGCGCAGCCGCTGGTGGAGGCGTAGGGCGGCCCACCTCGGGGCGGCGCCACCCCTCGGGCCGGCAAAACGCACCAGTTCGACGAGAAAAGGAACAGAAGGAGAGAACCACCAAATGGCACACGACACGACGCAGCAGGCGATCCAGCTGGCGGGCGCCATGGTCGGCGGCGGTCTGGCGCTGGGCGGCGGTGCCGTCGGTGCGGCGATCGGTGACGGCCTGGCCGGGAGCCAGACCATTGCCGGTGTGGCCCGCCAGCCCGAGGCCCAGAGCCGGCTGTTCACCATCATGTTCCTGACGGTCGGGCTGGTGGAGGCCATGTACTTCATCAACCTGGCCTTCACCGCGCTGTTCGTCTTCTCGCTCTACAAGAAGTAGGCGCCCCCGACCCGACCGGCGGTCCGTGTGGCCCGGCCGGTCGCGACCCACCACCCGACCAACGAACGAGGCTCATCGGACATGCCGATCGCAACCAGCAACTTCCTGATCCCCAACGGGACCTTCATCGTCGAGCTGATCTGCTTCGTCCTCGTGCTGGGCTTCGCTGCGAAGGTCATCCTCCCGCCGCTCAACAACGCCCTGCGGGCCCGTCAGGAGCGGATCCGCAGCGAGCTCGAGGCGGCCGACGAGGCGAAGGCGGACGCGGCAGCGGCGGACGAGGCCCGGCGGACCGAGCTCGAGCAGGCCAGGCACCAGGCGCGTGAGATCGTGGCCCAGGCGAACCGGACGGCCGAGGCGCTGGTGGCCGAGGCAGAGGGGAAGGCCCAGGAGGAGAAGGACCGGATCCTGGCCAGTGCCGAGGCCGAGGTCGGCCTGGCCCGCCAGCGCGCCCTCGAGGAGGCGGCAACCCGCCTGGGCGAGCTGGTCATGGAGGTGGTCGGTCGGGTGATCGGCCGCGAGGTGGACGCTGCCGCCCACCGAGACCTGATCGAGGAGGCGGTGGCTGCCCTGAACGAGCCTGCCGGCAGCGCCGGGGCCGGCGGGGGGGCGGGCTTCGGCGGATGATCCCCTCGCTCGAGGGCTATGCCGCCGCCCTGTTCGAGGAGGCGGCCGAGGCGCCTGGACTGGCGCGTCTGGCCGAGGAGTTGGGCGCGGTGGACCGGTTGCTGTCGTCGAACGACCAGCTCCGGGCGGCACTGACCGACACCTCGGTGCCGCCGCCGGCCCGCCGGGCCGTCCTGGCCGACCTCCTGCAGGGCCGGGTGAGAGAGCCAGCCCGCCGGTTGGCGGCCTTCGCCGCAGGGGCGGTGGCCGCGCCGGAGCTCCAGGGCGCGCTGAACTGGCTGGTCCACCGGGCCCGGGTGGCAGCCGAGCGAGGGGTGCTCCTCGAAGCGCCCTCGGGCTACCTCGAGGGTCGGCGCCGCGTCGGCGGGTTCGCCCAGGCAGTCCTCGAGGAGCTCGGTGTGGCCGCCCTCGAGGAGGTGGAGGACGAGCTCTTCCGCTTCGCCCGCACCGTCGAGACGGCGCCGGCGCTGCGCACGCTGCTCTCCGATCGGGACCAGCCGGTGGAAGTCCGCAAGGGGGTGGTAGACGACCTGCTGGCCGGTAAGGTGCAGCCGGCCACCCTCCGCCTGGTCGACTTCGTGGTGGCCGGCGGCCGGGCGAGGGACGCCCTGGGCACGCTGCTCTGGCTGGTGGACCAGACGGCCGCCGCCCGGGGATGGCGGGTCGCCAGGGTGCGGGCGGCAGCCGAGCTCGACGAAGTCGAGCGGGAACGGCTCGGGGAGTCGCTCCGTCGGCTCACCGGCAGCCCCGTGGAGCTCCAGGTCACGGTCGAGCCGGACCTGCTGGCCGGGGCGGTCGTGCACATCGGCGACCTCCAGGTGGACGCCAGCGCCCGGGGTCGGCTGGACGAGCTGGCCGAGCACATGTCGGCCGGAACGTGGCACGAGCGGGTGTCGACCCGCGGCGACCGGGGGAAGGCCGACCAGGGGAACGAGACAGAGGGAGCAGGTTGATGGCAGAGCTGACGATCGACGCCAGTGAGATCACCGAGGCGTTGCGGCGCCACGTGGCCGAGTACACGCCGGCGGTGACCGCCGAGCAGATCGGCCGGGTGGTCGAGGTCGGCGACGGGATCGCCAGGGTCTCCGGCCTGCCCGGGGCGGCCGTCAACGAGCTGCTCGAGTTCGAGGACGGGACGCTCGGCCTCGCCCTCAACCTCGACGAGGAGACCATCGGGGCGGTGGTCCTGGGCGAGGTCGACGAGATCGAGGAGGACCAGGTGGTCAAGGCCACCGGCCGGATCCTCTCCGTGGCGGTCGGCGACGCCCTCCTCGGCCGGGTGGTCAACGCCCTGGGCGAGCCCATCGACGGCAAGGGACCGATCGCGACGTCCGAGACCCGCCGGCTCGAGGTGCAGGCCCCGGGGATCGTCGGCCGCCAGCCGGTGAGCCAGCCGCTGCAGACCGGCATCAAGGCCATCGACGCCATGACGCCGATCGGCCGCGGCCAGCGCGAGCTGATCATCGGCGACCGCAAGACGGGCAAGACGTCCGTCGCCATCGACACGATCATCAACCAGCGCGGCCTCGGCGTGAAGTGCATCTACGTCGCCATCGGACAGAAGGGCTCGACCGTCGCCCAGACGGTCAACACCCTCCGCGAGTACGGCGCCATGGAGTACACGGTCGTGGTCAACGCCCCGGCGTCCGAGCCGGCCCCGTTCAAGTACCTGGCCCCGTACTCCGGGTGCGCCATGGGCCAGCACT
>DAHUYA010000159.1 GCA_027315445.1 Acidimicrobiaceae bacterium | reverse complement strand
CCCTCACACCGGCTCCCTCACCCACGCCGGGCCGCTCACCTCACGCCGACCTCACGCCGACCTCACGCCGATCCCTCAGACGTCGTCGGTGGTCTCCGGTACCGCCCGGCGCAGCTCGAGGAGGAGCCGCCGGTCGGTCGGGTGGCGCTCGGCCACCTGTCGGGCTCGTTCGACGGGGACGTCGCCCCGGGCTCGGCAGGGAACCAAGCGGGCCACCGGCCGGCGGTCCACGGTCACCGTCAACCGTTCGCCGGCCTCGACCCGTCGCAGCAGCTGGCTCACCGTGTTGCGTAGCTCGCGCACCGAGACGGAACGGTCGAGCGAATGGGCCATCCTCTCGAACGTAGCACATGTGTACACATTCGGACCCACATCGGTGTCCCGCAGGGCACCCAATAGTCTTGGGCCGGCCCGTCCGGCCCCGAACCGTCCACGACGACATGACAGGAGACCTCGTGTTCCGCGCCGTCCCGCCCGAGGCGGATTTCATCGCCCTCGAGCGGGCGGAGCTCGAGCGCTGGTCGGCCCACAAGGTCTTCGCCCGCTCCGTGGCCCAGCGGGCGGGGGCACCGGCCTGGGTCTTCTACGAGGGCCCGCCGACCGCCAACGGCCGGCCCGGCCTGCACCACGTCTGGGCCCGGGTCTACAAGGACCTGTTCTGCCGGTACCGGACCATGGCCGGCTTCGAGGTGGCCCGCCGCGCCGGGTGGGACACCCACGGCCTGCCGGTGGAGGTGGAGGTCGAGAAGCGCCTCGGGATCTCGGGCAAGCGCCAGATCGAGCAGGAGGTGGGGATCGCCGAGTTCGTCGCCCTCTGCCGGGCCTCGGTGCTCGAGTACGTCGACGAGTTCCGGCGGATGAGCGAGCGCATCGGTTACTGGCTCGACTTCGACGACGCCTACTGGACGATGAGCCCCGACTACGTCGAGTCGGTGTGGTGGCACCTGAAGGTCCTCTTCGACCACGACCTCCTCTACGAGGACCTGAAGGTGGTGCCGTACTGCCCGCGCTGCGGCACCGCCCTGTCGAGCCACGAGCTCGGCCAGGCGGGTGTCTACACCGACGAGGAGGAAGAGTCGGCCTACGTCCGGCTGCCCCTCGTGGACCCCGACCCTGCCGTGACGGGCCCGGCGACCGACCTGGTGGTCTGGACGACCACCCCCTGGACCCTGCCGTCCAACACCGGGGTGGCGGTCAACCCGGCCCTCACCTACGCCGTGGTCGACGGCATGGTGGTGGCCGAGGAGCTGGTCGACCGGGTCTTCGGCGAGGGCACGGCCGCCGCCGGCCGGATCGCCGCCCGGCTGGACGGCCAGGCGCTGGTCGGCCTGCGCTACCACCGCCCCTTGGACGACGTGGCCGTGGAGCCTGGGGCCGACGGCTGGCGGGTGGTGCCGGCCGACTACGTCACCACCGAGGAGGGCACCGGGCTGGTGCACCTGGCCCCGGCCTTCGGCGAGGTCGACCGAGAGCTGGGGCGTCGCTACGGGCTGCCCATGCTCAACCCGGTGGGACCCGACGGGCGGTTCACCACCGACCTCGGCTGGCTGGCCGGCCACGACGTGCGCCAGGCCAACCACGACATCAACGACCGGCTGGCGGCGGACGGACTGCTGGTCCGGCGCGAGCTGTACACCCACTCGTACCCGCACTGCTGGCGGTGCGGCACCGCTCTCATCTACTGGGGCAAGCCCAGCTGGTACATCGCCACCTCCACCCGCAAGGACGACCTGCTGTCGGCCAACCAGGGGATCGACTGGCACCCGGCCCACATCCGCGACGGCCGCTTCGGCGAGTGGCTGGCCAACAACGTGGACTGGGCGCTGTCGCGCGACCGGTTCTGGGGGACGCCGCTGCCCATCTGGCGGTGCGATGACGGGCACACCTTCTGCGTCGGCTCCCTGGCCGAGCTGTCGGAGCTGGCCGGCCGCGACGTGACCGGGGTCGACCCCCACCGCCCGGAGATCGACCGGGTGACCTTCGCCTGCCCCGAGTGCGTCTCGGCGGTGGCCGGGGTGTCAGCCGCCGGCGCCGCCCTGGGGGACGTGGAGCCCGGGCTCGAGGTCCCGATGGCCCGGCGGGTGGACCCGGTGATCGACGCCTGGTTCGACTCGGGCGCGATGCCGGCCGCCCAGATCGGGTACCCGCACCGGCCGGGCTCGAAGGAGGCGCTCCGCCTTCCGGCCGACTTCATCAGCGAGGCCATCGACCAGACCCGCGGCTGGTTCTACTCCCTGCTGGCGGTGAACGCCCTGGTCTTCGGCGGCTCGCCCTACCGGCACGTGGTGTGCCTGGGGCACATCGTCGACACCGAGGGCCGCAAGATGTCCAAGTCCATCGGCAACGTGATCGACCCGTGGGAGATCCTCGACACCCGCGGGGCCGACGCCCTGCGGTGGTGGATGTTCAGCCAGGGCTCACCCTGGACGCCCACCCGGGCCAGCCTCGGGGCGATCGACACCTCGCTGCGTGACCTGCTGCTCACGCTGTGGAACACCTACTCCTTCGTCACCACCTACGCGTCGCTCAACGGGTTCGACCCCGCCGACCCGGAGGTGCCGGTGGCGGGGGAGCGGCCCCAGCTCGACCGCTGGATCCTGTCGCGCCTGGCGTCGACCACCGCCGAGGTCGGCGACGCCCTCGACGGCTACGAGCCGCTCGACGCCGCTCTGGCGGTCGGCCGCCTGGTGGACGACCTCTCCAACTGGTACGTGCGGCGCAGCCGCCGCCGGTTCTGGCGGACCGACCCCGGCGCCCCACCCTCGGACTCGCTGGCCGCCCAGGCCACCCTGCACCAGGTGCTGGTGCAGGTGTCGCTGCTGCTCGCCCCGTTCTGCCCGTTCGTCGCCGACGTGATGTGGCGGGGGCTGACCGGGGCGAGCGAGGACGGGTCGGTGCACCTCGCCTCGTGGCCGGCCGTCGACCGCCGCACGGTGACCGAGGGCGGCCCGGTCGACCCTGAGCTCGAGGCCCAGATGGCCCTGGCCAGAAGCCTGTCCTCGCTCGGCCGGGCGGCCCGCAGCGAAGCCGGGGTGAAGGTGCGCCAGCCGCTGGCCAGGGCGCTGGTGCACCTGCCGGCCGGCGCGCCCGCCTTGCCGCCCGGCGTGGTGGAGGACGAGCTGAACGTCGACCGGGTGGAGGTCACCGCCGAGCTCTCCCACGTGCTGCGGTTCGAGCTGGTGCCCAACTTCCGGGTGCTCGGGCCCCGGCTGGGCCCGTCCGTCGGCCAGCTGAAGGGTGCGCTGACCGAGCTGGACGGCGCGGCCGCCTCGGCCGCCCTCGAAGCCGGGCAGTCGATCACGGTCGAGCTTCCCTCGGGGTCGGTCGAGCTCGGGCCGGGCGACGTCGAGCTCCGGGTGCAGGGCCAGGCCGGTTTCGCCGTGTCGCGGGAGGGTGGCGAGGTGGTGGCCCTCGACCTCACCCTCGACGACGACCTCCGCCGCCGGGGTCTGGCCCGCGAGGTGGTGCGCCACGTGCAGGACCTGCGCAAGGCGGCCGGGCTCGATGTGTCGGACCGCATCGCGCTGTGGCTGACCGGGCTCGACGACCTCGAGCCGCTATTCGACCAGATCGCCCGCGAGGTGCTGGCGGTGGAGGTGACCGCCGGGCGCGGGTCGGGGGAGGGGACCGCCCTGCCGCTCGACGGCCGCCCGGAGGCGCGGGCGTGGATCGAGAAGGTGGGTGGCTCGTCCTGAGCCCGAAGGGGTGCTCCACGTGGTGCCCCCGGCTTCCAGCCGCCATCAGCAGATCGAGGCGCATTTGATCGTGGCTCTCGAGCCCTTGGTCCGCCGACGCGGATGGTACGTACAGGCCCAAACAGGCGTGCTCGCCGCCGACGACGACTACCGGGTGCCCGACGTGGTCGTGTCCTCCCCGGCGTCACGGAGCGAGCGGGGCGTGGACGGGGCGCCGGCGGTGGTGGTCGAGATCCGCTCGCCCGGCGACGAGTCCGACGCCAAGGTGCCGTGGTACCTGGGGCGAGGTGCGGTGGCCGTCCCGGTGGTCGACCGCGACTCGCTGGCCGTCGAGCTGCACGGGCCCGGGGGCCCCGTCGGGCCCGATCCCGGGGGCCCGGTCGGGCCCGACCCCGACGGCGGGGTCCTGCTCGAGCCCCTCGGCGTCCGGATCGTGCCCGCTGGGGGCACCCTGGCCGTGGGCGACCACGAGCTGCGGCTCTGACGGCGACCCGGGCGCGGCGACCGCTCTCTGCGGCCGCCGCCCCGGTGGAGGGCGTGCCGCTCCTCACCCACGACGTCGCCGACCTGGCCGCCGTGGCCGACCTGGTGGACGCCCGCCGGTTGTCCGACCCGTAGTACCCGGTGCCAGACTGTCGGCCGCCGCAGGTCGTCTCCCACCGGCGGCCCGCCCGACTGCCGAGGAGGTCCCGTGACCGACGTCGCCATCCTGTCCGCCTGCCGCACCGCCATCGGCACCGCCCGCAGGGGCACCCTGGTCGACGCCGACCCCTTCGACCTCGCCCGCCACGTGGTGGTGGAGGCGATCGACCGGGCCGGCGTCGGCACCGAGTTGATCGACGACGTCATCCTGGGCGAGTCGCTGGCCGGCGGCGGGGACATCGCCCGCCACGCCGCCGTGGCCGCCGGCATCGCCTCGGCGCCGGGCACCGCCATGAACCGCCACTGCGCCTCGGCCCTGGCCGCCATCGCCACCGGTGCCGGCTCGATCGGCGCCGGCATGGACCGGGTGGTGGTGGCCGGCGGCGTCTACTCCACCTCGCTGATGCCCCGATCGCCTCGGCGGGTGCCGGGCTCCGACGACTGGGACGAGGCCTGGATGTCCCCCAGCCACCCCGACACCCCGGACGCCCCGGCCTTCGACATGACGATCACCGTCGGATGGAACGCCGCCCGGCAGGCCGGGGTCAGCCGCCAGGAGATGGACGCCTGGGCCCTCGAGTCGCACCGCAAGGCCGTCGCCGCCATCGACGAGGGGCGGTTGGTCGACGAGATCACCCCCTTCGAGGTGACCGACCGCCAGGGCAGCACGAAGCTCTTCTCGGTCGACGAGCACCCGCGGCGCGACACGACCATGGAGAAGCTGGCCGACCTCAAGCCGCTGCATCCCGAGATCGAAGGCTTCTCGATCACCGCCGGCAACTCGGCCGGGCTCAACGACGGCGCCGCCGCCCTGGTGCTCGCTTCGCAGGAGGTCGCCCGGTCGTCCGGCGCGGCGCCGCTGGGCACCATCCGGGCGTGGGCCAGTGTCGGGGTGCCGCCCGAGCGGACCGGGCTCGCCCCGGTGGACGCCATCCCCAAGGCGCTCGGCCGGGCCGGCCTGTCGATCGACGACGTCGCCCTGTTCGAGATCAACGAGGCGTTCGCCTCGATGTGCGTGGCCACCACCCGTCTGCTCGGCATCGACCCGGCCAAGGTGAACCCGAGCGGCAGCGGCTGCAGCCTCGGGCACCCGATCGCCATGACCGGGGCCCGGATGGTCACCACCCTGGTCTACGAGCTCCGTCGCCGCGGCGGAGGGCTCGGGGTGGCCGCCATGTGCGCCGGCGGCGGGATGTCCACCGCCGTGGTGGTCGAGGTCTGATTCGCTACCGGCGGTTGATGTTGCCGGCGTCGACCGGTATCACCGTGCCGGTGATGTAGCGGGCGTCGTCGGAGACCAGCCACAGGATGGCGTTGGTGACGTCGATCGGGTCGACCGCCTCGACCGGTATGGCGTTGGTCAGCGACCCGGCCAGTTCGGGCACGTGCTCGATGATGGCCGCCACGTCGCCCCCGCCGGCCATGGGCGTGCGGACGGTCGTGGGCGCGACCGTGTTGACCCGGATGTAGTGCGGGGCCAGGTAGTTGGCCCACGACCTCATCAAGCCGATGACGCCGTGCTTGGACGCGGTGTAGCCGAGGACCCCTGCGTGGTTGATGCCCGGGCCGATCAGGCCGCCGGTCGAGCTGGTCAGCACGATCGCCCCACCAGCGCCGTGCTCGACCATGGAGGGGATCGCCACCCGTCCGGTGTTCCAGACACCGGTCAGGTTGACGCCGATGACGTCGTCCCACTGCTGTTGCTCGGAGGCCAGTCCCCCCGGCCCGATGCCGGCGTTGGCCAGGACGATGCCGACCGGCCCGAGCTCGGCCACCCCTTCGCCGAAGGCCTTCTCGAGGGCGTCGAAGTCCCGAACGTCCACCTCGCGGGCGACGATCCGCCGGCCGGCCTTCTCGACCTCTTCGACCGTCTGCTCGAGGTCGTCCGTCGTCGACATCGGGTACCCGACGACCTCCATCTGCCTGCAGATGTCCACGGCGATGATGTCGGCCCCCTCTTGGGCCAGGCGCACCGCGTGGCTGCGGCCCTGACCCCGGGCCGCCCCGGTGATGAAGGCCACCTTGCCGTCAAGCTTCCCCATCGTCTCTTCCCTCTCCGAGCCGGCCCGCTGAGCGATCGCACAGCGTACGGTCGTGGGCGGTCGGGGACAACTCGGGCCCGGCGGGCGCCAGGCGGGCCGGCGCCGCCGGGGCGGTCCGCCGGCCCCCACCGCCTGGGGGACCTCACGTCGGGGCCTCTCCGGCCCGCACGGCCGCCTCCACCAGTTGCACCATCCACACGGCCGTGCGCACCGCCTCGTCGTGGGCGAACCCCCAGTTGACGACCAGGCTCTCGTAGGTGGCGACGTTCCACAGGAGGTCGAGGGCGGCGGCCACCCGTGCGCGCGCCGCGGGGGACAGCGAGGGCGCGGCATCGCCCACGGCGGCCAGCAGCGCCTCCCGCCGCCGTTCGGCGATGTCGGACAGGGTCGGGTCGAGCGGCGGCGCCGGCGGGCGCAGGAAGGTGGACACCGCGTCGAACGCCCGGGCCGTGATGTCGGCCACGTCGGCCAGGCGCACTTGGTCGAGATCGACGCCGGCATCCTCCTGGAGCCGGCGCATCACGGCGTCGTGCAGGCCGCGCTCGCCACCCAGGTGCCGGTAGACGGTGCGCTCGTGGACGCCCGCCCGCTCCGCCACGGCCCGGACGGTGAGAAGCCGCCAGTCGCGGACCGGCCCGGTCCGCACCAGGCTCACCCCGGCGTCCACGATCCGCTGGCGCGTCCCGGCCGCCTGGAGGCGGCGGCCCGAGCTGTCGTAACGCCGCCGCCGGGCACCGTCGGTGGGTGCCGGGGGCTCGCCCGGCGTCACGCCCATTCCTGCCACCGGCTCCTCAGGGTGCGCTCAGTGCAGCACCAGGGGGAGCTTCTCCCAACCCCGGACGGTGGAGGTCGACGACAGCTCGGCGTTGGCCAGGTCGACGTCCCACTCGGGGAAGCGGTTCAGCAGCTCGTCGAGGGCGACCCGTCCCTCGAGGCGGGCCAGGGCCGCCCCCAGGCAGAAGTGGATGCCGAACCCGAAGGTGAGGTGGCCCCGGGGGTCGCGGTGGATGTCGAAGCGGTCCCCTTCGGGGAAGCGGCGGTCGTCGCGGTTGGCCGCCGCCACCAGGAACATCATGACGCTGCCCTCGGGGATCTCCTGGCCCCGGACCTCCACGTCACGGGCCACGTAGCGGGCGATCTGGGGCCCCGGCGGCTCGTAGCGCAGCAGCTCCTCGATGGCGGTGGCCAGCAGGGAGCGGTCGTCGACCAGCTCGCGGCGCTGGTCGGGGTGCTCGGCCAGGACCTTGCCGGCCCAGCCGATCAGCCGGTTGGTGGTCTCGTTGCCGGCCCCGGCCACCACCGCGCAGTAGGTCAGGATCTCGTCCCTGGTCAGGTGGCGGACCGTCCCCGTCTCGTCTTCGAACTCCACGTTCAGCAGCTCGGTCATGATGTCGTCGGAGGGATGGGTGGCCCGCCAGTCGGCGTAGTCGGAGAACAGCTGCCCGGTGAGCTGCTCGGTCGACACCTCCATGGGCTTGCCCTTCTCGGTGCGCAGGCTGGTGTTGGCGAAGTCGCGTACCTTCTCGAGGTCCGACTCGGGGATCCCCATCAGCATGCCGATGGTCCGCATGGGCATCTCGGCGCCGAGCTCGGCGATCAGGTCGAACCCGTCGCTGCCGGCGAGCGGATCGAGGCATCGGGCGCAGAACTCCCGGATCTTGTCCTCGAGCTCGGCCACCCGTCGGGGCGTGAAGGCCCGCGACAGCAGCCGGCGGTGGATGTTGTGCTCCGGCGGGTCCTCGAAGATGAGGACACCTGAGGGCATCTCCATGCCGGACCGGATGATCTCGAGGATGCCGCCGCGTCCGGAGATGAACGTCTCGTGGTCGAGCAGCCCCCGCTCGACGTCCTCGAAGCGGCTCACCGCCCAGAAGTCGTGCGGCTCGTTGTAGTAGAGCGGCGCCTCCTCGCGCATCCGCCGGTACAGCGGGTACGGGTCCTCCTTTATGGACCACTCGTAGGGGTCGTAGTAGATGTCGCCCCCCGGACGCTCGTCGTGCTCGGCCACGGCCACCGGCCACCTCCCGCTCTGGATGCCTCAACTCCGGCTCCGGATATCAGTGTCACAGTGTGTCATGAATATGCGGCCGGCGGCCGCCATGGTCCTGCCGCCGTCCCCCGCGGCGACCCGACCGGTTGGATCGACCCGACCGGCTAGTGCGACCTGGGCACCCGCGCCCGCCCGCCCCTGCTCCGCTCGCCTTCGATCGTCCGGAGGAAGTCCTCGACCATCGCCTCGGTCTCGGCGTGACCCACGTCGACGTCGAACGCCTCCTCGATGAGGAGGAACCGGGAGATCGCGGACAGGATCACGATGACCGACGAAGGAGGCCACCGATCCGGGTCGAGGCCGTAGCGCTCCATGACCGCGGACAACGCCTCGAGCTGCGCCCGCCGGAACTTCCGGGAGTACTCGGCGATCTCGGCCCTGATGGCCTTCCGGTGGTTCGCGAGGGCGATGAACTCCATGGTGAGCGCCGAACCGGACCGGTCGTGGATCAGTTCCCAGAACCCCCACAAGGGCTGGTCCGACGTGAGCGCCTCCTTGAGCCGCTCGAAGCTCCGCTCCGCACCGCGTTGGAAGAGGGCGACGAACAGCCCGTCCATCGTGTCGAAGTAGTAGTAGACGAGCGCGCTGTTGACCCCGGCCCGGGCGGTGACGCGCCGGGTGGTCACGGCGGCGTAGCCCTCGTGGAGCATCAGCTCCTGTGCGGCGTCGAGCAGGGCGTTGCGTGTCGTGGGGTCACCGGCTCTCGCTCGACGGGCGGCCACGCCGGGCAGTCTCGCACCCGCCGGCGGACCTCCCTGGTTCCCGTCCCGCCGGTTGACTCGTTCCGGGGGCCGGTGGTACGCAGTCGACGAGGTTGGTTCATCGAGTGATGAACCAACCGGCGGGGAGGAGCCGGGCCGTGCCGAAGACCGAGGGCGCCGAGGACCGGATCCTCGCGAGCCGGGCGGGGCCGCGGGCGCCCAGCGTCGTGGCCGTCGGCGCGTGAGGGAGGAGACCGACCCCATGGCGCCCGGACGGGAGCAGCCAAGGGTGGCCGTGGTGACCGGTGGCGCCTCGGGCATCGGTGAGGCGGTCTGCCGCCACCTGGCGGCGGCCGGGCGCAAGGTGGCCGTCCTCGACCTCGACGGCGCGGGGGCGATGCGGGTGGCCGACGAGCTCGGGGCCGACGGCCACGAGACGCTGGGGCTCGAAGTCGACGTCACCGACCGCCCGGGGATCGACGAGGCGTTCGGCGAGGTCCGGGCCAGGCTGGGCCCGACCCAGATCCTCGTCACCTCTGCGGGGATGGTGGCCTTCGACGACTTCGCCGGGATCACCCCGGAGCGGTGGCAGCGCGTGGTGGACGTCAACCTCACGGGCACCTTCCACGCCTGCCAGGCTGCGCTGGTGGACATGGTGGCCGCCCGATGGGGTCGCATCGTCACGATCTCCTCCTCGAGCGCCCAGCGAGGCTCACCCCGCAACGCCCACTACGCGGCGGCCAAGGGTGGGGTGATCGTCCTCACCAAGTCACTGGCACGGGCCTACGCGCCCCATGGGATCACGGCCAATTCGATCCCGCCGTCGGGGATCGAGACCCCCATGCAGCATCGCTCGCAGGGACGGGGCGACCTCCCCGGCAACGAGGTGATCGCCTCGAACATCCCCCTCGGGCGCCTGGGCACGCCGGACGACGTCGCCGTGGCGGCGACCTTCCTGGCTTCCGAGGGCGCCGGGTTCATCACCGGCCAGGTCCTCGGGGTCAATGGCGGGTCCGTCCTGTGAACCGCTCGACCCCGCCCCGCCTCCTGCCGCTCACCGCCGAGTCCATGGCCGAGGAGCGCCGGGAGATGCTTCGCGGTCATCTCGCCGTCGCCGATCGTTACCTCACCGGCGAGCCGGACGCGCCGCCGCTCCCCGGCATCCTCGGGCTGCTCGGGCACCACCCCCGGCTGGGCGCGAACTGGTTGGCCCTCAACGGCGGGCTACTCGACGACCCGGTGCTCGATCCGCGCCTCCGGGAGCTGCTCATCCTCCGAGTCGGGTGGCGCACGAGATGCCGCTACGAATGGGCCCAGCACGCCCGGATGGCGCGTGCCGCCGGCGTGACCGAGGAGGAGGTGGCCGCGGTGGCGAGCGATCCGGTCGGGGAGACCTGGGGCGATCTCGACCGGGACCTCCTGTGCGCCGTCGACCAGATGATCGACGGCCACTGCGTCGAGGATGCCACCTGGGGGCGGCTCACCGGCCACTTCGACGAGCGCCAGTTGCTCGAGATGCTCTTCGTCGTCGGCACCTACCTCTGCCTGGCTCTCGTGCTCAACAGCGTCGGCCTCGAGCCTGATGTGGGCCCCGGCGACCGCCGAGACCACCTCGGAGCGGAGGAAGGACCATGACCCAGTGGCCGAAACCCCCCGAGGGCAGCTGGACGGAGCACTACCCGGCGCTCGGCACCGGCACCGTCTGCTTCGACGACTCGGTGTCGCCGGAGTTCTACGAGCTCGAGCGCGAGGCGATCTTCAAGCGTGCATGGCTCAACGTCGGGCGGGTCGAGGACCTCCCACGCATCGGGTCCTGCTTCACGAAGGAGATCACCATCGCCAACGCGTCGGTGATCCTCGTGCGCGGCGCCGACGACGAGGTGCGGGCGTTCCACAACATCTGCCGGCACCGGGGCAACAGGCTCGTGTGGAGCGACGATCCCCACCAGGAGACGGGAGGCGTGTACCGGCAGTTCACCTGCAAGTACCACGGCTGGCGCTACGACCTGCAGGGGGCCTGCACCTTCGTGCAGCAGGAGGACGAGTTCTTCGATCTCGACAAGTCCTCCTGCGGGCTCGCTCCCGTGCACTGCGACATCTGGAACGGCTTCATCTTCGTCAACCTCGACGCACGACCGAGACAGGGGCTCCGGGAGTTCCTCGGGCCGATGATCACCGGGCTCGACGGATACCCGTTCGAGAAGATGACCGAGCACTACGACTTCGTGGCCGAGAACAACAGCAACTGGAAGCTCTTCGCCGATGCCTTCCAGGAGTACTACCACGTGCCCTCCCTCCATCCCCAGCAGGTCCCCCCGGCCGTGCGCGATCCCGGCGCCGGGTTCACCTGCGCCCACTTCCAGTGCGACGGACCCCACCGTCTCGTCAGTACCGCCGGCACCCGTCGGTGGGCGCTCCCCGAAGAGTGCATGTACCCGATCGAGCGCGTGACCCGGAGCGGACTGGTGGGCCCCTGGGAGACGCCCGATGTCGGCGCGCTGCCCGACGGCGTGAATCCGGGCAAGGTCGACCCCTGGGGGATCAGCAACTTCCAGGTCTTCCCCAACCTCGAGATCCTGGTCTACGCCGGCTGGTACATCCTCTACCGCTACTGGCCGACGTCGCCGCGGTCGCATCGCTTCGAGGCCACCCTCGGGTTCCACCCGGCGAGGACCGTGCGCCAACGGGTCGAGCACGAGGTCGCTTCCGTCGTGTTCAAGGAGTTCGCCCTCCAGGACGCTGGGATGCTCGGCGGCACCCAGGCCGCGCTCGAGACGGGCGTGCTCCACGAGTTCCCCCTGAGCGACCAGGAGATCCTCGTTCGCCACTTCCACAAGGTCGTCGCCGACTGGGTGGGCGCATACCGGCGCGAGGGGATCGGGGCCGTCGGGTGACCCGGCTGCTCCCCGCCCAGTTCGCCGACCTCGAGCCCTACGCCCAGACGTGGTGCAGGCGCACCGAGGCCGAACGCTGGGCCGTGCGGGCGGCGAGCTCGATGCAGGAGTTGGCCGACTTCTACGACGCCGCGTTCCCACGCCTCGAGGCGGCCATCGAGTACTGCGACGAGCACCCGCTCGACGCGCTGCCCGACGACGTCGGACGCTTGGTCGAGCTGGTCCACTCGGTGGTGATGGTGTCGATGGCCGTGGAGATCTTCGGGCAGCCCAAGACCGTCGATTCGGCCGACGCGGTGCTCCACCGGGTGAGAGAGCCGCGGCCATGACCTGCGGTCGCGCCGCCGCCGCACCAACCGTCGCACCAACCGCCGCACCAACCGTCGCACCCACCGCCCCACCACCAAGGAGGGAGGACCATGGCCCGCTTCCCGAAACCGCCTGAGGGCAGCTGGACGGAGCACTACCCGGCGCTCGGCACGGGGCCGGTGTCCTACGAGGACTCGACCTCACCGGAGTTCTACGAGCGCGAGCGCCGGGCGATCTTCAAGCGCACCTGGCTCAACGTCGGGCGGGTGGAGGAGCTACCCCGGTCAGGCAGCTACTTCACCAAGGAGATCGCGGCCGCCAACGCCTCGGTCGTGGTGGTCCGCGGGAAGGACGGGGAGGTCCGGGCGTTCCACAACATCTGCCGCCACCGGGGCAACAAGCTCGTGTGGAACGACTACCCCCTCGAGGAGACCCGGGGCACCTGCCGCCAGTTCCAGTGCAAGTACCACGGGTGGCGCTACGACCTCGAGGGCGCCCTGAACTTCGTGCAGCAGGAGAGCGAGTTCTTCGACCTCGACAAGGACGCCTACGGGCTCCTGCCCGTCCACTGCGACGTGTGGGCCGGGTTCATCTTCGTGAACTTCGCACCCGAGGCCGAGCAGCCCCTGACCGAGTTCCTCGGGCCGATGGTGACGGACCTCGAGGGGTACCCGTTCGACGAGATGACCGCTCGCTTCGGCTACCGCACGAACATCGCCGCCAACTGGAAGCTGTTCATGGACGCCTTTCAGGAGTTCTACCACGCTCCCGTGCTGCACGCGAAGCAGTCCCCGCAGAAGTACTCGGCCATGGCGCAGCAGGCCGGCTTCGAGGCGCCGCACTACCGGATCGAAGGACCGCACCGGTTGGTGAGCACCTCGGGCGTGCGGTTCTGGGAGATGGACTCCGAACTGGTCAAGCCCATGGAGATCACCACCCGCAGCGGGCTGTTCGGCCCGTGGGACGAGGTCGACCTGGGCGAGATGCCCAAGGGGGTGAACCCGGCGCATTGCGATCCCTGGGGGCTCGATTCCTTCCAGGTCTTCCCGAACTTCGTGATCCTGCTCTGGAGCCAGGGCTGGTACCTGACGTACCACTACTGGCCCACCTCGCACCACACGCACGTCTTCGAGGGCAACGTCTATTTCCTCCCTGCCACCAACGCGCGCGAGCGCATCGCCCAGGAGATGGCGGCGGTGACGTTCAAGGAGTTCGCGCTCCAGGACGCCAACACCCTCGAAGCGACGCAGATGGGCATCGAGTCCGGGTACGTCGACCGGTTCCTCCTCAACGACCAGGAGGTCCTGTGCCGCCACCTCCACAAGGAGGTCGCCGACTGGATCGCGGCCTACGAGTCGGTCCCGGAGGTGCCCCGCCCATGACGATGCTGCCGACCGAGTTCGCCGATCTCGAGCCGTTCGCGCCGAAGTGGTGCCTGCCCAGCGAACCCGGGCGCTACGCCATGCGTCTGTCGAGCTCCATGGACGAGATGTACGAGTTCTACGAGGCCATCCACCCTCGGGCCGCGGCAGCCATCTCCCACCTCGAGAGGTTCGACCTCTACGGCCTGCCCGAGGACGCCACCAACCTCCTCCACCTCCTGTACTCGATGATCATGGTGTCGTTCCCCGTCGAGGCATGGGGGCAGCCACGGGTGCCCGACACGGGCTCGGCCAGCTTCGACTGCTTCACCGAACCCGCTCCCTGACTAACGGGGATCGGCTATCTCGCCGAGCGCCCGCTGGGCCGTGGCGATCAGGTCGGGGTACCGCTTGGTGTGGGCCCCGCCGTCGATGCTGTAGAGCCCGCCGCTGACGTACGACGCCTCGTCGGAGGCGAGGAACAGCACCAGCGCCGCCACCTCCTCCGGCTCGGCGAACCGCCCCAGGGGCGTGTTCTCGACGAACTCGTCGACCAGAGCAGGGAGGTCCCACATGGGGCCGGTGGCGGCGGTGCGCACCAGGCCGGGCGCCACCGCGTTGACCCGGACGCCCCGTGGGCCGAGCTCGAGCGCGGCCACCTCGGTCAGGGCCACCACCCCGGCCTTGGCGGCGCAGTACGCCCCCATGCCCCGACCCGCCTGCACGGCGTTCAGGCTGGCCATGGCCACGATCGAGGACCGGCCGGGTGAGTCGAGCATCCCCCGGGCGGCGTGCTTGACCGTCAGGAAGACCCCGGTCAGGCACAGGTCCACCACCCGCCGCCAGTCGGCCAGGTCGTGGTCCACCAGCTCCGCGTTCATGCCCCCGCCGGCGTTGGCCACCGCGATGTCGAGCCTTCCCCAGCGCGACGTGGCCGTTCCCACCAGCCCGGCCACGTCGTCCTCGACGGTGACGTCGCAGGGGACCGGCGAGAAGCGCTCGGGGCCGAGCTCGTCGGCCAGAGCCGCCAGACCGTCACGGTCGAGGTCGCCGCCGGCCACGGTCGCTCCCTCGGCCACCAGCCGGCGGGTCACGGCCCGGCCGATCCCCTTGGCGACCCCGGTGACCACCGCCACCTTGCCCTCGACCCGGCCGCCGCCCGGGGTTGCGGCGGTCATCGGCGCGCCGTCGGCTTCACACGGACCACTCGGTGGCGCGGTGTCTCGCTCGGGGATGGCAAGGTGTCCTCCTTCGTCCGGTCAGGTGGTGACGGCGCCGCCGTTCAGCTCGATGGTCTGGCCGGTCACCCAGCCGGCCTCCTCGGAGGCGAGCCAGACGCAGGCGGCCCCCACGTCCATGGGCGTGCCGGTGCGGCCGACCGGGATCGACCGGGCGAGGCGGGCGGTGACGGTGGGGTCGGTCATCCCCATCAACCCGAGTGCCAGGGTGTTGGCGGTCACCCCGTGGCGGGCCACTTCGAGGGCCAGGGTGCGAGTGAAGGCGAGGCCGCCGCCCTTGCCAGCGCTGTAGGGCGAGACGCCGATGTTCACCCCGGCGGTGCCCGCACCCGAGGAGATGGTGATGACGCGGCCCCAGCCGCGATCGCACATCCCGTCGACCACGGCGTGGCAGCAGTACATGACGCCGTAGAGGTTGACCCGGATCGGCCCGTCCCAGGCGGCGGGGTCCATGTCGCGGAACGCCTGCACCGCCATCGGGTGCTCGCCGCCCACCCCGGCGTTGTTGACCAGGATGTCGACCGGGCCGTGCGCCCCGACCGCCGCGGTGACCGCTGCCAGGTTGGTGACGTCGAAGGCCGCCGTCTCGGCCCGCCCGCCGGCGCCCACGATGTCGGCCGCCACCGCCTCCGCCCGCCCGGGCCGCAGGTCGTTGACCACCACCTTCGCCCCCTGGGCGGCCAGGGCGCGGGCGACGCCGGCGCCGACCCCCTGGCCGGCCCCGGTCACCAGGGCACTCCGGCCGGTGAGGTCGAACATCGGCCCGTTCATAGCAGCCACCGCGTGCCGGCGACCATCCGCTGCTCAGGTGGTCACGGTCTCCCAGCGCAGGCCTTCGGCGTCCAGCACGGCGGGGAGGATCCCTGACGCACCTCTCACAGAGAGCCAGACGGTCGCCTCCAGCACGTGCGCAGTTGCCACTGCCTCGAGGTTGAGCAAGTTCAGCCGCGGGTGGCGACCCGCGACCGACACCATCAGCGGAACGACATGCCGGGGCTGGGAGATGCCGATGTCGCCGGTGAGCTGGAGCATCGACGCGACCGCCCGTTCCTGTCGGTCGACCGTGAGATCACGGAAGGGCCCGGAGAGCCGGCCTCCTGCGCCGGCGATCGCGGCGCGGCACGCCCGGTAGTACCAGTACGTGGTCGTGTGCAGCCGCGCCCCGCGTCGATCGAGGCCGACCAGAAGCTCCTCGATCAGGAGGCGGTCGTCGAGGACGACATCCACTACTGATCGGTGAGATCGGGATCGTCGATGACCGCCAGCCCAGCCTCGTAGCGCTCGGCGAGGACACGCCGCAGCTCTGCCCTGGCTCGGTCGGTGCCGCCGGGCAGGATCAGCGCGGCGTCACCCAGGTCGATGAACGCGACCTCACCACCGGCCTCGATGCCCCACCGATGGCGCAGCTCGGCGGGCAAGCTGGTCTGGCCTCGGTGGGAGACCTTGGTGTGGACTACACCCAGGTCGCGACGAGTCGGGGAGTGGGGGAGGACGTGCCGAAAGTGCCCATGAGATCGTGCGAAGGGGCCAGGCCGTGACCACGGCCGCCGTGTCCGGCAAGTCCACCCCTGGCGCACCCGACAGATCGAGCGCCGCGGGCACGGCTCTGGCCGCCGCACCATCGGAGACGCCGGCCGCGCCGACCCGGCTCCGCTTCGACGTCGAGCCCGAGCCGATCACCGACGACGCCGCCGCCATCGCCGAGGCCGTGGCCTCGGCCCCGGTTGCGCCCATGCTGGCCGCCGTGGCCCACCTGACCGGCGACCTCGGGCTGCTGCGCGACGACCTCCGACCCGACATGGCCCACGCCATGCGGGCCGACGGCGGCTACGACCCCGCCCAGCTCGAGCTGGCCCGCCGCCTGGCCACCGGGGCGCTCGCCCGGTGGCGGGACTCCGGCAACCCGGCGTCGGCCCCCTTCTCGCCGGTGCGGTTGCGGACGGCGGTCGAGTTCGTGGCCGGCCGGTCCCTTCCCGACGCCGACCTGCCCGTCTACCTGACCGAGCTGGCGGTGGACGGCGTCGACCGTCGCCGGCCGGACGCCGGCGAGCCGGGCCGGGGGCTCCGGGCCGCCGTGGTGGGTGCCGGCATGTCCGGGATCATCGCCGCCCACCGGCTCCGTCAGGCCGGGGTCGAGGTCACCATCCTCGAGAAGGACGCCGGGGTGGGCGGGACCTGGTTCGAGAACCAGTACCCGGGGTGCCGGGTGGACGTGGAGAACCACCTCTACAGCTACGCCGAGGCCCAGACCCCGGACTGGCCGCACCACCACTCCACCCAGCCCGTGCTGCTCGACTACTTCGAGACCTGCTGCGAGCACTTCGGGCTCCGAGACGCCCTGCAGCTGCGGACCGAGGTGGTCGAGGCCCGCTGGGAGGAGGCCTCCCAGCGCTGGGCAGTGGACACCCGCCGGTCCGACGGCGCCCTGGCATCGGAGCGCTACGACCTGCTCGTGTGCGCCACCGGACAGCTCAACCGCCCGCTGGTGCCGGACATCGACGGCCTCGGCGACTTCGCCGGTCCGTCCTTCCACTCGGCCCGCTGGGACCACACGGTCGCGCTCGAGGGCAAGCGGGTCGGGGTGATCGGCACCGGTGCCAGCGCCATGCAGTTCATCCCGCCGCTGGCCGAGGTGGCCGGTCGGCTCACCGTCTTCCAGCGCACCCCGCCGTGGCTGCTGCCGGTGCCCTACTACCGGGAGGACGTCGGCCCGGCCCTGCGTCGGCTGCTGCGCCACGTGCCCCGGTTCGCCCACTGGGACCGGCTCCGGATCTTCAGCCGGACCCAGGAGGGCCTCCTGCCGCTGGCCACCGTCGACCCGGACTGGGACGGCGGCGGCCGCTCGGTCAGCGCCGGCAACGACATGCTCCGCCAGCTGCTGACCGCCGCCAACGACGCCGCCTACGCCGACCCCGAGCTGCGAGCGAGGATGCTTCCCTCCTACCCGCCGGTGGCCAAGCGGATCGTGCTCGACGACGGCACGGTCGCCCGGACCATGCAGCGTCCCGACGTCGACCTCGTGACCGACCCCGTCGACCACGTCACGGCCGACGGCGTGGTGCTGGCCGGCGGCAAGAAGGTCGCCCTCGACGTGCTGGTGCTCGGCACCGGCTTCCGGGCCTCGGAGTTCCTCACCCCGATGCGGGTGCTGGGACGCCACGGCGTCGACCTCCACCGGCGGTGGGGCGGCGACGCCCGGGCGTACCTGGGCATGACCATCCCCGGGTTCCCGAACCTCTTCCTCATGTACGGCCCGAACACCAACATCGTGGCCAACGGATCGATCACCTACTTCTCCGAATGCCAGGCCCGCTACATCAGCGAGAGCGTCGCCATGCTGGCCGCCGAGGGGGCCCGCTCGATGGATTGCCGGCCCGAGGTGCACGACGCCTACAACGCCGAGATCGACGCCGCCAACCTGCAGCGGGCCTGGGGGGTGGCCGACGTCTCGAGCTGGTACCGCAACCGGTTCGGGCGGTCGGCCCAGAACTGGCCCTACGACCTGGTGCAGTACTGGCGGATCACCAACGAGCCCAGGCCCGGCGACTACCTGCTGGCTTCCTCGGGGCGTGCCTAGGATCGCGGCCATGCCCGCTGCCGACATCGACTGCCTGCTCGCTCACGCCCTCGACGGCCGCCACCTGCTGGGCCACCCCTTCTACCGGCGGTGGGAGGCGGGCCAGGTGACGAGGGAGGAGCTGGCGCACTACGCCGCCCAGTACCGGCACTTCGAAGCCTCCCTCCCCGGGTTCCTGGCCGAGCTCGAGGCCGCCCTCCCCGAGGGCCGGGCCCGCCACCTGGTGGCCGCCAACCTGGCCGACGAGCGCGGCGACCCGGTGCCCCACCTGGAGCTGCTCGAGCGCTTCGCCGGCGCCGTCGGTGCGGTCGCCGAGCCCCCGACGCCGGCCACCCGCTCGCTGCTCGCCGTCTACGCCGCACTGCTGGCCGAGGGCGCCGGGCCGGCGTTGGCGGGCTTCCTCGCCTACGAGTCCCAGGCGGCCGAGGTCGCCGCCTCGAAGGCTGCCGGCCTGCGTCGCCACCACGGCCTCGACGACCAGGCGGTGTCGTTCTGGGAGCACCACGCCGAGGTGGATCGGCGTCACGGCGACTGGCTCCGCGATGCGCTGGGCGAGCTGCTCGACGATCCTGGCGAGGCCCGCAACGGCACTCGCCGGGCGGCCGACGCCTGGTGGGCGTTCCTCGACGAGCGAGAGGCCGCCGCCTGAACGACCTCAGGCCCCCGGCTGCAGGCGCGGGGCGAGATCGGACCGGACGTCGGGCGGGGGGCTGGCCAGGGCCCGGCGCTGGATCTTGCCCGAGGGGGTCCTCGGCAGGGGGGTGGTCCAGAGGTCGACCTGTTCGGGGAGCTTGCCGGTGGCCACCCCGGCCCGGCGGAGGTGGGCGCAGACCTCGTCGTAGGTGAGCGTGCCGCCGTCGCGGCCCGACCGCACCCGGAGGGCGACGGCCAGGCGCTCACCGGTCTCGGGGTCCTCCACCCCGAAGGCCGCCCCCTCGAGCAGGCCGGGGAGGCCACGGAGCACCTCGTCGATCTCGGCCAGGGAGATCTTGACCCCCTTCCGGGCGACCACCTCCTTGAGCCGGCCCCGGATGCTGAGACGGCCCCCGGTGCCGGTGAGCTCGCCGAGGTCGCCGGTGCGGTACCAACCGTCGTCGAAGGCATCCCGGTTGTCCCCGGTCTCGAGGTAGCCCTGGAAGAGGTTGGGCCCCTTCACCAGCACCTCGTCGGGGGCCGCCGGGGAGCCGACCCGCACCGCCCCCCCCCGAGGGCGACCCCCTCGTCGGCCGGGAGCGCCTCGAGCCGGTCGCCGCCCGCGCCGCTGGCCGTGTGGGTGGGCGCCTCGGAGGACCCGTAGACCCGGACGCACCGGATGCCGAACCGCCGCACGGCGGTGGTCACCACCTCGGGCGGGATCATGCTGCCCCCGAGGGCGATCGTCCGGAGGCTGGTGGTGGCCCGCTCCTGGCGCTGGTACTCGCCGAGCAGCAGCTCGGTGATGACCGGCGCGCCACCGAGCAGGGTCGCACCGTGGCGCTCGAGCCTCTCGACCGAGGTTTGGGGCGAGAATTCGTCTTCGAGCACGAGGTGCCCACCGCCCAGGGACAGCTGCACCTGGCTCAGGCCGGTGATGCTGGCCAGCGGGCTGCACAGGAACGGCCCGTCGGACGCCGTCCACCCGAACGCCAGACCGAGGTTGGCCACGCCGGCGGTGAAGGAGTGGAGGTGGTGGACCACGCCCTTCGGCCTGCTGGTCGTCCCCGAGGTGAACAGCACGATCCGGGGGGCCGATCGGTCGGGCTCGGCCCAGTCGTCGACCGGTCGGTGCCCGGCGTCGAGCGCGTCGAGGTCGGCCACCGCCATGCCAGAGGCCCCGAGGCGGAGCGGGCCGGCCAGCTCGGCGGGCGCCAGGACGAGCCGGGGCTCGGTGGCCGCCACGGCGTGGGCGACGTCGGCCGCGCCGCAGCGCCGGTCGAGCGCCACCACCACCGCCGAGGCCCGGAGCAGGGCGGCGAAGGCCACCACCGAGGCGGTCCGGTTCGGGGCGACGAGGAGCACCGGGTCCCCGGGCCCGACGCCCGCCGCCGCCAGGGCCCCGACCGCCCGCTCGACCCGCCGGCGGAGCTCCCCGTAGGTGCAGATCCCGCGGTTGTCGGCGACGGCCGGCCGGCCGGGCTCGGCATCGGCCACCGCCTCGAGGTCCGCCCGCAGGCTCTGGTCGTGCCACCAGCCGGCCCGCCGGTACTCCTCGGCGTCGGCACGGGGGGTGGGCACGGGGCAGCGGAGTGGCAACCCTCCTCCTTCACCTGCTGTTCTTGCCCGGGGTCGGCGGCCAACGCCGGCCGGGCGCGCCGGGCCGTCGGGGCCGGCTGGGGCGGCCGATCTTACAAGTTCGACGTCGATATTGAGTAACGTGGGTGCCCATGGCACCCGACGAGCCGAACGACCACCCGCCGGCATCGCCGGACGACGGCCCGGGCGCGGCCCCCGATGACGGCGCCGAGGTGCTCGTCGTCGAGCGCGAGGGGGCGGTGCGGATCGTGCGGATGAACCGCCCCGAGGCGATGAACGCGGCCGACGAGCACCTCCACCGACGGCTGGCCGAGGTGTGGCAGGAGCTCGAGGAGGACGGCTGCCGCGTGGTCATCCTGACCGGCGCGGGCCGGGCCTTCTCGGCCGGGGGCGACCTCGGGGTGCTCGAGCGGATGCACCGGGACCCGGCGTTCCGCGAGCACATGCTCACCGAAGGACGCCGGATCGTCCGGGGGATGGTCGAGTTCCCCTGGCCGGTGATCGCCGCGGTCAACGGCCCGGCGGTGGGGCTCGGCTGCAGCCTGGCCGGGCTGAGCGACCTGGTGCTGATGGAGGCCGGCGCCTACCTGGCCGACCCCCACGTCTCGATCGGCCTGGTGGCCGGGGACGGCGGCGCCCTCACCTGGCCGTTGCTGACCGGGCTGCTGCGGGCGAAGGAGTACCTCTTCACCGGGGACCGCATCCCGGCCGAGGTGGCGGTCGAGCTCGGCCTGGCCAACCGGGTGGTCCCCGACGGCGCCGCCCTCGAGGAGGCCCGGGCGCTGGCCGCTCGGCTGCTCGGCCAGCGCGAGACGGCGCTGCGCTACACCAAGCAGGCGGTCAACCGGCACCTGGCCGCCAGCATGCACGACGGCCTCGACTTCGCCCTCGCCGGCGAGCACATCTCGAGCGCCAGCCCCGAGCACGGCGCCGCCCTGGCCGCCATGGCCCGACGACGGGACAAGCGGTGAGGGACGGCACGGCTGTCAGCGACGACCGGCACGAGGTCACCGACCTCGTCGCCGCCTACGCGGTGCTGCTCGACCGCGAGGTGATCGACGAGTGGCTGGCGCTGTTCACCGAGGACGCCACCTTCGAGGCCTTCGGGCGGACCTTCTCGGGGCACGACGGGCTGCGGAAGATGGCGACCTCGGCCCCCGGGGGGATCCACATGGGCAGCCTCCCGCTGATCGACCTCGACGGCGACCGGGGGACGGTGCGGCAGAGCTTCGTCTTCGTGGAGGCGGCCAGCCACCAGCTGCGCGTCGGTTGGTACGACGACGAGGTGGTGCGGACCGGGGGCGGTTGGCGGTTCCGGAGCCGCCGGACCACCTTCCGGTCGGCCGGCGGCGCCGGGGACCGACCCGAGTGACCCTGGCCTCCGGGCCCTCGGTGATGGCGGGCGGCGGGCTCGGCGAACTGCGTTCCGGGCTGCGGGCCTGGCTGGCCGAGGTCGTCCCCACCCTGCCCGCCCCGGCGAGCGACGCCTTCGAGGACTGGCTGCCGGTCAGCCGTCAGCTGCAGCAGCTGCTCCACGACGCCGGCTGGAACCGCTGGGGTTGGCCCGCCGCGCTGGGGGGGCACGGCGGCGACGCCCGGCACCGGGCCGTCCTCTACGACGAGCTCTCGGCGGCCGGCCTCCCGGTGCGCGGGCCGCTCGAGCACCTCGAGATCCTCGCCCCGGTGCTGGCGGTGTGGTGGGACGCCGAGGCGCTGGCGCCGTTCCTCGAGCGACTGCTCCGGGGGGAGAGGCTGTGGTGCCAGGGCTTCTCCGAGGTCGATGCCGGATCCGACCTGGTGTCGCTCCGGACGACCGCCCGGCGCGACGGCGACGCCTACGTGCTCGACGGGCACAAGGTCTGGACGAGCTGGGGTTCGGTGGCCGACCACTGCGTGGTCCTCGCCCGGACGGGCTCGCCGGCCGAACGTCACCGCGGGCTGTCGGTCTTCTTCGTCGACCTCGCGACCGAGGGCATCGAGGTCACGCCGGTCCGTCAGGCCAGCGGCAGCGT
>DAHUYA010000155.1 GCA_027315445.1 Acidimicrobiaceae bacterium | reverse complement strand
CGGGGAAGGTGCTGAGGCCCGATCCCTGCGCCGAGAGGCCGCGCCCGTCCTGGAAGAAGAGCGACACGACGTAGAGGGTGCCGAGGAAGGCGGCCGATCCGAGCACCATCACGACGTTGGAGACCCGGAACAGCCGGTTGGCGAGAAGGCGCAGGTCGATCATCGGCTGGGGCACCCGCAGCTCCACCACCGTCGCCGCGGCCAGCACCGCGGCGCCCGCAGCGACGGTGGCCAGCACGACCGGTGTGCGCCACCCCTCGATCGGCCCCTCCGAGATGCCGTACATCAGCAGGCCCAGCCCGATGCCCGACAACAGGACGCCCGCACGGTCGAAACGACCGGGAGGGTGGCTGGCGTCGTGCTCGAGGAAGAGGAATCCGAACGCGAAGGCGGCGATGCCGATCGGGACGTTGACGTAGAACACCCATCGCCAGGAGAGGTCGGTCACCAGCAACCCCCCGAGCACGGGACCGAGGGCAGGGGCAAGGGTCGTCGGCACGGTGAGGATGCTCGAGGCCCGGATCCGCTCCTCGGGGGGGAAGGTGCGGAACAGCATGGCCATCCCGACCGGCGCCAGCATGCCGCCGCCCATGCCCTGCAGGACCCGGAACAGCACCAGTTGGGAGAGCGAGCCGGCCAGACCGCACAGTGCCGAACCGGCGGTGAAGACGACGATGGCGACCAGCAGCACCCGCTTGCCGCCGAACCGGTCGCCCAGCCAACCCGAGGCCGGGATGAACACCGCCAGGCTCACCAGGAAGGAGATGGACACCGTGTCGACCGACGTGGCCGGGACGTGGAAGCTCCGGCCGATGGTCGGCAGGGCCACGTTGACGATGGTGGTGTCCATGATGCTCATGAACATGGCCGCCACGAAGACCGCGGAGACGGCGACCTTCTGGCTGATCCGCTCGGCCAAAGAGCAACTCCTCACTGTGAGGTACCTCACTATAATGGCGTACCGGTGCGACCGGACACCGGTGACGAGATAGTCGATGCCCTCCTGCTGGCCGGGCACCGGGTGCGCACCGCGACCGACGCGTCCCTCCGGGCCGAGGGTCTCTCCCTGGCCCGCCTCAAGGTGCTCAAGCTGCTCGAGCACGGACCGCTGCCGATGGGCCAGCTCAGCGAGGCCATGGCGGTGGTGCCCCGATCCACCACCGATCTGGTGGACGGTCTGGTGGCCGCCGAGCTGGTCGAACGCCGCCCGCACCCGACCGACCGGCGGGTGGTCCTGCTGGCCCTGACCGATCTCGGGCGCGTCCGCCTGGCCAGCGGTCGGCGGCGGGCCTCCGAGGTGAGCCGGCGGGCGACCCGGGGGCTGGCGCCCGCCCGCCGGCGGGAGCTGATCGAGCTCCTCGACGCCATCGGGCCGCCCGGTCCCGTGACGTCCGCCCCGTCGGGTGGGCGCCGGACGTCGTGAGGGTCTCCGGACCTGCCGTTCGCGCCGTTCGCCGCCCCGACACCTCCGTCCGGTGTACGAGGGTCGGTGCGGAGCGTCAGGCGCCGGTCAGCCGTGAGACGACCGGGGCGAAGGTCTCCATTGCCTCACCGGGAACCACGACGTTGCTGAAGCCCCACCGCTCGCGGCGCTCCGCCAGGCGCTCGCACATCTCGTCCACCGTTCCGATCAAGAGAACGGGCAGCTCCAATGCCTCCTCACCCGGGAAACCGAGGAGTGCCGCGGTGCGTGCTGCGGCGCGCTGATTGCCGACGACCATGACGGCGAAGGCGCCGATCTGGAGCTCGAGGGAGTCGAAGCGGTCACCGGCTGCGTCGCGCACCCAACTCACGCACCGATCGAAGTGATCGAGCGTGGAACCACCGGCCACGTCACCGTCCTTCTCGCCCGAGGCCATACTGGTGGTCACCCCGACGACGTCCGCCTGCTGGGCCGCGACCGTGAGCACCCGCCGGCTTCCGCCTCCGACGAGGAGGCGGGGGGGAGTGGCCGGGCGGGGATCGCAGCGGGCGCCCCGCAGCGTGTAGTGCTTCCCGGCGAAGGTCGTCTCCTCCCCGGCCCACAGCGCCTTGATCACCCTGAGGCTCTCTGCCAGTCGGTCGACCCGCACGCCTGGGCGGTCGTAGTCGATCCCCAGCTCCTCGTAGTCACGCCGGAGCCAGCCCGCTCCCAGGCCGACCTCGACCCTTCCTTCGGCGGCCAGGCCGAGGGTGGCCGTCTCCCTGGCCAGGACCACCGGGTTGCGAAGGTCGTTGTTCAACACGAGGGTCCCCACGTGCAGGGTGGAGGTCGCCTCGGCGGCGACGGTCGCGGCGACCAGGGGCCCGAACTGGGCATCGAAGTGGTCGGGGACGTACAGCGCCGAGTAACCGAGCTCCTCCGCCGCCCGAGCACGGTCCCTCCAGGCGGACATGGTCGGAGCGACCGAGGTGTGCAGACCGAATCGGAACGGAAGCATGGACTGTTGACACCCCCACTGCATCGTCATGAGGGCCGGCGTGACAAACCAGCAGGTACACGCACTGTGCCCTCGCCCGCCGGATATGATTGCGCCCGCATGCCAGCAGCGGCAAGGACTGTGGGCGCAGGGACGCCCCCGGTGGAAATCGAGACGGTCCTCCGTGAAGACGGCTGCGTGATCATCTCGGACCTCGTCCCTCCCGGAACGATGGACCAGGTGATGTCGGAGCTCGAGCCGCACCTCACTCGCTCCGGCGAGGGGCGGTCCGATTTCCTCGGACGCGCCACTCGGCGCATCGGCGCCCTCATCGCGCGTTCTCCGACGGCGCGCCCGCTCATCACGCACCCCACGATCCTCGACACGCTCGACCTCGTCCTCGGGGACCACGGGAGCACCTTTCAGATCGACCTGACGCAACTGGTGGACATCGGGCCCGGGGAGGCGGCACAGCTGATCCACCGGGACCAATGGTCGTTCGACCACTACCCGTTCCCGATCGGGTTCGAGGCGGAGGTCAGCACCATGTGGGCGGTCACCGACTTCACCGAAGAGATGGGTGCCACCCGCGTGGTCGTGGGAAGCCATCTGTGGGAGGACGAGCCTTCAGAAGTGGATCCGGCCCTCGCCACCGGCGCGGTGATGGCCAAGGGCTCCGTGCTCGTGTACTTCGGCTCGTTGTTCCACGGGGGCGGCACCAACACGACCGACGTCCGCCGGATCGGCATGAACGTCGGTTACTCGCTCGGCTGGCTGCGCCAGGAGGAGAACCAGTACCTCGCCTGCCCCGCCGAGATCGCTCGAACCCTCCCCGAAGGGCTCCTCCGGCTGATGGGCTATCAGCGCGGCTCCTTCGCCCTGGGCTACGTGGACGATCTGAGACATCCGATCGACTGGCTGTACGACCAGCCCTCGGATCAACTGAGCTTCCTCGCCTACCGCAGTTCCGCCCGGAAGCTCCTCAGGCGAAAGGGTGCGTACGCGCCGACCTCTTCCCAGGGGGAGTCCCACCGATCCGAGATCGGGATCCCGAGTCCGTCACGGCAACCCGGCGGTACGGAGGGTGGGATCGGGTGCCGGCGTGGTCGCTCCGTAGGTCCGGGCCTCCGTAGGTCCGGGCCCCGAGGTGCCAGGGAGGCCCGGTGCGTCTTCAGGAGGAAGCCTTCTTCAGGAGGAAGCCGGCTACGAGCTCGGCCACCTCCTGGTCGCGTCGGCGGAGGCCGTGGTCACCGCCCTCCACCCAGTGGTGGGCGACCGGACCGGGGATCGCCGCGGTCGCCGCCTCGAGCTCGGCCGGCGACCCGAAGGCGTCGCGGGTTCCCGAGACGAACAGGCACGGGACCCTCAGCCGGGGGAAGTGCTCGGTGCGTGGTCTCTCGGGATGCCCCGGCGGATGGAGCGGGTAGCTCACGAGCAGCAGGGCGGCGGCCGGCAGCCCGTCGGCCACGGCCATCGAGCACATTCGGCCCCCCATCGACCGGCCGCCGAGGGCGAGCGAGCCGGTGGCGACACCCAGCTCGGCGGCGAAGGCCTCGGCGCCGGCCACCACCGCCGCCACCAGCACCGCCGGGCGGTCCGGTGCCCGGCGTCCGGCCTGCCGGTAGGGGCAGTCCATCCGCCGCACCGGCACGCCGACCTCCGCCAGCGACGCCTCGATGGCCAGCAGGGAGGGATGGTCGGCCGACGCCCCGGCGCCGGGGGTGAGCAGCACCCCGGCCGGCAGCCCGCCCTCCTCCCACCTGACCGCGCCGCTGCGCTGCCCGCCCGCGCCTCCCCGCCCGTTGCCTTTGCCGCCCATGGGCGCGCTCCTCCGCCTGTTTCTCTTCGAGTTCTCCTCGAGGGGTCGCCGTAGACCCCTCCTACACTGCCAGCCGTGGGCGCAAGCGGCGGAGGGGCGGTGGACGAGGGCGCCGTCCTGTGGGAGCCGACCCGGGAAAGGGTGGCGTCCGCCCGGGTCACCGCCTTCCTCGAGTGGCTCTCGGCCCGAGGGGTCGGTCCCTTCCGGACCTACGACGAGCTCTGGGGATGGTCGGTGGAGGACATCGAGGGGTTCTGGGACGCGCTGCGCCGGTATTTCGCCGTGGGTCCCGAGGTCGCCGGGCCGGTGCTGGTGCGCGGGCACCGGGCGGAGGGCGCCCACTGGTTCCCCGAGCTCCGGCTCAACTACGTCGACGCCGTCGGCCGCCACCCCGACGGCCACCTCGCACTGGTGGGCCGGGACGAGGGAGGTGGGCGCCGTGCGCTCACCTACGGGGAGCTGCGGGCCGCGGCCGGCGCGGCGGCCGCCGGGCTGCGCCGGCTCGGCGTCGGTCCGGGGGACCGGGTCGCGGCGGTGGTGCCCAACGGGGTCGAGGCCGCGGTGGGACTGCTGGCGGCCGCCTCGATCGGTGCCGTCTGGTCGAGCTGCGCCCCCGAGTTCGGCGCCGAGGGCATGATCGACCGGTTCAGCCAGATCGAGCCGAGCGTCCTGCTGACGACCACCGGCTACCGGTACGGCGGGCAGTACTTCGAGACGGCCTCCAAGGTGGCGGCGCTCGAGGGCTCGCTCGACCGGCTGCGGGCCACCGTCGTCGTGCCCGGCCCGGGAGGGGAGGACCTCGGGAAGGCGCCGCCCGGGGCGCGGCGGGTCGACTGGTCCGAGCTGTTGGCGGCCCCGGCGCCGCTGGTGCCCGAGCCGCTGGCGTTCGAGCACCCGTTGTGGATCCTGTACTCGTCGGGGACCACCGGCCTCCCCAAGCCGATCGTCCAGGGGCACGGCGGCATCATGCTCGAGCACCTGAAGTCGGTCGCCCTGCACTGCGACCTGGGCCCCGGCGACCGCTTCTTCTGGTTCAGCACCACGGGCTGGATGATGTGGAACTTCCTGATGGGTGGCCTTCTGGTCGGCGCCACGGTGGTCGCCTACGACGGCAGCCCGCGCTGGCCCGACCTGGGCGGGCTGTGGCGGCTGGCCCGAGACGAGTCCGTCACCTTCTTCGGGACTAGCGCCGCCTTCGTCGAGACGTGCCGCGGGGCCGGTCTGTCCCCCCGCACCGAGGTGGCCCCCACTTCGGTGCGCACCCTCGGCTCCACCGGCTCGCCCCTGTCCCCCGAGGGCTTCGCGTGGGCGGCCGCCGAGA
>DAHUYA010000152.1 GCA_027315445.1 Acidimicrobiaceae bacterium | reverse complement strand
CCGCTGCCGTTGAAGGCTGAGTTGATCGAGGAGGCGGACGGCTGCCAGGCGGCGTGGCCGATGACCACCCCGAGGAAGGCGGCCACGACGGCGGCCACCGCCACGAGGATCAGCGCTGGCCGGCCTCGACGGGTCGGGGGGGCGCCGTGGGGGCCGGGCGACCAGCCGGCCGGGGTCCAGGGGACGTAGCCCCACCCCGTGCCGCCGCCCCCGCCCGGGGCGGTGGGAGGAGCGCTGCCGAAGTGCGATCCCGAGCCGTAGGGGTCGGAGCCGTACGGCGAGGTGCCCGACGGGACGCCCGTCGGACCGGCGCCCCTCCCGTAGGGCGAGGTCCCGTAGGGCGAGGTCCCCGGGGGGCCCATCGCGGGGGGTGGGGTCGCCTGGGGTGGGATCCCGGCGACCGGTTGGTCGCCGAGCGCCGTCGGTTGGTCGCCGAGTGCGGCCGCCTCGGGTCGCCGGGCCAGGAGCGCGGTGCCGGCGGGCGGGGTCCACTCCACACCTCCGTCGGGGGCGGGTGCGGCCGGGGGGTCGAGCGCGTTGGCGGTCGGGCCGGCCAGGTCGTGGGTCGGGTCGGCGGGGGTGGGCTGGGTCGACCAGGGATTCCCCTGGAACCCCGGGGTGGCGGGCTGGCCTCCGCCGGCGGTGGGGCCTTCTACTGCGTCGTGTTCGCTCATGGCGGTTCCTCTGGATGATGCGGTCCCGGTTGGTCTCTACGTGTCCTCAATCCAGTGAAGCGAGCATTCTTAAGGAATTCCTTAACCAGGGATCTGCGGGTCATAAATGGTGGGGCGAGAGGATCGCCCGGGAACGGACGTGCCCGAAGGGCACCGGCCCGTTCGATCGGGCCGATCCGGCTGGCTCAGCCGACCGGAGCGGCGGAGTGCTCGCCTTCCCCGAGATAGCGCTCGAGCACCTCGCGGCCGGCTTCGGCGGCCGGACCGGACCAGCCGACCCGGCCGCGCATCAGGATGACGCAGGCGTCGGCGAGCGACAGGGCCCGGTGGACGAACTGCTCGATCAGCACGACCGTGATGCCGCTCTTGCGAGCGGCGTCGAGGCCCTGGAACACCGATTCGGTGACCAGCGGAGCCAGGCCGAGGGACATCTCATCGGCGATTATCAACCGGGGTGAGGCCGCCAGGGCCCTGGCCAGGGCGAGCATCTGCTGCTCGCCGCCCGAGAGGCTGCCCGCTCGCTGGTGGCGCCGAGATCCCAGCACCGGGAAGATCTCGATCGCACGGTCGATGGCGGCGGGGCGCTCCCCCCGCTTCTCCTGCCCGACCGCCATGCGGAGGTTGTCGATCACCGAGAGGTCGGGGAACACCCCCCGCCCCTCGGGAATGTAGGTGAGCCCGAGCTTGCGGATGCGGTGGGAGGGCTTCCCCGTGATGTCCCTCCCCTCGAAACGGATGGTGCCGGCGGACGGCGGCACGAGGCCCGACACCGCCCGCGCCAGGGTGCTCTTGCCCGCGCCATTGGCTCCGAGCACGCAGAGCACGGAGGCGGGCGTCGCCGACAGGGACACGCCGAACAGGGCCTGCGATGGTCCGTAGCGGACCTCGAGGTCGCGCACCTCGAGGATCGGTTCGGTCATGAGGCGTCCGTCCCGTTGAACGCCAGGTCGGTGCCGGTGCGTGAGACGGGTGGCTCCTCTCCCAGGTAGGCGGCCCGAACCGCCGGGTCGTTGCGGATGTGCTCCGGCGTGCCCTGGGCGATCAGCTCCCCGAAGTCGAGCACGAAGATCGTGCTCGACAGGGCGAGCACCGCCGCCACGTCATGCTCGACCATCAGCAGCGAGACCTGGTGGTCGGGGTTCGCCACCACCCGGCGGAAGACCTCCGTGAGGTTCTCCGAGGCTCGCAGGTCCAGCCCGGACAGGGGCTCGTCGAGGAGGATCACGTCGGGTTGCCCGGCGAGCGCCCGGCCGACCTCGACCAGGCGGCTCGTGCCGAGCGGGAGCGCCGCCACCGGGGCGTGGGCCACCCTGGTGAGGTCGAGCAGCTCCAGGAGGGCGTCCACCCGCTCGTCCTCGCTGGCCTTGGACCCGAAGAGGGCCCGCGGGTTGAACATGTCGGTCAGCAGGCGGCGGCGGGCGAAGCGCACCCGGTGGGCGAGGACGAGGTGCTCCCGGACGGTCAGGCCCATGAAGAGCTCGGGCTGCTGGAAGGTCCGGGCCAGGCCCTTGCGAGCCCGCAGCTGCGGGCTCGCCTCGGTGACGTCCTCGCCCCGCAGGCTCACCCGGCCCGAGCTCGGTCGGAGCAGGCCCGACAGCACCCCGAAGAGGGTCGTCTTGCCCGCCCCGTTCGGTCCCACCAAGCCGACGATGCTGGCCGGCGCGACCTCGATGCTCACGTCCGACAGGGCCCGCAGGCCGCCGAAGCGCACGGAGACCTCGCGGGCCGCCAGCACCGGGACCCCGGCGACGTCGCCGGTCGGGCGCCCGGGCGCCGTGGGGGAGACGGTCTCGGGCGACGTCGGCGTCACGGGGACACGTCCTGGGTCACCCGGGGACTGGGCGGGGCCGGCGGCGTCGACGGTCCCGTGGGAATGGTGCCGGTCGGGCCGTCCCCGGCCATCGCCACCGCCAGCGGCGCCGGTCTCCGGTCTATCCGGCTCTGCAGGAAGCGCCGGAAGGCCTGACCCTGCTGGGCCAGGGTGCCGTCGGGGAACTTGGCGACCCCGATGGCGCCGAGCCCGAAGAGGACCGGAGGGATGTTGGCCGTCCAAGTGGGCAGGTACGCCTGGGCCAGGCTGGGCATCATCACGAAGGCGATCCCGGCCACCAGGGCGGCCACGTTGGAGCGGACGCCCACGGTGACCAGCACCGCGAGCCAGACGATGCCGGCGAAGGTGGCGAAGTTCCCCGGCTGGGCCGAGGTCTGGGCGGCCGCCAGGAACCCGCCGCCGATCCCGGCCACCAGGGCGGCCAGGCCGGCCACCAGTACTTTCATCTGCACCACGCTGATGCCCGTCGTCTTGGCCGCCGGCTCGCTCCACCGGACGGCATTGAGGGCGAGGCCGGTGGTCGACCGGCGCAGGTTGACGATGAACAGGGCCACGACCGCGAACGCCGCCAGCGACAGGTAGGTGAAGGCGAGGTCGCTGCCGGCGAAGGTCGGTCGGTTCATGTTCACCCCGAGGCCCTGGTTGACGAAGATGTTCTGGGTGAAGACCAGGTTCTCCATGAGCAGGCCGAAGGTGAGGGTGACCAGGGCGACGTAGAGGTCGCCCAGGCGGATGCTGAGGAAGCCCACGATCAGTCCCATGGGAAGCGCCACCAGCCCCCCGACCACGATGGCCGCCAACACGGGCCACCCGTGGTTGACGGCCAGCTGGGACGCGGTGAGCGCCCCCACGCCGGCGAAGGTGATCTGGCAGAGCCAGAGCATCCCCCCCTCCCCCACGACCAGGGTCCAGGACAGGAAGATGATGCCGTAGGCGAAGGCCTGGGCGAAGAGACCGACCCAGAAGCCCTGGACGATCAGCGGCAGGACGGTCGCCACCACCATCAGCAGCGCCGGGCCGGCGTACCGGCCCAGCAGGCCGATCGAGCCGGCGTCGAGTGCGCTGGCGGTCGAACCGGCCAGCCGGCTCTCCCCCTGCGGCACGATCGCCCGGTCGAGCGGCCCGCCCACCCGCTCGGCGTCCCCGAAGCTGCCTCTGCGGACCAGGTTGTAGAGGAGGACCACGGCGATCACCATGAACGGGATGGCGTCGACGATCTCGGTCGTCCAGTTGCTGTCGGAGGGCAGGTAGCGCTGGATGAGCGAGGTGACGATGCCCATGAGCAGCCCGACGGAGACGGCGATCGGCAGGCTGCGGAGCTTGGCGGCGATCACCGCGGCGAAGGCTGCGGCGACCAGGATGGTGAAGTTGATCGGGTCGAGACCGATGGTCGGGGCGGCCAGCACCCCGGCCAGGCCGGCGAAGAAGATGCTCACCGCCCAGACGCCGACCGAGACCGCGCCGGGGTTGGTCCCCGACAGACCCGTCATCGCCGGCGAGTCCACCATCGCCCGAACTTTCAGCCCGACGTCGGTGTAGCGCAGCACGGCGGCACCGATGATCACCGTCGCCACCACGCAGCAGTAGACGATCACCTGGTCGAGGGTGACGGGCACGCCGATCACGTGGAAGACCCGCACTGGCTCGGGAGCCAGTCCCGGCGCCGCCTGGATGGCCTGATTGCCGAAGATCAGGGTGGCCAGCGAGGGGACGGCCACCAGGAGCCCCACGGTCGCCACCACCTTGATCAGTGGCGACGACAGCCGCATGAAGCGGAACAGGATCCCGTAGAGGACGATGCCGATCGCCGGGGCGCACAGCCCGATGGCGACCACCGCCGAGGGCAGGATGCCCCACCCGTGCTGGGTGTGGAGGAAGTAGTAGAAGCGGGCGACGAAGTAGGCGAGCGCGCCGAAGGCGAAGTTCAGGATCCCCGACGAGACGTAGGTGATGACCAGGCCGGCCGAGGCGATCGCGTAGATCCCGCCGAGCGCCAACCCGGCGATCACGTACTGGAGCATGCCCCTGCCCTCCCTCGCCGGAACTGCCGACCTGCTACCCGGCCCGCCGCGACGGTGGAGCTGGTCCCGGCTCTCGGCGTCCGGCGCCGTCGCTCACTGACGCGGTGCTCGTGCGGCGACATGGTAGCCGGGCGATGTGGGCGTCGTCGCTCGTGCACCCTCGGGCCGCCGGCCGGACCCGGTGCCCCGCCGTCATGCAGAATTCATCAACCTGTCGACCGTTCGACCTTGCGCTGCGCGGTGTAGGGTGCGGCCCAGGCCGGCGGGAAGGAGACAGCCGGCCGAGGGGAGGAACCATGCGTCACGTCCGGCTCGAGGCATTCCTTGCCAGCTGCCTGGCGGCCGGGCTGTTGAGCCTGACCCTCGTCGGGGCCGTGCCGTCACCCGCCTCGGCGGCGCCCGCGCTGATCAAGATCGCCCTCGTCACGTCGGAGACCGGGGTCGCCTCGCAGGAGTTCTTCAACACCTCCGTCGGCTTCCTGGCCCGGATCGACCTGCAGAACGCCCAGGGCGGGGTGAACGGGCACAAGATCGTGCCGATCGTGATCAACGACCAGTCGAGCCTCACCACCGTGGTGACCGGGGTGCAGGACGCGATCTCCCAGGGAGTGATGGGCGTGGTGTCGGTCACCCCGTTCATGTTCAACGCCTACAAGTACCTCTACCAGGCCGGCCTGCCGGTGACCGGCGGGTTCTTCGACGGACCCGAGTGGGGCACCCAGCCCTACACCAACATGTTCGCCTCCGACGCCGGGAGCGTCGATCCGAAGTACCCGGCGAACACCGCCTTCGGACTCTTCATGAAGGCGCACGGCGGCACGGTGCTCGGGAGCTACGGCTACGGCATCTCGCCATCCTCCACCCGCTCGGCCATCGGGACCGCCATCTCCGTGCGCCATGCCGGGTTGAAGGTCGGGGTGCTCGACACCTCGATCCCCTTCGGCGGGGTGGACTTCACCACCCAGGCGTTGGTGGCCAAGTCCAAGCACGTCAACGCCGTGTACGCCGGCCTCGACAACAACTCGAACTTCGCCCTGGCGACCGCCCTGAAGCAGGCGGGGGTGAAGCCCAAGGTGGTGGTCTTCCCGACCGGCTACGAGCCGGACGTGATCCACAGCCCGGCCTGGAAGAACCTGCAGGGTGACTACTTCGACTCGGAGTTCCGCCCCTTCTCGGTGCCCGACGCCGGGACCAGGCAGATGGCGGCGGCGCTGCAGAAGTACCAGCACCGCCCGCCCTCGCAGTTCCCCTCCTACAACATCTACGAGAGCTGGGTGGGGGCCGACCTCATGATCAAGGGCCTGCAGCTGGCCGGCAAGGACCCCACGCCGGCCAAGGTCATCAGGGCGTTGCGGGGCGTCAAGGCCTACACGGCCAACGGCATCTTGCCCGAGGCGATCGATTACTCGACCATCTTCGGGCACGACCTGCCGAAGTCCTGCGGCTGGTACCTGAAGGCGGAGAAGAACAGCTTCGTGCCCGTCTCGTCCCAGCCGTTCTGCGGCACCGACATCCCGGGCACCACGACCCTCACGGGCTGACCGACCCGACGCCGGCGCCCGTCCGGCGGAGCGCCGGCTCAGGCCGGACGGGTCGGCTCCCTCGCGGTCGACCGCGTCCGGGTCACGACGGACCGCCGCTCAGGATGGTCGCCACGACCCCCCCGTCGACCAAGAGGTCGGTGCCGGTGACGAAGGTGGCCTGGGGGCCCGCCAGGAACTCGACGGCCGCGGCGATGTCGTCGGGGGTGCCGAGCCGCCCGGCCGGGCTGCCGGCGACCATCTGGCGCATGACGTCACCGCTCGGTCCCCCGAGCTCGGCGTTGCCCATCGGGGTCGAGATGACGCCCGGGGAGATCGTGTTGACCCGCGCTCCCCGGCGGCCCCAGGCGAGGGCGGCGGCGCGCACCCGGGCCTGGTTCCCACGCTTCGCCACCGCGTAGGCCGTCCCGGGGTCGGCGAGGCGGTCCTCCGACAGTTCCGGCAGGCCGAGGAGCTCGCCGGTCGGCGTGGTGGCCAACCGGCGCTCGAGGTCGGCGTCGACGGGGAACATGCTGCCGGCCATGGACGCGATGAACACCCCGGCACCCCCCGGGGCGACGACCGGCGCGAACGCGTCGAGCATCAGGGCCGTCCCGAGGAGGTCGACCTGCAGGATGGCGGCGACCGGCACCTGCACCGGGGACAGGCCGGCGGTGTGGGCGAGGACCGCCACCGGTCCGAGCCCGGCCGCCGCCGACGCCAGGGAGGTCACCGAAGCCCCGTCGGACACATCGGTGACGTGCTCGACCACCTCGTGGCCCTCCCCCCGCAGTGCCTCGGCCGCTGCGTGGAGGATGCCGGCGTTCACGTCCGCCAAGAGCAGGGTGGAGCCGGGACCGAGCCGGCGGGCGATGGCCATGCCCATCCCCCCGGTGCCCGTCACCACGACGACTCGACGCTTCGCTCCCACGGTGCCTCCCCCGGAGGTTCTGCCGGCTCGATCGGCGTCGACGCTATCGACAAACCCGTGGTCCTGTGGTCGCCCCGGCGGTCCTGCCCCCTGGCGGTGGCGGAGAGCGGGCCGGGCCGCCGGCCACCCCCACCGGCCACCCCCTCGGTTCCCTACGGCGCGGGTGGCGCGTTCCCCACCGGCGTCCGGCGCCGGCTCACGTGACGGTCACGGAGGCGACGCCCCGATCGCCGGTCGAGTCGGTCACCACCAACGGGTAGGTCCCCGATGGCAGCGACGGGACGGTGAGGGTGAGCCCGGTGAAGGAGCCCGAGCTGATCGCCGGGATGGCGGTGGGGGTCACCGCGGCGCCGTCGAAGGAGACGGTGGCGATGGAGGCCACCGACCCGAAGCCC
>DAHUYA010000142.1 GCA_027315445.1 Acidimicrobiaceae bacterium | reverse complement strand
ATCGAGTGGATACCCGTCCGCCTCGGCATCCTCTGGGTGCTCAATGCAGTATGTGAGTCCCGCCGCCACGAGCTGAAATCCGGCCTGTTCGAGGGCCTTGGTCGCGGCGGAGATCTGGGCGACGACGTCGCGGCACTCGCGGCCCTCGTCGAGCATCCGCTCGATCCCCTGGAGCTGACCGGCGGCTCGATGGAGCCGCCGGCGCACGTCCTCGACCACCTGTTCGGGCAACTGCACAGTTGCAGCATACCCCGCCCCGTACCGGGTCGGGCACCACGCCCGGTGGGCCGGGAGGGCGCGGCGCGCTCCGTTTATACATAGGGGGGTATACTGATGCCAACCGGCGTCGGTCCGCCGGAGGAACGGGAGGAGCGCCAACATGGCCACGATCACATTGGACAGCGACCAGTTCGACGAGGTGGTGCAGGGCAACGACGTCGTGCTGGTGGACTTCTGGGCTGCCTGGTGCGGGCCGTGCCGGATGTTCGCCCCCATCTTCGAGGCGGCCTCCGAGGCCCATCCCGGCGTCGTCTTCGCCAAGGTGGACACAGAGGCCCAGCAGGCGCTGGCCGCCCGCTTCGGCATCATGTCCATCCCCACCCTGATGGCGTTCCGGGAACAGGTCCTCCTCTATGCCCAGCCCGGGGCCCTGCCGGCGGCCAGCCTCGAGGAGCTCATCACCAAGATCGGCGAGCTCGACATGGACGAGGTCCGCCGACAGCTGGCCGATCACCAGGCGGCGGCCGCGTCGGGCGGCAGGGGCTGATGGTGGGCGGCATCGAGGCGGTGGTCGACCGCCCGATCGAAGAGGTCGAGCCGTTGGTACGCGAGGCACTGGCCGAGCAGGGGTTCGGGGTGCTGACCGAGATCGACGTCGCCGCCACCCTCGAGGCGAAGCTCGGGGTGAGCCGGGCCCCGCTCAAGATCCTCGGGGCCTGCAATCCGTCCCTGGCACACCGGGCGCTCGAGATCGATCCCTCGGTGGCGCTCCTGCTGCCGTGCAACGTGGTGCTCGAGGAGCGCGAGCCGGGCCGGACCCTGGTCTCGATCGCCGATCCCCGCCAGCTGATGCCCGAGGACGCCTTCGGCGAGCTGGCGGCCGAGGGGGCAGACCGGCTCGAGGCGGTGGTTGCGGCGGTGGGTGGTGGCAGCCGGTCGTCCTGACCACGCGGCCCTGGGGGCCGACGGCCCCGCCCTGGTGGTGGTGGCCCACCCCGACGACGAGAGCTTCGGCCTCGGCGCCGTGGTCAGCGCGCTCACCGCTCGCGGAGTCCCCACCGACGTGCTCTGCCTGACCAGGGGGGAGGCGTCGACGCTGGGGGCGGCGCCCGGGCTGGGCGACTGCCGGGCGGTCGAGGTGCGTCGGGCGGCGGCCGAGCTCGGCGTGCGGCGGTTGCGGCTCCTCGACCATCCCGACGGCGGCCTGGCCGACCTGCCCATCGAGCAGCTGGCAACCGACGTCCGGCAGGTGGCGGCGGCCACCGGGGCGCGGCTGTTGCTGGTGTTCGACTTGGGCGGGGTCACCGGCCATCCCGACCACCACCGGGCGACCGAGGCGGCTCTGGCGGCCCGAGTGGACCTACCGGTGCTGGCCTGGGCGATTGGGCAGTCGGTGGCCGAGCGACTGAACGCCGAGCTGGGCACCGCCTTCGTCGGGCGGCCACCCGAACAGCTCGATCTGGCGATGGTGGTGGACCGGGCCTCTCAGATGCGGGCGGTCGCCTGCCACCGGACCCAGTCGATCGACAACCCGGTGCTCCGCCGTCGACTCGAGCTTCAGGGTGACCACGAGGTGCTCCGTTGGCTGCGGCCGCCCGTGTCTGCCGCGGTGCCGGCGCCCTAAGACGACCCTGGCCCGAAGACCCTCCACGACCCCTCCACGACCCCTCCACGACCCCTCTACGACCCCTCCACACGGTCGTCCTGTCAGACGAAGTGGGTGGCGGTCGCCTCTTCGCCCTCGACCACCTGTTCGCAGGTGGGGCAGAACCAGCGGGCGTCGAGCGAGCTGCCGCAGGCACCGTGGACCGGGGACTCGGCCTCCCCACCGCCCTGCTCGGCCCCCCACCGGCTGAGCAGGGCCAGGGCGCCCGCCAGGTCGGCGCCGGCCGCCGTCAGCTGGTAGCTGAAGCGTGGTGGTCGGCGCGAGTAGGCGGTCGCCAGCACCACCCCCGCCGCTTCGAGGTGGCGCAGGCGTTGCGAGAGGATGTTGGTGGCGATCCCCCTCAGGGCTCCCTGCAGCTCGGTGAAGCGCATCGGCCCCGCGAGCAGGGCCTCGACGATCCGCAGCGACCAGCGGTCGCCGATCCGCCCGAGGGCGAGCTCGAGCGGTGACCCGTGGTGCTCACCCTCCGGCGCCATCGGGCCATTCTCCCGCAGCCGCGGCCGATCGGTCTCCCCCAACCGTCTCCCCTCGCCCGCCTCGCCGGTCTCCCCCTCGACCGGCGGCTGCCGCCCCTTCGAGCTCCCGTCGAGCTCGTGGGACCAAGCAGAGTACATAGTGACTTGCAATCTACAAGTTAGTTGCTACGGTGGAGCCGACTGAAGTGAGGCAGCGCCGGGGAGGGTCCGGGGGACCCGGCAGGACGGTGCGGGAAGGAAAGGGGAGCGCCATGTCGTGGAGCGACGAGGTCACCGGTGCCGTCGTCGGGGTGGCCGGGGCGGTCGGGCCGGCGGTGGTCCGGGTCGGTCGGGGGCGCGGTCGGGGCGGGGGCCTCGTCCTCGCCGAGGGTCGGGTGCTGACCAATGCCCACAACCTCCGCGGCCCCGAGGTCACGGTCACCTTCGCCGACGGGAGGAGCGCGACCGGGGTGGTGACGGGGGTGGACCCCGACGGCGACCTGGCCGTGGTGACGGTGGACACCGGGGGCATCGCGCCCCCGGCCTGGGCGGGGGACGACGGCCTGTCGCTGGGCGCGGTGGCGATGGCGGTGGCCGCGCTGCCGGGCGGGGGGACGCGGGTGACCCTCGGCACGGTGACCTCGACCGGCCGGACCTTCCGCGGGCCCGGCGGTCGGGGGATCAGCGGGGGGATCGAGCACAGTGCCCCGTTGGCCCGAGGCTCCTCGGGGACCCCGTTGGTGGATCTGCACGGCCGGGTGGCGGCCCTCAACACCCATCGAAGCGGGGACGGGTTCTACCTGGCACTGCCGGCGGACAGCTCGTTGCGCCGCCGGGTCGACGCCCTCGCCCGCGGCGAGTCGCGCCGGCGGGTGCGGCTGGGGGTGGCCCTGGCGCCGCTGCACGCCGCACGCCGGCTCCGCGCCGCCGTGGGGCTCGACGAGCGCGAGGGATTGCTGGTGCGGGCGGTGGAGGAGGACAGCCTGGCCGACGAGGCGGGCATCCGGCCCGGCGACCTGCTGGTGACGGCCGGCGGCTCGCCGCTGCACCACCTCGAGGACCTCTTCGAGGCACTCGATCAGCTCGCCGGCGGCGGCTCCCTCGACATCAGGGTGGTCCGTGGGAGCGAGGAGCGCAGAGTCACGGTGACGGTCGCTGCGCCGCCGGCCGAGCCGCCGGGTGCGCACGGCGGCGATGACGCAGCATCCGGCCCGCCTGGCGCCAGCTGATGGCCGCCGCCCCCAGCCGGATCGCCTCCCGCCGGAGCTCCTCGGTCACGTCGTAGTGGTCGAACGCCGGGTGCCGGCGGCTGCGCTGGAACCAGGCCGGGCGGAGCCCGAGGAGCCGGGCGAAGGCGTGGAGCTCCTCTTCTGTGTCCGCCAGCAGGTGCGACCAACGGCCGTGGACGGGCCCCACGGTCGCCGGCTGCTTCCAGTCGTCGACGTACACCGCCATCCGCTCACCCTAAGGCCCGGCGTTCCACCGTGACCGGCCACCGGGCGGCACCACTGGCGGTCTCCGGGTCCGGGCGGCAGGGTGGATCGGACGAACGGCGACCGGGAGGTCCAGTGAGCCCACCGAGCCTCGATGCCTACCGCGCCAAGCGACGGCCGGGGATCACCCCCGAGCCCATGCCGGCGGAGCCGGGGCCCGCCGCCGGGCGCCGTGGCCGGCGGGGGGGCCGCCTGGGGGTGGGCACCGCCGGGCGCTTCGTCGTCCAGGAGCACCATGCCCGGGCCCTGCACTGGGACTTCCGCCTCGAGCGCGACGGTGCCCTCGTCTCGTGGGCGCTGCCCAAGGGCCTCCCGGACGACCCGGCGAAGAACCATCTCGCGGTGCACACCGAGGACCACCCACTCGAGTACTACGGCTTCGAAGGTGAGATCCCGGCGGGCGAGTACGGGGGCGGTCGGGTGGTCATCTGGGACCGCGGCACCTACGACTGCGAGAAGTGGGGCGAGCGCGAGGTGATCGTGGTGCTGCACGGCGTCCGGGTCGCCGGCCGGTTCGCGCTCTTCCGCACCGACAGGCCGGACGGCTCGTCCCGGGGCGGGCGGCGCGAGCAGTGGATGATCCACCGCATGGGGCCGGGGCCCGAGGACTGGGAGCCGATGCCCCCACTCGTACGGCCGATGCTCTGCCGGACCGGTGACCTGCCGTTGCGCGACGAGGCCTGGGCGTACGAGTTCAAGTGGGACGGCGTGCGCGCCGTCGTGCACGTCGAGGGCGGCAGGGTCCGCATCACCTCTCGCAACGACCTCGACGTGACGGTGAGCTATCCCGAGCTGCGCGGACTGGGCGAGGCCCTCGGGTCGCGCCCGGCCATCCTCGACGGGGAGATCATCGCGCTCGACCCGGACGGGAAGCCCAGCTTCGGGATTCTGCAGCGGCGGATGCACGTTGGCGAGGCCGCCCGGGCGAGGCGGTTGGCCGCCCAGGTACCGGCCACCTTCCTGGCGTTCGACGTCCTGTACCTCGACGGCCGCCGGACGACCGTCCTCCCCTACGACGAGCGCCGTTCGCTCCTCGAGTCGCTCCACCTCGAGGGTCCGGCCTGGGCGACACCGCCCGCATTCCCCGGTGGCCCGGGCGCCGACGTCCTCCGGGCGGCCACCGAGCGCGGTCTCGAAGGTGTGGTGGCCAAACGGCGGGACTCCCCGTACCTGCCCGGCCGGCGATCGGACAGCTGGGTGAAGGTGAAGAACTTCCGGACCCAGGAGGTGGTCATCGGCGGATGGACGCCCGGACAGGGCCGGCGGGCGGGAACCATCGGTGCGCTGTTGGTCGGGATCCCTTCCGAGGACGGGCTCTCCTATGCGGGCAAGGTGGGGACGGGCTTCACCGACCAGTTCCTGGCCGACCTCGCCGCCCGGCTCCGCCGGCTCGTCCGGAAGCGCTGCCCCTTCGTCGGCGGGGTCCCCGAGGCACAGGTGGCCGGAGCCGTGTGGGTCCGCCCTTCACTGGTGGGAGAGGTGCGCTACAGCGAGTGGACGGGTGATGGGCGCCTTCGGCATCCCTCGTGGCGGGGGCTGCGCCCGGACAAGGACCCTTCGGAGGTGGCGGTGGAGCCGGCATGACCGCCCGGCCCCCGGGCCCCCGAACCCGGGCCCCCGAACCCGTGCCGCCCGAACCCGTGCCGACGGCCGACCGGGGGGGCGGCCGAGGGCGGGAAAGCGGCACGACCAGCCGAAGAGCGTTGTCCCCTTTTTTCCGTGGCCGGGGACGGGTACGCTGCGAAGGCAGGGTCGTCACGGCGAGCACCTGGTCGGACTAGGGATCCGCGAACCCAAGGAGGTGCAATGGCCCGCGCCATCTGGAGTGGCACGCTCAGCTTCGGCCTGGTCAGCGTGCCCGTGGAGCTGTACTCGGCTACGGCCGACCGCACCATCCATTTCAACCAATTCGAGGCCGGAACCTCCGATCGCATTCACAACAAGAGGATCAACGAGCGGACCGGCGATGAGGTGGACTACGCCGACATCGTGAAGGGCTACGACCTTGGGGGCGGGGACTACGTGATCCTCACCCCCGAGGAGCTCGAGGCGGTGGAGCCGGGTCGCTCGAGGACCATCGAGGTGCTCGACTTCGTCGACAGCGATCAGATCGACCCCCTCTACTACCGCAAGGCGTACTACCTGGTGCCCAAGGGTGAGGCGGCCGCCCGGGCCTATGTCCTGCTGCGCCGGGCCATGCTCGAGTCCCGCCGGGTCGGCATCGCCATGTTCGTCATGCGGGCCAAGCAGTACCTCGTGGCGATCCGGCCCGAGGAGGAGGTGCTCGGCCTCGAGACCATGTTCTTCGCCGACGAGATCGTCGACCCGAGGCAGGAGATCGCCGGGCTGCCGGTGCCCGCGGCCGAGTTCAAGTCCCGGGAGCTCGAGGCCGCCAAGCTGCTGATCGATTCGATGGTCACCGACTGGGATCCCGAGGCGTACCGGGACACCTACCGCGAGGCCGTCGAGACGCTGGTCGAGCAGAAGCGCCAGGGGATGGAGGTCGTCACCGAGTCCGTCCGCGAGGAGCCGGCGCCGGTGGTCGACCTGCTCGAGGCGCTCAGCGCCAGCGTGGCGGCCGCCCGCGCCCGGCAGAAGGCGGTACGTGGTGGGCGACCCTCCATGACCCCACCGGCCCGCGCAACCCGCCGGGGCGCCCGGGCCCCCAGGGCCCGAAGCCCGCGCGCCGGGTCGGCGAAGGCCGCGGGTGGGGGTGCGAAGCGCCGGTCGCCCGGGGAGAAGGGCGCGTCAGCCGCCGGCGCCAAGGCAGCCGCCGGCGCCTCGAAGTCCGAGCTCTACGAACGGGCTGCCTCGCTCGGCATCGCCGGCCGCTCCAAGATGTCGCGTCAGGAGCTCGAGCGGGCGGTGCGGGCGGCGACGGCCAGGGAGCGCAAGGCGTCCTGATCCGCGCCGGCCGTGTGCCGGGCGACGGGGGTCACTCTTCTTCGGCGAACGCCTCCCGCAGCCGTTCGAGGCTGGCGGCCAACAGGCGGGACACGTGCATCTGGCTGACGCCGATGCGTGCCGCGATGTCCGACTGGGTGAGGCCGTCCACGAACCGCAGCCGGAGGATGGCCTGCTCACGCGGCCCCAGCTTGGCCACGGCTGGTGCCAGGACCGAGCGGTCGTCCACTCCGGCGTACCTGGCATCCTCGCCGCCTATCCGGCTGGCCAGCGTCTCCTCCTGGCGGTCGGGCACGTCGATCGAGGAGGTCCGGTAGCCCTGGCCAGCCTCGAGTGCCTCGAGGACGGCCTCCTCGGGGGCGCCGGCCGCCTTCGCCAACTCGGCGACCGTCGGTGAGCGCCCGAGGTCCTGGGACAGCGTGCTGATGGTGTGCCCCAGCTCGAGGTACAGCTCTTGGATGCGACGGGGGGCGCGCACCGCCCAGCCCTTGTCGCGCAAGTGTCGCTTCAGCTCGCCGATGACCGTGCGGGTGGCGAAGGTGCTGAATTCCACCCCTCGGCCGGGGTCGAACCGGTCGACCGACTTGACGATCGCCATCGAGGCCACCTGCACCAGGTCGTCGTACGGCTCCCCACGGTTGGCGAACCGGCGCGCCAGTTGGTGGGCCAGCCCCAGGTGGGCGGTGACCAGCTCGTCCCGCAGCACCGCGTCCCGGGTGACGGCGAACTCCGCGAACTTCTCTCGGGTCGCCTCAGCCGGGCGGATGTCATTGGGCATCAGGCCACCGTCCGGCTCCGTCGCTTTCGGAGCCACGCCCTCTTGTGCCCGCCCTCCGAGCTGCGCCCGTGCTCGTCGACCAGCGCGTCGAGTATGCGGATCGAGAGGTCGTCGACCGGGAGCTCCCTGAGGCCGCGACCGGGGGCCGCCTCGAAGGTGCACGCGATGGCGATGCCGTCGTCGCCCTCGCGTGTGTAGCGGAGCCGGAGACGGCCGTCGTCACCGTTGCGCACCAGCGAGAGGCAGAGCTCCTCCACGGCCAGGCGCAGGTCCTCGATCTCCTCGACGTCGAAGCCGACCCGCGACGCCAGGGTGGCGGCGGTGAGCCGGGCCAGGACCACCAGGTCGGTGCGTACCGGGATCGTCAACTCGATGACGTCCCACGGCGCAATCTCCTTGGGAAAGCGGGTCGCGGGCATCTCGGTCGCGGGCATCTCGGTCATCGTGGTGGCGCCTCGAGCGCCTCGTCGACCGTCGGGTGGATGGAGAACACCTCGGTCAGGCCGGTGATCTCGAAGACCTTCAGGATGCGCGGCTCGGTGATCACGAGGCGCAGGTCCCCGCCGGCCTCGCGGCACCGTTTCAGCGCCCCCACCAGCACGCCGAGCGCCGTGGAATCGAGGAAGCTGACATGCGCGAGGTCGACCACCACCGTGGTGTCGCCGCCCGCGACCCGGGCCTGCAGCCGGTTCCGCAACGACGGTGCGGTGGCCACGTCGATCTCGCCGGAGACGGAGACGACCGGCGCCGCCGTGCCCTCCCGCTCGGAGATGTCGAATGCTTGCTCCATCGCTCCTCCTTGTCGACGGCGTTGCCCGGCCGTGGTCCGGTCCTGCGCACGCGGGCTGCCGAGGGATCGTGTCGCCACCGGTCTCCGGCCCCGAGCTCCCGGGAGTGCCGGGCGGCGGGCCCGACACCAAGGTGCCTCGTGGTTCGTCGAGGTCACGCGGTCCACCACAGCTTCGCGCGGACGGATCACGTTTACCGCTCGAGGTCGGCGGGTACGAGCATTACCGGGTTGGCCGCGCGTGTCCCTCGACCGAGCCGTGCAGGACCGGACGGCGCCACCGGTTGGTCGGCACCGCCTGGTTCATCCGAACACTCAGAGGTGGAGCGGCCGGACCGGTGCTGCCACCAGCGAAGGGTCGGCCCTCCAGTCCACGCCGGCTACGTCGACGTAGAGCTCCACCTCGTTGCCGTCGGGATCGGCGATGTAGAGGCTGTGGGTCACACCGTGGTCCGACATCCCGAGCACCGGGGACTCGGCGGCCTCGACCCGACGGAGCATCGTCCGCAGCTCGTCGTCGGTGTCGCCCACGCGTAGACCGAAGTGGTACATGCCGACACGGCGTCCGGCGGGGATCGGCTGGGCGTCGGCACCCACCTCGATCAGGAGCAGCTCGTGATGGGTGCGCCCCCCCGAGAAGGCGGCGACCGGTGACGGCTTCTGCCCTGGCTCCGGGATGATCTGGCGCCAGCCGAGGACGTCCCGGTAGAACGCGGCGGAGCGTTCGACGTCCCGCACGTAGAGCACCAGGTGCCCGAGCTCCTGTACCCCCATGGTGACCTCCCGACCGCCGGCCGGCCCAACCGGCGGTCGACCCGACCCGACAAGTTTGTCCGATCCGTGCCGTGGCGTCCGGCCCCACCACTCACCCGGTCCACGGCCGGTCTGCGACCGGGTCCACAGCCGGTTCACGGCACCTCTGCCCGAGGCCCCGCCATGATGTTGACGTGCCCGCCGCCTACCTGGCCGTCACCGCCGTCGGGCTGCTGGCGGTGCTCAACGCCTACCGGCCGGTCCGGCGCGAGCCGTTCACCGTGGTCAGCTTCCTCGCCGGATGGATCTGCGGCGAGCTGGCCCTCCAGAACATCGCCTGGCAGGTCGCCGCCACCGTGCTCTTCGGCCTGTTCGGGGCATTCGCGCGGTGGCCGGGTCGGGTGGGGCTCGGGCTGGCGGCGGTCGGTTGGGTCGGCCTGGTGGGGCTGGCGCTGACGGGCCGGCGTTCCTGGCAGGTGGTGACCGAGGCACTGCGGGGGATGACCGGTCCCCGGCCGCCCGCGGTCCCCGTCCCCCCGCCTCCCGCCTGGGGACGATGGTGGCGTCTCACCCGAGCCGTGCCGTTGCGCGCCCGCGGCACGGTCCTGACCAGGAACCTCGACTACTGGGGGGACGGCGCACGCCGCCACCGCCTCGACGTGATCCGGCCCGAGGGGGTCGTCGCCGGCGCGCCGGTGATGGTCTACGTCCATGGCGGCGCCTGGGTGATGGGCGACAAACGCGAGCAGGGGAAGCCGATGCTCTACGAGCTGGTCGCCCGGGGGTGGGTGTGCGTGACCATCAACTACCGCCTCAGCCCCAGGGCCACCTGGCCCGACCACGTCGTGGACTGCAAGCGGGCGGTCGCCTGGGTGAGGGAGCACGTCGCCGACTTCGGCGGTGACCCGGGGTTCGTCGCGCTGAGCGGCGGCTCGGCCGGCGGCCACCTGGCCGCTCTCGTCGCCCTGACGCCGGGCGTCCCCGAATGGCAACCGGGCTTCGAGTCGGCCGACACCTCGGTCGACGCCTGCGTGCCGTTGTACGGGGTCATGGAGATGACCGGGGCCGAGGAGGGATCCGGCGCCTACGGTCGCGGGCTGCTCGAGCTCCTCGAGCGCCGGGTGATGAAGACGTCGGCGACCGAACGTCCGGAGGTCTTCGTCGAGGCATCGCCGACGAGCAGGGTGAGCTCCGACGCCCCGCCGTTCTTCGTGCTCCACGGGGCCAACGACACGCTGGTGCCGGTGGCGGTGGCCCGACGGTTCGTGGCGGAGCTGCGTGCGGTCAGCCGGGCACCGGTGGCCTACGCCGAGCTCCCGCTGGCCCAGCACGCCTTCGACGTGCTGGCCTCGCTGCGCTGCCAGGCCACCTCCGCCGGCGTCGCCGCCTTCCTCGAGTCGGTGCGGGCCATGCACCACCCGAAGCCGGCGTCGCCCACCGCGGCGCCCCCGGGCATCGGGCGACCGGGCGCCACGAAGGACCGCCCGGGCTGATCGCAGGCGTCGCTCCCCGGGGGCCGAGGTCGCCGGGGCCGCCTACCCCTCGGGGGCCGGCTGGTCGTCCTCCCCGAGGATCACCCGCACCTCGGGCGTCCCACCCTCGGTCAGCACCAGTTCGGCCACCCCTCCGGCGTCCACCAGGTCGGCCCGGCCGGCCGCCACCGCGGCCAGCCTCGGGGCCGGGCCCACCACCTCGAGCCGGGCCACCGGCGCCCGCATCGACCGGTGGGCGGCGGTCTTGGCCCGCCGGACCTCGGCCAGGACCTCGGCCACCGTGTCGAGCACCTCGGTGCTCCCGGTGGCCCGGCCGGCGCCCAGGGCGCCCTCGAGCTCGTCGGCGGTGGGCCACTGTGCCCGGTGGACCGAGCCCTCGCGCCACCAGTGCCAGACCTCCTCGGTGACGAAGGGCAGGAAGGGCGCGAACAGCCGGAGCAGCACCGACAGGGCCAGCCCGAGGGCGGCCCGGGCCGAACCGGTGGCAGCCCCGGCCGACCCCTCGCCGCCGGCCGCCTCGTCGGTCCCGTAGGCCCTGCTCTTCACCAGCTCGAGGTAGTCGTCGCAGAAGGACCAGAAGAACGCCTCGGCCCGCTCGAGGGCGCGGGTGTGGTCGTAGGCGTCGAGGGCCGCGGTGGCGTCCTCGACCACCGCGGCCAGGCCGGCCAGCATCGCCCGGTCCAGCGGTTCGGTGACCGCCACCGCCGCCTCGGCATCACCGGTGCCGAGGCGGCCGAGCACGAACTTCGACGCGTTGAGGATCTTGATGGCCAGTCGGCGCCCGACCTTCATCTGCCCCTCGTCCACCGCCGTGTCGGTGCCCAGCCGGCCCCCGAGCGCCCAATAGCGGACCGCGTCGGAGCCGTGCTTCTCGAGCAGGGGGAGCGGTGTCACCACGTTGCCCTTCGACTTGGACATCTTCTTCCGGTCCGGGTCGAGGACCCAGCCCGAGATGGCGGTGTCGCTCCAGGGGAGCGAGCGGTGGTGGAGCTCGGCCTTCACGACGGTGGCGAACAGCCACGTGCGGATGATGTCGTGCCCCTGGGGGCGGAGGTCCATCGGGAACACCCGCCCGAAGAGGTCGGGGTCGTCGGCCCATCCGCCGGCGATCTGCGGCGACACCGACGAGGTCGCCCAGGTGTCCATGACGTCGGGGTCGCCCACGAAGCCCCCCGGCTTGCCCCGCTGCGTCTCGGCATAGCCGTCCGGAACATCGGTCGAGGGGTCCACCGGCAGACGGGAAGCGTCGGGCGCCAGCGGACGTGCGTGGTCGACCGTCCCGTCGTCGCCCACCGGGTACCAGACGGGGAAGGGGACTCCGAAGAACCGCTGGCGGCTGATGTTCCAGTCACTGTTCAGCCCCTCCACCCAGCTGCGGTAGCGGTGCTCCATGTGCGGCGGGTGCCAGCGGAGCTGCTCGCCCCGCTCGAGGAGCCGCTGGCGGAGCTCGAGGGTGCGGACGAACCACTGGCGGGAGCTGACGAACTCGAGCGGGCGGTCCCCTCGCTCGTAGAACTTGACCGGGTGGGTGATCGGGCGGGGCTCGCCCACGAGGTCGCCGGCCTGGGCCAACAGCTCGACGATCCGTCCCTGGGCCTGCTTGACCGTGCGCCCGGCCAGCTCGCCGTAGGCGGCCGCCGCCGCCCCCGGGTCGTCGGACTCCCAGCCCGGCTCCCCCCACGGGACGGGCTCGAGCCGGCCGTTCCGCCCGACCAGGGTGCGCGTGGCCAGGCCCAGCTCCCGCCACCACAGCACGTCGGTGGTGTCCCCGAAGGTGCACACCATGGCGATGCCCGTGCCCTTCTCGGGGTCGGCCAGGGGGTGGGACACCACCGGCACCCTCACCCCGAACAGCGGGGTCCGCACCTCGGTGCCCACGAGGTCCCGGTAGCGGGCGTCGTCGGGGTGGGCCACGAGCGCCACGCACGCCGGGACCAGCTCGGGGCGGGTGGTCTCGATCTCGACGTCGCCCCCACCGGCGAGCCGGGTGAAGCGCAGGCGGTGGTAGGCGCCGGAGAGCTCACGGTCCTCGAGCTCGGCCTGGGACACCGCCGTCTGGTAGTCCACGTCCCAGAGCGTCGGGGCCTCGTGCTGGTAGACCTGGCCGTCGGCCAGCAGGCGCAGGAAGCTGAGCTGGGAGGTGCGCTGGGCGCGCTCGTCGATGGTGGCGTAGGTGAGGCCCCAGTCCACCGAGAGCCCGAGCTTGCGCCAGAGCAACTCGAAGGCCTGCTCGTCCTGGGCGGTCAGCTGGTGGCAGAGCTCGACGAAGTTGGGGCGCGAGATGGCGAGGGGGCCGCGGGGAGGGTCGACCGGCGGCTCGAACTCGGGGTCGTAGGCGACCGTGGGGTCGCAGCGGACGCCGAAGTAGTTCTGCACCCGTCGCTCGGTCGGGAGCCCGTTGTCGTCCCAGCCCATCGGGTAGAACACGATCTTGCCCCGCATCCGCCGGTAGCGGGCCACCGCATCGGTGTGGGTGTAGGAGAGCACGTGGCCGATGTGGAGCGACCCCGACACGGTGGGGGGCGGGGTGTCGATGGCGTAGACCGACGACCGCTCGGCGCTGCGTTCGAACCGGTACGTGGCGTCCCGGTCCCACGCCGCCATCCAGCGGTCCTCGAGCCCGTCGAGGCTCGGCCGGTCGGGCACCGACGGGGTCGGGGGCGGCTCGGTCTCGGTCATGATCGGGTTACCGTACCCGGGTGCTGCGGCTCCACGACACGGCGACCGGCACGGTGCACCCCCTCGAGCTGCGGGATCCCGGCGAGGTCTCCATGTACGTGTGCGGGCCAACGGTCTACGACCGCCCGCACCTGGGGCACGGCCGCTACGCCCTGGTCTTCGACGTCCTGCGCCGGTACCTCCTCTTCCGCGGCCTGCGGGTCCACTACGTCTCCAACGTCACCGACATCGACGACAAGATCATCGGGCGGGCCCACGACGAGGGCCGCAGCGAGCCCGAGGTGGCGGCCCGGTACGAGGAGGAGTGGTGGCGGGCGATGGACGCCCTGGGGGTGCTCCGTCCCGACGAGACGCCGCACGCCACCAAATTCGTGCCGCGCATGGTCACCCTGATCGGGGAGCTGGTGGCGAGAGGCGCCGCCTACCAGACCTCCGACGGGGTCTACCTGTCGGTCGAGGCGGTCCCCGGCTACGGCCTGCTGGCCCGACAGCCGCTCGACTCGCTGCGTGCCGGGGCGAGGGTGGAGGCGGGGGAGGAGAAGCGGTCGCCGCTCGACTTCGCCCTCTGGAAGAAGGCGAAGCCCGGGGAGCCGACCTGGGCGTCGCCCTGGGGCGCGGGGCGGCCCGGGTGGCACACCGAGTGCGTCGTCATGTCGCTCGACCTGCTCGGGGACGGCTTCGACCTGCACGGCGGCGGGATCGACCTCGCCTTCCCCCACCACGAGAACGAGCGGGCCCAGGCCATCGCCGACGGTCGGACGTCGGCGCGGCACTGGACCCACAACGGCTACGTCACCGTCGAGGGCGAGAAGATGTCCAAGTCCCTCGGCAACTTCACCACCCTCACCGACCTGCTGGCCGTGCACGACCCCCGTGCCTACCGGCTGCTGGTGCTGCGGGCCCACTACCGGCGCCCGATCGAGGTGACGGCCGAGACGGTGGAGGACGCGGAGCGGGCACTCGACCGCCTCGACGCCATGGCCCGACGGTTCTCGCTGGCCGACGAGCGGGCGGAGCGCCCGATGACCTCGGTGCCCGACGTGCCGCTCGAGCCCGGGGCCCTGGACCACTTCGTGGAACGGATGGACGACGACCTCGACACCCCTGCCGCCATGGCCGCGGTGTTCGACCTGGTGAGCAAGGCCAACGCCGCCGCCGACCGGGGGGACGCCGAGGAGGGGGCCCGTGCTGCCCGCACGGCC
>DAHUYA010000136.1 GCA_027315445.1 Acidimicrobiaceae bacterium | reverse complement strand
TGGACGATGGCCCAGGGGACCCTCGACGATCTCGGGACGCGGGCGCGCGCCGCCGCCCGCCAGGTGGCCCGATCCTCGTCGGCCGTCCGCGACGACGCCCTGAGGGTGGGGGCCGACCTGCTGGTGGCCGAGACCGACGTGCTCCTCGAGGCCAACGCCGCCGACCTGGCGGCCGCCGACCGGCGCGGCCTCGAGCCCGCGGCCCGCGACCGGCTGCGGCTCGACCAGGCCCGGGTGGTCTCGATGGCCGAGGGACTGCGGACCGTGGCCGGGCTCGACGACCCGGTGGGCGAGGTGGTCGGGGGATGGGTCCGGCCCAACGGGCTCCGGGTCGAGCAGGTCCGGGTCCCCCTCGGCGTGGTCGGGGTCATCTACGAGAACCGGCCCAACGTGACCAGCGACGCCGCCGGCCTTTGCCTGAAGGCGGGGAACACCGCCTTCCTCCGTGGCTCGTCGTCCGCCCTCGAGTCGAACCGGGCGGTCGAGTCGGTGCTCCGCCGTGCGGCGGCCAAGGCGGGCCTGCCCGAGGACGCGGTCGTGCTGGTAGAGGACGGGCGTCACGAGACGGCCGTCGAGTTCATGCAGCTGAGAGGGGTGATCGACTGCCTGGTGCCGCGCGGGGGCCCGGCGTTGATCGCCTCGCTGCTCGAGCACGCGACGGTCCCCTACGTGCTCGACGGCAGCGGGAACTGCCACGTCTACGTGGACGCGGCCGCCGATCTGCAGATGGCCGAGGACATCGTGGTCAACGCCAAGACCCAGCGGCCCGGGGTCTGCAACGCCGCCGAGTCGCTGCTGGTGCACCGGTCGGTCGCCACCGAGCTCCTGCCCCGGCTGCGACGGGCGCTCGAGGGGGTCGAGCTGGTGGGCGACGCGGCCACCCGGGCCATCCTGCCCGAGGTCGGAGAGGCGACCGAGGAGGACTTCGCCACCGAGTTCCTGGCGCTCGAGCTCTCGGTGGCGGTCGTCGACGACCTCGACGCGGCGATCGCCCACATCGCCCGCTACGGCTCCGGCCACTCCGAGGCCATCGTGACCGGGGACCTGTCGGCGGCCGAGCGCTTCACCCGTGAGGTCGACGCGGCGGCGGTCGTGGTCAACGCCTCGACCCGTTTCGTCGACGGCGGCGAGCTCGGCCTCGGCGCCGAGGTCGGCATCTCGACCCAGAAGCTCCACGCCCGCGGGCCGATGGGGCTGCGGGCGCTCACCTGTGTGAAGTGGGTCCTCCACGGCGACGGGCAGGTCCGCCGGTGAGCGAGCCGTCCTCCGGCGCCGCAGGGGGCGCCGACGCCGGCGGCGGGCCCGCCGGCGACCGGGCGGCGCTCGGGCTGCCCGACAGCGGCCCGCCGCGCTTTCAGTCGGTCCCCGGCGTCCGCCGCGACCTGGCGGCCATCGGGTACCTGGCCGACGAGGGGATCGCCGGGGTGGTCTACCTCGCCGACCGGCTGGCCAAGCCGGTGCTGGTCGAGGGACCGGCCGGGACGGGCAAGACCCAGCTCGCCAAGTCGGTGGCCGAGATGACCGGCAGCCGGCTCATCCGGCTCCAGTGCTACGAGGGGCTCGACGAGTCCAAGGCCCTCTACGAGTGGAACTACCGCAAGCAGCTCCTGCGGATCCAGGCCCAGCAGGTGGCGGACGCCGAACCGTCGGTCGCCGGGGCCGGGACCCCGAGGTGGAAGGAGCTCGAGGAGGACATCTTCTCCGAGGACTTCCTGCTGACCCGGCCGCTGCTCGAGGCCATCCGGGCGCAGGAGCCGGTGGTCCTGCTGGTCGACGAGGTCGACCGGGTGGAGCTCGAGACCGAGGCGCTCCTGCTCGAGGTGCTCTCCGAGTACCAGGTGTCGATCCCCGAGCTCGGCACCGTGCGGGCCACGAGGCTGCCGATGGTCTTCCTCACCTCGAACAACACCCGCGAGCTCTCCGAGGCCCTGAAACGGCGTTGCCTGTACCTCCACATCGACTACCCGGACCTCGACCGCGAGCGGGAGATCGTCCGCACCAGGGTTCCCGGCATCTCCACCGAGCTGGCCGACCAGGTGGCCCGGATCGTGCGGTCGCTGCGGACGCTCGAGCTCCGCAAGCCCCCGTCGGTGTCCGAGACCCTCGACTGGGCCCGGACCCTGGTCGTGCTGGGTATCGAGTCGATCGACGCCACCGGGGCCCGCGACACCCTGAACATCCTGCTCAAGTACCAGAGCGACATCGACCGGGCGGCCAAGGAACTGCTGTCCGCCGACAGCTGAGCGCACCGGTCGCCCGACGGATGCTCGACCTCCTGACCGGCTTCGTCGCCGAGCTGCGGCGGGCCGGGCTGCCGGTCTCCCTCACCGAGCACCTCGACGCCGCCGAGGCGGTGCACCACATCCCCCTGGAGGACCGGGAGGCGCTCAAGTACGCCCTCGGCGCCACGCTCGTGAAGTCGAGCGCACACTGGCGGGCCTTTGAGATGGCCTTCGAGATCTACTTCGCCACCCGCCTGCCGGGCGACGGCGGGGCGGCGGGGGAGGGGGAGGGCGAGGAGCCGTCCGGTGCCGGCGCCGGGGAGGCCCCCGGCGCCGAGGGGCGTGCCCCCGGCCAGCGCCGGGGCGGCGGGGGCGGCCAGGGCCTGACCCCCGAGGAACTGGCCGAGCTCCTGTTCCGGGCCCTGCAGCGGGACGACCCCGGGCTCACCGCCCTGGGGGCCCGCTACGCCGTCGACCGCTACGCCGGGATGGAGCCGGGCCGGCCGGTCGGGGGCACCTACTACCTCTACCGGACCCTGCGGAACCTCGACCTCGACCGGATGCTCGAGCGGTTGCTGGCGGCGGCCGGCGGGGAGACGGGGAGCGCCACCGCCCTGACCCCGCTCGAGGAGCGCCTGGCCCGCGACGAGTACCACGCCCGCATCGAGCGGCTGCGCCGGGCCATCGAGACCGAGATCCGGCGTCGCCTGGTGATGGACCGTGGGGCGGAGGCCCTGTCGCGCTCGGTGCGCAAGCCGCTGCCCGAGGACATCGACGTCATGCACGCCACCCGGGACGAGCTGGCTGAGCTGCACCGCACGCTGCACCCTCTGTCGCGGAAACTAGCGGTCCGGCTGGCCCGGAAGCGGCGCCACGGCCGGCGTGGCCCCCTCGACGTCCGGGCCACCGTGCGCCACTCCCTCTCGACCGGCGGCGTGCCGGTGGAGCCGCGGTTCCGCCACCCCCGCCCGGCCAAGCCCGAGATCTTCGTCGTCGCCGACATCTCGGGCTCGGTCGCCTCGTTCGCTCGCTTCACCCTGCACCTCGTGTACGCCATCAGCTCGCAGTTCTCCAAGGTGCGCAGCTTCGTCTTCGTCGACGGGATCGACGAGGTCACCCGGTTCTTCGAGGGGGTCGACGACCCGGCCCAGGCGGTGCACCGTATCAACACCGAGGCCGACGTGATCTGGGTCGACGGGCACTCGGACTACGGCCACGCCTTGTCGGTGTTCCACCAGCGTTGGGGGTCGGACGTGACCTCCCGCACCAGCGTGCTCCTCCTCGGTGACGCCCGGAACAACTACCACGCCTCGGAGGCGTGGGTCCTCGAGGACCTGCAGCGCGCCGCCCGTCACGTCTACTGGCTCAATCCCGAGCCGCGTGACTACTGGGGCTCTGGCGACTCCATCATCGACGAGTACGCCGCCCACTGCGACGACGTGGTCGAGTGCCGCACCCAGCGGCAGCTCGAGCACTTCGTGGGTGACCTGGCGTGACCGGGGCCGACCGGCCCCGCCCCGACCTGAACCCGGAGCGGGGTGCCCCGCCGGCCGGGGTGCGCACCGTCGCCCCCGAGACGCCCGGTGCCACCCGCCTGGTTCTCGTGCGCCACGGCGAGGCGGTCTGCAACGTCGAGGGAGTGGTCGGTGGCCGTCGGGGCTGCACGGGGCTCACCGCCCGGGGGGAGCGTCAGGTGGTGGCGCTGGCCGACAGGCTGGCGGCCAGCGGCGAGCTGGCCGGGGTCGATGCGCTCTACGCGTCGGTGCTGCGGCGGGCGGTGCGGACGGCCGAGATCCTCGCCCCCGCCCTCGAGCCGGGCTCGGAGGGAGGGCGGCTCGAGGTGCGTGCCGACTGCGACCTGTGCGAGCTGCATCCCGGGGAGGCGGACGGGCTCCGCTGGGACGAGTTCGCCGCCCGCTACCAGGAGCCGGACTGGGACACCGACCCCTGGCTCCCGATCGCCCCGGGGGGGGAGAGCTGGGGAGGCTTCGTCGAGCGGGCGGCTGGCGCGCTGGACGGACTGGCCCGCCGTCACCCCGGCCGGACCGTGGTGGCGGCGTGCCACGCCGGGGTGATCGAGGCGTCCGTGCTGCGTTTCCTGCCGGCGTCGGACCGGGTCGCCCGCCTCGGGCTGCGCACCGAGCACGCCTCGATGACCGAGTGGGAGCACGACGGAGGGCGCTGGCTGCTCCGCCGCTACAACGACGTCACCCGGGCGGCCGGCCGGCCGTAGGGGCGGTCCGGCAACGGGATCAGCAGGCGTAGTCCCCGTCGAAGCCGCCGGCGTTGTCGGTGTACTGGGTGAGCACCACCCCGCCGGTCGGCAGGGAGAGGTTGGGGTTGTCCGTGTAGGTGCTGGCGTTCTGGCAGTTGTAGGGGCCACCCTGGCCGGACCACCAGGCCATCCAGTACGGGACGGCCGGCTGGTAGGTGCCGACGATCTGGCTCCAGGTCAACGGGCTGGCGTAGATGCCGACGTTGTTGATCCCCTCGGCGCGGATGCCCTCGATCGCCCCCATGACCAGCTGGGCGTTCTCCGACAGGTTGGACGACCAGCTCGGGTCGTTCTCGACGTCGAGCCACCAGGTCACCTGGGCGTCGATGCCGGCGGCCACCGCCTGGGAGTAGGCGTACTGGGCGGCGGCGAAGCCGTAGGCGCAGGCCGGGTCGCCGTTGCAGAAGCCCGGGCCACCCGTGACCGTCCCGTACGTCAAGTAGAGGTAGAGGTTGAGACCCGCACCGGCCCAGCCGGCCTCCTGCGCCAGGCAGGGGTTGGTCGGTGCGTACGAGCCACCCTCGACCTCAACGACACCTAGAGAGTGCCCGGAGGGCAGCGTCTGGTTGCACTGGTAGTTCGAGACGTCGAAGCCGTACGAGCCGGACTGGAACGAGATCGACGAGAACTGGCCCGAGCCGCCGCCCTCGGCCATCCCCACGATCGGCTGGTTCAGCACCTGGGGGGCCGAGCCCCAGTACTTGGCGTTGCCGAACGCGGTCACCGCGCCGTTGTCGTCGGTCATCCAGTAGCCGTCGTCGATGGGGGTCGAGGACATGGCCACGATCGGGCGGGTGAGCGGGACGCCGCCCAGGGAGCCGTGGAACTGGGTGTCGCCGTAGGCGAAGACCCCGCCGTCGCTGGCCACCATCATGTAGCCCTGGCCGTCGGGCGAGGAGGTCATCCCGACGATCGGCTTGTTGAGGGCCAGGTCACCGGTCGAGCCGTAGAACTGGGCGTCGCCGAAGGCGAAGACGCCGCCGTCGCTGGCCACCTCCCAATAGCCCTTCCCGTCGGGCGTGACGGCCATGCCGACCACCGGCTTGTTGAGGGGCCGGCCGCCCATCGAGCCGTAGAACTGGGCGTCGCCGTAGCAGAAGATGCCGCCGTCGCTGGCCACCAGCCAATAGCCCTTCCCGTCGGGCGTGACGGCCATGCCGACCACCGGCTTCACCAGTGGCAGGTCGCCGGCCGAGCCGTAGAACTGGGCGTCGCCGTAGGTGAAGATGCCGCCGTCGCTGGCCACCAGCCAGTAGCCCTGCGAGTCGGCCGTGCCGGCCATGCTGACCACCGGCTTGCGGAGCGGCAGATCGCCGGCCGAGCCGAAGAAGCCGGCCCCTCCGAAGGCGAAGACCCCGCCGTCGCTGGCCACCAGCCAGTAGGCCGGGGTCGGCGAGGTGGCCCCGGCGGCGTGGGGGAGCCCGGCGGGCGGCGACGACACGGAGGGCACCACGACCACGAGCCCGATCCCGCCGAGGAGCAGTCCCAGGGTGGTGACCAGGCGGCCGAGCGGGCCGTCGCACCGCCGACGCGCCGGGGTGGCGGGACCGGATGGGGGGCCGTGAAGACGTCTCACGAGAGCCGTCAGTGTACCCACCGTGGTAGCCGGAAAAAAGGATCTCGGCGTACCGTCACGAACTAGTCACAAAGCAGTTCTGCTACCCGGAAGGCGAGGTCGAGCGACTGCCGGGCGTTCAACCGCGGGTCGCAGGCGGTGGTGTAGCGCTGGCCGAGGTCGCCCTCCACGATCTCCTCGGCGCCGCCCAGGCACTCGGTCACGTCGTCGCCGGTCAGCTCGATGTGCACCCCGCCCGGCCAGGTGCCGGCCGACCGGTGGACGGCGAAGAACGAGCGGAGCTCGCCCAGGATGTCGTCGAATCGCCGGGTCTTGTGCCCGCCCCCGCTGGTGAAGGTGTTGCCGTGCATCGGGTCGCAGGCCCACACGACCGGGTGACCGGCCCGCCCGACCGCCTCGAGGAGCGGCGGGAGCAGACGCTCGACGTTGTCGGCCCCGAAGCGGGTGATGAGGGTGAGCCGACCAGGAGTGCGGTCGGGGTCGAGACGCCCGCAGAGGTCGACCACCTCGTCGGTGGTGGCCGAGGGGCCGATCTTGGCCGCCACCGGGTTGATCACGCCGGAGAGGAACTCCACGTGGGCGCCGTCGACCTGTCGCGTCCGCTCGCCCACCCAGAGCAGGTGGGCCGAGCAGTCCACCCAGTCGCCGGTGAGGGAGTCCTGCCGGGTGAGGGCCTCCTCGTAGTTGAGGATGAGCGCCTCGTGGCTGGTCCAGAAGTCGACCTGGTGCAGGCTGCCCTCGGCCGCCAGGTCGATGCCGCAGGCCGCCATGAACCGCAGGGCCCGGTCGATCTCGTTGGCGATCCGCTCGTAGCGGCGGCCCTCGGTTGACGTGGCGACGAATTGCTGGTTCCAGGCGTGCACGTGGGAGAGGTCGGCGAAACCGCCCTTGGTGAAGGCCCGCAGGAGGTTCAGGGTGGACGCCGACTGGTGGTAGGCGGTGACGAGGCGGGTCGGGTCCGGCCGCCGGGCCGCCGGGTCGAAGGTCTC
>DAHUYA010000133.1 GCA_027315445.1 Acidimicrobiaceae bacterium | reverse complement strand
CCTCGGGCCCCTCTCCGGTGTGGTGGGCGAGCTCGACGCGGCCATCGTCGACCTGCAGAAGGGCGCCCGTCCCGGGGCGACCGTGCGGTCCGCGGCGGGCGGCCGGCCCCGGACCGCACGCGCCGCCGGGGAGTGACCGCCCGACGCCGTTCCGGGGCCCGGCCGGCGCACCCCGCCGTCTCGCCGGCCGCCGGCGTCCGTTTCGCCCATCCGTCCGAGCGCCTCTTCGCCTCGCTGCTCGACATCCACGGGATCCGCTGGTGTTACGAACCAGTCGAGTTCCCGCTCCGCTGGGACGGGTCGGGTGCCCCCTCCTCCGGCTTCCGCCCCGACTTCTGGCTGCCCGAGCTCCACTGCTTCGTCGAGCTGACGACCGCCGACCAGCGGCTGGTCACCCGCAAGAACGCCAAGGTGCGCCGGCTGCGCCAGCTCTACCCCGAGGTCCACGTGGTGGTGGTCTACCAGCGTGACTTCTACGCCCTGCTCGAGCACCACGGGCTCGACCGGGCCGGCACCGACGCGGCGTAGGCTCCGGGAGGTGGAGCGTTCCGCACCTCCGGGCACGGCGGTGCGGCGCTCGCCCCTCCACGAAGCCCACCTCGCGCTGGGCGCCCGGATGGTGCCCTTCGGCGGGTGGGAGATGCCGCTGGCCTATGGCCAGGGGACGGTGTCCGAGCATCGGGCGTGCCGGCGCGGCGCCGTGGCCTTCGACGTGAGCCACCTGGGGACGGTTCGCCTCGACGGTCCCGGGGCGTTCGACCGCCTGCAGGCTGCGCTGAGCAACGACCTGCGCAAGGTGGCGCCCGGCCGGGCCCAGTACACCCACCTCCTGGCCGACGACGGCTCGGTGGCCGACGACCTGATCGTCTGGTGGGTGGACCCGGACCGCTTCGACGTGATGCCCAACGCCTCCAACACCCAGCGGGTGCGCCGGGCGCTGGGTGGGCGCGACACCACGGCGGAGCGGGCGGTGGTCGCGGTGCAGGGCCCGCGGGCCCGCCAGGTGCTCGGCTCGGTCGCGCCGTCGGCGGCGACGGTGCGCCGGTTCGAGGTGGCGGGCTTTCGCTACGGGGGCGCCGACTGCCTCGCCGCGGGCACCGGGTACACCGGCGAGGATGGGGTGGAGTGCGCCGTCCCGGTCGAGGTGGCCACCGAGCTCTGGGAGGCGGTGCTCGGGTCGGGGGCCGAGCCGGCCGGGCTGGGGGCGCGCGACACGCTGCGGCTCGAGGCCGGCCTGCCGCTCCACGGCCACGAGCTCGGGCCGGGCATCACCCCCCTGCAAGCCGGGCTGGGCTGGGTGGTCGGCTGGGACAAGGGCGACTTCACCGGCCGGGCCGCGCTCGAGGAGGAGCGCCGGGCCGGTCCGCGCCGGCTGCTCCGGGGCCTGGTCGGCGACGGTCGCCAACCATTGCGGGACGGCGCGGCGGTGCTGACCGGGGACCGGGTGGTCGGCACGGTGACGAGCGGTAACTTCTCGCCCATGCTCGGTCGCGGCATCGGTCTGGGCCTCCTCGAGGTGGGGAGCGCCCCGGCTGACGGCGAGCCGGTGACGGTGGACGTGCGCGGGCGCCTGCTCACCGCACGGCTGGCCCGGCCGCCCTTCTGGCCGCCCGGGGGCGGGGCGGGTGGGGGCACCGCCTGATGCCCGACTACCTGCCGCACACCGATCCCGAGATCGAGTCGATGCTCGCCTTCTTGGGCCTCGGCTCGCTCGACCAGCTGTTCGAGACCGTCCCCGAGGCGCTGCGCCTGGCCGGCGGGCTGGCCGTGCCGCCGGGCCGTCCCGAGCCCGACGTGCTGGCCGAGCTCGAGGCGATGGCCGGGGCCAACCGCGGGCGGGCCGACCGCCTGGTCTGCTTCGCCGGCGGGGGCGCCTACGACCACGAGGTCCCCCCGGTGGTGCGGGCGCTGGCCGGCCGATCGGAGTTCGTGACCTCCTACACCCCCTACCAGCCCGAGGTGGCCCAGGGCGTGCTGCAGGCGCTGTTCGAGTTCCAGACGATGGTGGCCCGTCTCGCCGGGCTTCCCGTGGCCAACGCCTCCCTCTACGACGGGGCGAGCGCCGTGGTGGAGGCGGTCAACCTGGGGGTGGCGGCCAGCGGGCGCCAGGGGGTGTGGCTGTCCTCGGGGGTGCACCCGCACTGGCGGGCGGCCCTGGCCACCTTCGCCCGGGGCACCGGGCACCGGCTCGAGCCGGTGCCGCTGTCCGCCGGCCGCACCGCCTGGCCGCAGGAGCCCCCGGCCGAGTCGCCCGGGGTGCTGGTGGTGGCCTACCCGAACTACCTCGGCTGCCTCGAGGACCTGGGCGAGGCGCGGCGGCGGGCCGACGAGCACGGGGCGCTCCTGGTGGTGGCGGCCGACCCGGTGGCGGCCGGCATCCTGCGCCCGGCGGGGGAGCAGGGCGCCGACGTCGTGGTCGGGGAGGGACAGCCGTTCGGCACCCCGTTGGCCTTCGGCGGCCCCTACCTCGGGCTGTTCGCCTGCTCGGCGGCCCAGGTGCGGCGGCTGCCGGGCCGGCTGGTGGGCGAGACGGTCGACCTCGAGGGCCGGCGGGCCTACGTCACCACCCTCCGGGCCCGCGAGCAGGACATCCGGCGGGAGAAGGCCAGCTCCAACGTCTGCACCAACCAGACGCTGATGGCGGTCACCGCCGCCGTGCAGCTGGGGTGGCTGGGCACCTCCGGGCTCGCCGAGGTGGCCCTGCGCTGCGCCCGCGGCACCCGTTACGCCCGGGAGGCCCTGCTCGAGATCGACGGGGTGACGCCGCTGACCGGCGACGCCCCGACCCTGCGCGAGTTCGCCGTCCGCACGCCGGTGCCGGCCGCCACCGTCCTGGCCCGGCTGGCCGACGACGGGTTCCTGGGGGGTCTCGCCCTCGACACCCTGGTCGGCGAGGAGGGCGACCCTTCGGTGGACGCCGACGGGGCGGCCCACGGGCTGGTGGTGGCGGTGACCGAGCGCAGGACCCGCGCCCAGATCGACGCGCTCGCCGCCGCCCTCGACAAGGCGGTCCGATGAGCGCGCCCGCCCCCGGGGGCCGGGCGTCGAGCGCCCCGCTCCTCGGCCACGAGGCCGAGCCGACCCTGTTCGAGCTCTCGAGCCCCGGTCGCTCGAGCTGGCAGCTCCCGACCACCGGCCTGCCCGAATGGGGGCTCGAGGACCTGGTGCCGGCCCCGCATCGCCGCACCGCCCCGCTGCCGCTGGCCGAAGTGTCCGAGCGCGACCTGGTGGCCCACTTCACCCGCCTCAGTCACCGGCAGTTCTCGGTCGACCTGGGCGCCTACCCGCTCGGTTCCTGCACCATGAAGTACAACCCCAAGGTCTGCGACTCGGTGGCCGCCCTGCCCGGTCTCACCGGGGTGCACCCGGGGGCGCCGGCGTCGCTGACCCAGGGCTGGCTCGCCTTGCTCGTGGCCCTCGAAGAGGCCCTGTGCGAGATCACCGGGATGGCCGGGGCGACCCTGCAGCCTGCGGCGGGCGCGGCCGGCGAGCTGACCGGGCTGCTGCTGATGCGGGCCTGGCACGAAGCCCAGGGCGAGCGGCGGCGGCGGGTGATCATCCCCGACTCGGCCCACGGGACCAACCCCGCCTCGGTCACCCTCGGTGGCTACGAGGTGGTGACCGTGCCCAGCGACGACCGGGGCTGTGTGGACATGGCGGCGCTGCGCGGCGTCCTCGACCGCGACGTGGCCGGCATCATGCTCACCAATCCCAACACCCTCGGCCTGTTCGAGGAGGACATCGCCGCCATCGCCGAGGCGGTCCACGAGGTGGGCGGCCTCCTGTACTACGACGGCGCCAACCTCAACGCCATCCTCGGCGTGGTGCGCCCCGGCGACATGGGCTTCGACATCGTGCACCTGAACCTGCACAAGACCTTCGCCACCCCCCACGGCGGGGGCGGCCCGGGGGCGGGACCGGTGGCCGTCTCCTTGAAGCTGGTGGACTTCCTGCCCGGTCCGCGCCCGGTCCGCCTGGGCGGTGAGATCGCCGCGGCGGGCAGTGGCGACGGCGGGGAGCGGTTCGGCTGGTCGGTGCCACCGCGCTCCATCGGGCGGGTGCACGGCTGGCACGGCAACGCCCTGGTGCTGGCCCGGGCGCTCGCCTACATCGGCGTCCACGGCGGCGACGGCCTGCGCCGGGTGGCCGAGCGGGCGGTCCTCAACGCCAACTGGCTCCGGGTGCGCCTGGCCGGCGTCTACGACGTCCCCTTCGACCGGCCGTGCATGCACGAGGTGGTCCTGTCGGCCGCCACCCTGCGCAAGCGCCACGGGCTGCGGGCGCTCGACGTCGCCAAACGTCTCCTCGAGGAGGGGTTCCACGCCCCGACGATCTACTTCCCCCTCATCGTGGAGGAAGCGCTCATGGTGGAGCCGACCGAGACCGAGAGCCCCCAGACGCTCGAGGCGCTGGCCGGCGCCCTCGAGCGCATCGCCACCGAGGCGGCCCGGGGCACCGGCGCGGCGTCGGGGGCCCCTCGCAGCACGCCGGTGGGCCGGGTGGACGAGGCCCGGGCCGCCCGGACCCTGGTCCCGACGTTCGACGCCCGGCCCTGACCCGGGGGCGGGCGCGCCCCCTCGACGCCCGTCCTGACCTGGTCCTCCTGCGGACTGCCCGACCCGTCCGTTGGGCCGCGGGCTGGACTTATTGCACCGGTTGTCCTATCTTTTTTGGCGGAGCGAGGGGGCGGAGGGCCCCTTCCGGCGGAGCGAAGGGGGAACCATGACCGGTTCTCGCAGGTTGCTGTACGGTGGGCTCGCGGCGGTGGGGGTCGCCGTCCCGTCCCTCATGGTGATCGGGGGTGCCGCTGCCCAGGCGGCGCCGGCACCCGTGGTGGCGGTGCCACAGAGTGGGTCGGCGGTCCTCGTGCCCGTGCCGACGAGCTCACCGGGCTTCGCGACGGCGAGCACGACCATCAAGAACACGACCCAAGCGGGCTACTTCTCCAACCCGGGGGCCATCACGAGCTTCGATGCCACCGTGGTGGTGCCGACCCTCGTCTGCCCGACGACAGGAGCGCTCGAGAACGACGCGTCGGTGCAGATCGCCGGCGGGACCTCGTCCAGCTCGTTCGGCGCCGGGAGCTTCATCTTCCTGTCCTGCAACAGCGGGGTGGCCAGCTACAGCGCCGGCACCTTCGTGTCCTCCAAGACCGGCGAGAAGACCCTGAGCGGCACCGTCTCGGCGGGGGACAGGATGGTGACCAGGATCACCCTGGCCACCGCCAGCGGGATCACCACGGCCGACGTGAAGCTCATCGACGAGACGACCAAGACGTCGGTCGGGATCAAGGGGAGCAGCCCTGCCCTGACCTCGTCGTACGGGTGGGACGTCTTCCAGGGCTCGGGCCAGTCGGTGATCGACTTCGGCAAGCTGCACTGGGGAGGCGCTCTGGTGAACGGCGGGACCCTGGCCGCCACCAATCCCACCAAGTACGTGCTGGCCACCGGTACCACGTCGACGTCGACCGTGCTGGTGTCGACCTCGGCCATCGGCTCGACCGGCAAGACCTTCACCAACAAGTTCCTGGCCTCGTCCTGACGGCGCCGCGGTCACGACCGGCTTCGTCCTGACCGCGGTCCTCGAATCAGAGGGCGGCGGCCAGGGCGATGCCGGCGATGGCGGTGACCAGGGCCGTCGCCAGGCCGCCCAGGGTGAAGACGGTGGCGTGGCGGAGGTGGCCGCTCTCGGCCAGCCGGACCGACTCCCACGAGGCGGTGGACCAGGTGGTGAGGCCCCCGCAGAAGCCGGGACCAACGACCGCGTCGAGCCTGGCGGAGGCCCCGTGGTACCAGACGGCCCCGGCGATCAGCCCGAGCACGAAGGAGCCCGACGCGTTGACGAGGAACGTGCCGTAGGGGAACGGCCCCGAGGTCCGGTCCTGCACCGCGCCGTCGGCCAGGAACCGGGTGACGGCGCCCACCCCACCGGCCCCGGCCACCACCAGCGCCAGGATCACCGATCCATCACCTCGGGCGCCCGGTCGGCCATCGCCTGGCCGACCCGGACCACGAGGGCGCCGGTTCGGGGGAAGCGCCGCCGGCCGAGCCATATCCCGAGCGTGGCCGCAGCCAGGCCGGCGCCCAGGGTCGCCGTCACGTAGCCGATCGCCAGCGCCGGGTGGCCCGACCGGCCGGCGGTGACGGCGTCCACGGCGAAGGCCGAGTAGGTGGTCCAACCACCGAGCAGGCCGGTGGACAGGAAGGGGCGGAGGTACCTGGTGGGCCCGAACCGTTCGAGCAGCACGGTCAGGATGAGCCCGAGCAGGAAGGCCCCGGAGGTGTTGACGACGAACGTGGCCGCCGGGAAATGGGCGGCGCCCGCCGGCCAGGCGAGGCCGAGCTCGTAGCGCCCGACCGTGCCGATCGCCCCGCCCAGGAAGACGGCGGCCAGGACCCCGGGATGCGCCCGGTGGGCCGGGCCGGCCCACGGGTGGTGGGTGACCGACGGCTCGCCCCGGTCCGACGGCGCCAGGTCGGGGTCGATCGGGAAGGTGTCGGCGACCCGTCGACGGACGGCACGCTTGGACTCGGCGTCGGGCACGGACTCTCCTCGGTTCCAGGAGCCATCAGCCGACGCCGGCGGTCCGGGTGCGCCACGCACCCCCGGCGGGGTCCATCGCCGGGCAGCCAGTGCTGCGGCCCCAGCCTACCTGCCCACCTCGGAGCCGGGCAGCCGTGGGCCGTGCGAGCGGTCGGCCCGGTCGTTCCGACGCGCTCGTCGGCCTCAAGGCCCCGCCGGACCGGGAACCCCGAGGCGGGCGGCCACGCAGGCCACGGTGACGGCGCCGGGGCCGGGGCCGGGGCCGGAGCCGGGCGCCAGCCTGGCCGTGAGGGAGGGCTCGGTCGACCGGGTGCAGGACCTGAACGCCGCCGCCGCGGTCGTCGGGGGCGGTTGCCGCCCCGTCGCCCCACCGAGAGTGCGGGGGGCCACGGGGTCGAGGCGCCAGACCCAGGCGTCGGCCCGTCGGACCGGAGATCGTCCGATGACGGCGGTGAACAGGGCAGCCGCGTAGCCGGGGTCGGGGCCCACGTCGGTCACCACCACGTAACGCACGCCCCAGCGGTCGATGCCCTGGCGGACCGCGGTCACCTGGCGAGGGGACCCCTGGGGCAGCGGGCCGGCGGCGGGTGCCGACAGGTCGGCCAGGACGGCGTCGGCCTGGCTCGGCTGGACGCTCAAGGGTGCCCCGCTCGGGGTGGGCGCCTTGGCGTAGCCGCCGGCCAGCGAGAAGCGCATCCCGTCGACGCTCTGCCAGACCATCGGCCCGGAGGTGCCGGCGCTCGGGAACGGGAACGGGTAGGCCAGGACGACCGAGCCCGGGGGGACCTGGCGGCCGGCCGTGGCGAACCAGCGGGGGAGGGTCACCGTGGTGGTGGCCAGGGGCAGCTGGTACGTGGCCCAGAGTGGGGCCGCCGCCGCCAGCCCGGCCAGCGAGAGCACCCCGGCGACGACGGGTGCCGAGCCCCTGCCGTGACGGCCCCGACGTTCGGCGGACCTCCGCCGAACGACGTCGAGCCCGACGCCCACCAGCAGTGCCACCAGGAGGTCGGTGAGGCCGGCGAACCGCTGGGGTGCGACGCGGTTGAGGATGGGCAGGTTGTCGAGCGCCTGCCAGGGGAGCCACAGGTGCGCCACGTGGGTGGTGCCCGACATCCAGACCTCGAGCCCGAGCGACAGGACGAAGGAGACGAGCGCAGCGCCGGCCAGCACCCAGGACAGGCGCCGCCGCCGGGAGGCGACCAGCGCCGCCGCGGCCAGGGCCAGCACGCCGGCGCCCAGGTAGACCACCGGCGGCCCGGCCGCTCCCTCGTAGCCGGCCAGCCTGAGCAGGCTGTTGGCGGGCGCGGCGTAGGTGCCGGGGTCCCAGAGGTCGAAGAGGCGGTTGCCCTCGATGGCGATCCCCGGCCACGGCGAGCCGGCGATGTGCCGGGGTCCCTCCAGTACGAACCACGCCGGATAGGCGGTGAGGACCCCACCGGTGGCCAGGGCCGCCCCGAGGCCGGTCGCCGTTCGCCGGGCGCGGGCCACGGCCGCCCTGGGGGCCGACGCGGCCGCCAGCACCAGGGTCGCGGCGAGCACGACGGCCGTCATGGCCAGGACCTCGACGGATATCAGGCTCTGGACGCACACCAGCACGCCCAGCATCACCCCCCATCGCCACGGCGAGCCGTCGGTCGTCGCCAGCTCGTACAGCGCCGCCACCATCAGGGGCGGCACCACCAGCAGGGCCAGCATCACGTGGCCGGAGGCCACGTTGTCGACCACGAAGGGCGAGTAGCCGAAGAGAAGGCCCGCGATCCAGGCGGCCGGCTTCCAGCCGTCCGGGCCGGTCAGCCGGCGGCAGGCGACCCAGGCACCCCAGGCGCTCAGGGCCGGTGCCAGGGTGAGGGCCAGGTTGGTCGAGACGATGGGGCCGGCCAGCCAGGTCACGGGCGCCAGCACGGTGCCGACCAGCGGTGCGCTGGTGTTGGCGAGGAGGTTCACCCCGCTCGGGGCGTAGAGGGCTCGCGAGAAGAACGGGCTGATCCCGTGGGCCAGCGCGTAGGCGGGCCAGGCGACGAACCACGCCTCCTGCCCGGAGTCGCCGCAGCTGCAGGCCAGGGTGCTGCCGAGGTGTCCGTCCCAGGCGTGCCACCAGACGACCACCGCCGGCAGCGAGAAGGCCACGATGACGCCGAGGTGCCGCAGGACCGCCAGCGCGACCCGGCGGGCGACCACCTGCCAGGCCTCCTCGGGGTCCCCGGGAACGGTTGCGGTGCCCGACGTCTCGGCACGGCGCAGCATGCCGGCGGACCCCCTTTCCCAGACCACCGGGTGCCCCGAGGTTAGGCCCTGGATGGTCGTCTGGTCGGGAGGGGCATCCGGTCCGCCCGAGCAGGGCGGCGGCCCAGCCGCCTCGGCGCCGGGGACCGCCCGGTCGCCGCCCTCAGGCGAAGGTCAGCTCCCGGGCGTTCTCCACCATGATCCGCCGCTGGTCCTGCGCCGAGAAGGACGAGACCTTGGCGAAGAAGTCCCTGGGGTGGGGGAGGCCCTCGGCGTGGGGCCAGTCGGAGCCGAACAGGATCCTCTCGACCGGCAGGGTGCGCGCCAGGTCCTCGACGTCGTCCTCGACGAACGGCGCGACCCAGCAGTGCTCGAGGAACTGGTCGACCGGATGGGCGTCGAACATCCCCGGGTTCTGCCCATGGAGCATCTCGAGGGTGTGGAGCAGGGGGCGGACCCAGTCGGCCCCGTTCTCTATGTAGGCCACGCGGAGGCGGGGGAAGCGTTCGAAGAGCCCGTGGGCCACCAGCACGGTGGCGAAGTCCTGGATGAGCCGGTGCTTCATGAGCTGGGCCGTGAGGGTGGCGGCTCCGTCGGCGGCGTCTCCCTCCGCCTGTACGGTGTCGAGCCCCCAGGTGCGGGCCACCGCACTGGTCACGTCGGTGTACCCGTCCTCGAACCCGGCATGGGCGGTGACCACCACACCGGCCTCCTGCACCCTCGCCCAGAAGGGGTCGAAGACGGGGTCGGCCGGTGAACGGGTGCCCTCCGGGGTGAAGACGGGGCCGTTGCGGATGGTGACGATGCGGGCGCCGCGCCCCACGCACCACTCGAGCTCGGCGACGGCCTGGTCGACGTCGGAGAGGGTGAGGAAGGGGACCGCGAAGATGCGGTTGCGGTGGGCGAAGCCCCAGTCCTCTTCGAGCCACCGGTTGAAGGCCCGGAGCACCTCGATGGAGGCCTCGACGTCGGGCTGCATGGGGCCCTCCATGCACACCCCCTGGGACGGGAAGAGCCACGCCCCCTCCACCCCCTGGGCGTCCATGCAGGCCAGGCGGGCCTCACGCTCGAACCACTCGGGGTGCGCCGCCGGCTCCTCGCAGGCCAGCTCGTCGCCGACCCGAGCCTTGCTGGACTTGCCCTGGAAGTACTCGTAGAGCGCCCCCGGCCTGGGTCGCAGGTGGACGTCGCCGGGGCCGGGGATGATCGGATGGGCCCGCTCCCCGAAGAAGTAGCCGGGCTTGCCGTCGACCTGGCGCAGGACCACGCCGCGATCGGCGAACCGGGGGTCCCGGTGGCGGGTGAAGGCGTCGCTGGGCTCCCAGTAGTGGTTGTCGGCGTCGAAGACGGTGTCGATCCCGCCGGCGGCGGCCGTGGTGGTCATCCCTCCCCCTCTCAGTCGGTGCCGTGGCGGAGCAGGCTGCCCGGCGTGGCGCCGGTGCACTCGCCGTCGGCGAAGGTCGTCACGCCGTTGACGATGATGCGGTCGTAGCCGATGGCCTTCTGGATGAGACGCCACTCGCCGGCGGGGTAGTCCCACACCCGTTCCTGGGGCGTGCTGTCGACCGTCTCGGGGTCGTAGACCACGACGTCGGCGGGGGCGCCCTCGGCCAGGAAGCCGCGGCCCCTGAGCCCGGCGGCCACCGCCGGGTAGTACGAGAGCCGCCAGTGCGCCTCCTCCAAGGACATGATCTCGTGCTCGCGCACCCAGTACCCGAGCAACTCGGTGGGGTAGCGGGCGGTGGTCACGAACTTGGTGTGGGCGCCGCCGTCGCTCACCCCGGGGAGGGCCACCGGGGAGGTGGCGATCTCCTTCATCGCCTCGGGCGGGGTCATCATCATCGGGGTGGCGAAGCCGACCCGGAGCTGCCCGGCCACGGCCACGTCGAGGAAGGCGTCGATCTCGTGCTTGCCCTCCCTGGCGGCGATCTCGCCGACGGTGAAGCCCTCGTACCGCTCCTTGAGCTCCTGGGCACCGGGGACGTCGCTCGAGATCCAGTGGACCTTGATCTCGGTCAGGTCGTAGCCCGCACCGAAGAGGCCGCCGCGCTCCTCGTGCACCTCCTTCATCGCCTGACGGCGCACGGGGTCGGCGAACTTGACGATCTTCTCCTCGACCGTCCCGAGGCAGGCCTCCTTCCAGCACGGGACGGTGTCGGCCAGGTTGTAGTCCTCCAAGGTGAACTCGGAGACGAAATTGGTGGTCAACGCCTGGGCGAAGACCCGCAGGCCCTCCTCCTCGTTGAGGTAGGCCAGCTGCTTCAGCGCGTCACGGTGGGTGTACTTGGCGCCGCCGTGCTGGTTGAGGGCGCCGTCGGCGAGGAGGGCGTTCCAGATGATGGGCCGCCCGCTCTCCCGGGCCATCATCGCCGCCACCTCGAGGGTGCCGGTGAGCTGGGCCACCCCGCGGCCCAGCGAGCCCATGGCACGCGAGAAGGCGATCACCTCGCGGTCGGTCATGCAGTCGGTCACCATGGGCGTCCCGTCGAAGTCGAGCTGGACGTTGCCGACCTCACCGCTGATCTGGGCGCTGAACCCGCAGGCGCCCGCGTCCATGCCTTCGACCAGCAGCTCGCACATCGTCTCGAGCTGCTGGTCGGTCACCCGGTACGCCTTGGCGTTGTCCACCCCGGCGACGTACGCATAGAGGGGGGCGAGGGGGACGAACGCCATGACGTTGACACCCTTGGGGGTGCGCTCGACGCTCCCCAGGAACTCGGGGAAGCTCACCCAGTCCCACGGCATCCCGGCCCGCATCGTCTTGAGCGGGACCGCCTCGTTGCGTGACACGGTCAGCATCGCCCGGTCGCGGTCCTCGGGGCGGCAGGGGGCGAAGCCGAAGCCGCAGTTGCCGATCACCACGCTGGTGACGCCGTGCCAGCCGGACATGGTGCACCAGGGGTCCCAGAACACCTGGCTGTCGTAGTGGGTGTGCAGGTCGACGAATCCCGGCGCCACCACCCGGCCGGCGGCGTCGACCACCTCGCGGCCCTCGGTGGCGTCGATCCGCCCGATCCGGGCGACGCGACCGTCGGCGATGCCGACGTCGGCCTTGTAGCGGGGGGTCTGGAGACCGTCGATCACGGTCCCGCCCTTGATCACGACATCGAGCTTCGACATCCCCTCCCCTTCGCGTCGGCGTGCCGCTCCAACCTGCCCGCGGCGCGGGCGATGGCCACTCACGGTACTTGTTGGGTGCCCAGCAAGCAAGTACGATGACGGGCGTGACCGTGTCAGCGGAGCGTGCCCGGCGTACGCAGGCGGAACGGCGGAGCCGATCCGAGGAGGCCCTGCTCGACGCCGCGGCCGAGCTGATCGCCGAGCGCGGCGTCGAGGGGACGTCGCTGGCCAGCATCGGGGGCCGGGCCGGCGTGAGCCGGGGCCTGCCGACCCACCACTTCGGGTCGAAGGACACCTTGGTGGCCCGGCTCGCCCAGCGGGCGCAGGAGGGGATCGCCGCGGCCATGGTGGCCAACCTCGAGAAGCAGGCCCGCAAGCTCGACGAGGTGTCCGGACTCGAGGTGGTGCACCTGACGGTGGACTCCTATCTCGAGATCTTCGAGCACCCGACCCCCGACGAGCGGGCCCTGCTGGTCATGTGGGGCTCGACCTTCCCCTCGCGCTCCTCGGTGGAGGGCATGGTGGAGGCGGAGCGTCGCAGCTACGAGGGACTGGCGGAGGTGATCGCCTCCGGGCAGCGCGACCGGTCGATCAGGAGCGACGTCGAGCCGGCGGCGGCGGCCGTGCTCCTGCTCGGCATGATCCGGGGCATCGCGGCGCTCATCCTGACCGATTCCGCCGTCACCGACATGCGGAGCGTGCGCAGGACCTGCGACGAGTGGGTCACCTCGGCGCTGGCACCACTTCCCGACGGCGGTCGCGGGGGAGTGGGCGCGCCGGCACGACGACTGCGCTCGGTCTCCGACGGGGCAGCTGGCTGAGGAGGATGCGCGTGGCCGAGGTCGACGAGCAGGTCATCTCGATCTTCGATGCCGACAATCACTACTGGGAGCCGAGCGACGCGTTCACCCGCTATCGCAACCCGAAGTACGCCGATCGGGGCGTGCTGGTGAAGGATGTCGACGGGCGGGTGCGCTACGTCGTGCACGGCGAGCTGCACCCGTGGGTACCGGGGCCCGGCGACGTCAATCCACGCCCGCGACCGGGCGCGCTCTTCGACTACTTCGCCGGGCGGACCTCCAAGGCCGACGTCGCGCACATGCTCACCTGCGAGGACCCCTCCGAGCATCCCGAGTGGTTCGAGCGTGACGCAAGGCTCGACGTGATGGACGAGCAGGGGTTGGAAGCAGTGTGGATGTTCCCGTCCCAGGGCGTCTGCATGGAAGGGCCGATGCAGCCCGATGTCGAGGCCGCGGTCGACATCTACCGTGGCTTCAACCGCTGGCTCGACGACGAGTGGGGGTTCGCCTACCGGGACCGGATCTTCGCCGCCCCGTACCTGACGCTCTCGGACCTGGACCTGGCCGTCGATGAGCTCGAATGGGTGATCGAGCGCGGGGCGCGCGTCGTGGCTCTCCGGCCCGGCCCGGTGTTCACCCCCGAGGGCCTCAAATCGCCGGCTGACCCGGTCTTCGACCCGTTCTGGGCGCGTGTCGCCGAAGCCGAGCTGGTGACGGCCGTCCATGCCGGCTTCGACGACGGCTACCGCGAGGTGGAGGATGCGATGGCCCGGGCCTGGGGCTACGCCGGCCGGCGGCGCGAGGGTCCGGTGTCCTCCCTCATGTTCTACGAACCCTTCGTCGACGCGATGATGCACCACCGCCTGATCCACGACTTCCTCGGGGCCCTGGTCGCCCACGGCATCTTCCGACGTCACCCCGGCTTGAGGGTCGCCTCCGTAGAGAACGGCGCCACCTGGGTTCCGGACCTCCTCGGGGCGTTGCGCCGGCTCCACAGCCAGCACGCCGGCATGTTCGACAAGCACCCGGTCGACCAGTTCCACGACAACGTCTGGGTCGCGCCGTTCGTCGAGGACGACGTGGGCGAGCTGGCGCGTCACGTACCGGTGGAGCGGATCCTCTTCGGCTCCGACTGGCCCCACGCCGAAGGGGTCGCCCATCCGAGAGACTTCCTCGAGAAGCTCGCCGGCTTCCCGGTCGCCGACCGTCGCAAGATCATGCGGGACAACGCCCGCCGGCTGGTGTGGCCGTGACATCGGGCACGCCCGGCACATAGGCGCAGTGCCGGGCCCAGTGCCCTAATATCGTCACGTGACGAAAAGTACCCGGGGCGAGGGTGCGGCTGAAGCCACGCCGCGGTGCCTGTACTGCCGGCGGGCCCTCCCTCCGTCCTCCGGCCCGGGCCGGCCACGGCAGTACTGCCGCCGCTCCCACCGCCAGCGGGCCTACGAGGCCCGGCGTCGAGCCGTCTCCCTGCGCATCCCGGACGGCCAGGTGGTCGTGAGCCAGGCCCAGCTCGACCGGTTGCACGACCGGCTGTACACCCTCGAGTCGGCGCTCGACGACGTCGACGTCGACCTGGCGGGTCGGGCGAGGGAGAGCGACTACAAGGCCGCCCTCGGGCATCTGTACGCGGCGGCCGGTGATCTCCGGGGGTTCGTGGTCGAGCCGGCCCCCGGCTGACGGGGCCCCCGACGGTCCCCGCATCAATTTGACATAATATCGCTTATAGGCGTTGGTGCGGGTCGTCCTGAGAGGGATCGGGCGCCGTGACCGGCGGCGATGCTCGACTCCCGGGCGGACGCGGCGGCGCCCCCCCGGCCGGGGTATAGCCCGGGCGCCCACCCGGGAGAGCACCCACACGCGCACCGGGGGTGGC
>DAHUYA010000101.1 GCA_027315445.1 Acidimicrobiaceae bacterium | reverse complement strand
CCTCGTCAAGAGCCTCGAAACCCAAGGCGTCGAGGTCATGTTCGGCCTCCCCGGCGGCGCCATCCTGCCGGTGTACGACCCCATCATCGACTCGCCCATCCGCCATATCCTCGTCCGGCACGAGCAGGGTGCCGGGCACATGGCCGAGGGCTACGCGCACGTCACCGGCCGGCCCGGAGTCGCCATCGTCACGAGCGGCCCCGGTGCGACCAACATCGTGACGCCGCTGTGCGACGCCTACATGGACTCGATCCCGATGGTGGTGGTGACCGGCCAGGTGGCGACCAGCTCCATCGGCATCGACGCCTTCCAGGAGTGCGACATCACCGGGGTGACCATGGGGATCACCAAGCACAACTGGCTGGTGAAGGAGGCAGCCGACATCCCCCGTGTGGTCGCCGCCGCCTTCCACGTGGCGACGACCGGCCGGCCCGGGCCGGTGCTGATCGACGTCCCCAAGGACGTGTCCAACGCCACCATGGAGTGGTACTGGCCCGAGTCGGAGGAAGAGCTCGACCTCCCCGGCTACCACCCGACGACCCGCGGCCGGCCGGAGGACGTCCGCCGGGCGGCCGAGCTGCTGCTGTCGGCCGAGCGGCCGGTCATCTACGCCGGCGGAGGAATCCTGAAGGCCCGGGCCGCCGAGGCCCTGCGCGAGCTGGCCGAGAGGACCGGCATGCCGGTGGTCACCACCCTCATGGCCCGGGGTGCCTTCCCGGATTCGCACCCGCTGTGCCTCGGGATGCCGGGCATGCACGGCAACTACACCGCCGTCACCGCCATGCAGCGCGCCGACCTGCTGGTCGCCCTCGGGTCCCGCTTCGACGACCGGGTCACCGGCAAGATCGACGCCTTCGCCCCCGGAGCCCGGGTGCTCCACGTCGACATCGACCCGGCCGAGCTGGGCAAGGTGCGGGCGGCCGACGTGGGCATCGCGGGCGACTGCCGGCTGGTCGTCGAGGACCTGCTGGCCCAGCTCGACGGCCTCGGCCTGCCCCACGACGAGGCGGCCCGGGGGACCGGTGCCGGGGCGACCGCCACCCCCGGGAGTCCGGCGGCCGGCCGGCCGTCGCTCGAGCGGTGGTGGGCCACCCTGTCGGACTGGAAGGCCCGCTTCCCGCTCCACTACGAGCCGGCCGACGGCGCCCCGATCAAGCCCCAGATGGTGGTCGAGACGCTGCGGGACCTCTCGAGTGAGGACACGGTGGTGGTGGCCGGGGTGGGCCAGCACCAGATGTGGGCTTCCCAGTACTGGCGGTTCGAGCACCCCTATACCTGGGTGAACTCGGGCGGTGCCGGGACGATGGGCTTCGCCGTGCCCGCCGCGGTCGGGGCCAAGGTGGGGCGCCCGGATCGCACGGTGTGGGCCATCGACGGCGACGGGTGCTTCCAGATGACGGCCCAGGAGCTGGTGACCGCCACCGCGGAACAGATCCCGATCAAGGTGGCCATCCTCAACAACGCCTACCTGGGGATGGTCCGCCAGTGGCAGGAGATGTTCTACGAGGAGCGGTACTCGGAGGTCTACCTCTCCCCGGACCTGCCGGACTACGTCAAGTGGGCCGAGGCGATGGGGTGCATCGGGATCCGGGCGGAGACCCCCGAGGAGGTGGCGCCGGCCATCGAGAAGGCAAACGCCGTCGACGACCGCCCCGTGGTCATCGACTTCCGCACCGACGCCTTCGAGAAGGTCTTCCCCATGGTGCCGGCCGGGGCGTCCAACGACGCCATCGTGGTCCACCCCGACCAGGAGGGGCAGCCCCGATGAGCGCCCCCAACCTGACCGGCCTGCCCGGGGGGGCGGCGGGCGGTGCCTTGCCGGGCGGGGGAGTGGCCGATGGGGCGACCCCTCGGCACCACATCCTCTCGGTACTGGTGGAGAACAAGGCGGGCGTGCTCGCCCGGGTGGCCGGGCTGTTCTCGCGCCGGGGCTTCAACATCTACTCGCTGGCTGTGGCTCCGACCGACGAGGAGGAGCGGTTCAGCCGGATCACCATCGTGGTCGACGTGGAGTCGGCCCCCCTCGAGCAGGTGGTGCACCAGCTCGACAAGCTGGTCAACGTCGTGTCGATCTCGCACCTGGCGCCGGCCGAGGCCATCGAGCGCGAGCTGCTGCTGGCCACCGTGGTCGCCGCCCCGTCCGAGCGGGTGGAGGTGATCCAGTTGGTCGGCGTGTTCGGCGGCGACGTGGTCGACGTGGGGCACGACCGGGTGACGGTCATGGTGGCCGACCGCCCCGACAAGGTGGACGACTTCGAGGGACTGCTCGAGGCCTACCAGGTGGTCGAGCTCCAGCGGACGGGCCGGGTGGCCCTGCCTAAGCTGGTGCGCCGGCCGGGGACCGACCGCGACCAACCGGCGCCGGCAAGCGCCGGCTGAGACCCCGCAGACACGACGGAGGACGCCCATGGCAACCCTTTACTACGAGTCCGACGCCGACCCGAGCCTGATCCAGGGTCGCAAGGTGGCCATCCTGGGCTACGGCTCCCAGGGGCACGCCCACGCCCTCAACCTCTCCGAGTCCGGGGTGGACGTCCGGGTCGGGCTGCGCGAGGGCTCGAGCAGCGCCACCAAGGCCACCGAGGCCGGACTCCGGGTGCTGCCCGTGGACCAGGCGTCGGCCGAGGCCGACGTGATCATGATCCTCTTGCCCGATACCGAGCAGAAGGCTGTCTACGACGCCCAGATCGCGCCCCACCTGCAGGAGGGGGACTGCCTGATGTTCGCCCACGGGTTCAACATCCGGTTCGGCCAGATCGTCCCGCCCGCCGGGGTCGACGTGGCCATGGTGGCCCCCAAGGGCCCCGGCCACCTGGTGCGCCGCACCTACACCGAGGGCGGTGGGGTCCCCTCGCTGGTGGCGGTGGCCCAGGACGCCACCGGAAAAGCCCACGACCTGGCCCTGTCCTACGCCCACGGCCTTGGCGCCACCCGGGCCGGCGTGCTCGACACCACCTTCGACGAGGAGACCGAGACCGACCTCTTCGGCGAGCAGGTGGTGCTCTGCGGCGGCCTGACCGCCCTGGTGACTGCTGGCTTCGAGACGCTGGTCGACGCCGGGTACCAGCCGGAGTCCGCCTACTTCGAGTGCCTCCACGAGCTCAAGCTGATCGTCGATCTCATGTACGAGCAGGGCATCGCCGGGATGCGGTACTCGATCTCCGACACCGCCGAGTACGGGGACCTGACCCGCGGCCCCCGGGTGATCGACCAGGGGGTGCGCCAGGAGATGCAGCGGATCCTCGGCGAGATCCGGGACGGCTCCTTCGCCGAGGAGTGGATCGCCGAGAACCGCAACGGGCGTCCCCGCTTCCACGAGCTGCGGGCCGCCGGCAAGGCCCACCCGATCGAGGAGATCGGGGCCGAGCTGCGGGCCATGATGCCCTTCATCTCCGCCGGCAAGCAGCGGGTGGAGGACATCTCGGGCGGCTGAGGCTCAGGTCGCCGGGGGGATGTTCTGATCGACCCGGAGCACGTTCCCGGGGTCGTACTCCGTTGCCGCCCGTGCGACCGTTCGGTCGATCAGCTCGAGGCAGACCTGGGGCTGGTCCCAGGTCATGGCGTGCCCGCAGTTGGGGACGACCACCCACTCGGTCCTCGCGGGCACCAGCGACCGCTCCTGGCAGTCGGGAGCCGGCAGCACCTGGTCGCGGTCACCGAAGGCCACGGCCACCGGCACCCGCACCTTCTCGGCCCCCTCGAAGTGGTGCTCGACCGCCGAACGGTCGCAGACGGCGAAGGCCCGGGCGTCGGCCAGGGCGACGGCGGCGGCCAGCAACTGGGCATCGGTCACCCGGTCGGCGTTGGCCACGTTGGCCCGCAGGCCAAGCTGGCGCACCACCCCGAGGCGGATGAGTGCCGGGAGGAGGGGTCGGAGCCCGTCCAGCAGGTGGTGGGCCAGGGCCTCCTTGTGCTCGCCCCGGATGACGGCACCGGGCCGGTAGAGGCCGGCCGGTGCCAGGGCGACGACGCTGGCCCCGTAACCCTGGGCGGCCATCTCGAGCACCACCCAGCCGCCGAGGGAGAGCCCGACCAGGTGAGCCGACTCGACGCCGTCCGCCACCAGACGGTCGACCACCGACCGGGCGAGCCTGCCGGGGTGGGCTTCGTCGGCCGACAGCCGCCTCGCAGCGGGCCCGTGACCGGGAAGGTCGGGCGTGTGCACCCGGAAGCGCTGGTCGAGCAACGGGACGATGTTGTCCCAGTAGCTGGCGGCGCTCCCCAACCCGTGCACGAGCACCAGATCGGGTCGATCGTCCCGTTCGGGGCGCGCTGGCCCGTCGTGTTCGCCGGGGTGCGCTGCTCCGGGCCGATCGCCGGGGTGCGCTCGGCCGGGGGCGGTCGACGGCGTGGTCACCCGGTCCTCATCAGCTGGCGAGGGCGCCCACCACGTAGTTGACGCACGCGCAGAGGGCGGCCACGTCGTCGGGCTCGACTGCCGGGAACATGGCGATCCGCAGCTGGTTGCGTCCGAGCTTGCGGTAGGGCTCGGTGTCGACCACGCCGTTGGCCCGCAGCACCTTGGCCACCGCCGCGGCGTCGACCGCGTCGACGAAGTCGATGGTGCCGACGACGTGGCTGCGGTCGGCCGGGTTCTCCACGAAGGGGCGGGCGAAGCCCGATCCCTCGGCCCACGTGTAGAGGATCTCGGCCGAGCGGTCGCACCGCCCGGTCGTCCACCCGAGCCCGCCCTGGTCGAGCATCCAGTCGAGCTGCTCGGCGAAGAGGAAGAGGGTGGCCAGCGCAGGGGTGTTGTAGGTCTGGTCGAGCCGCGAGTTGTCGAGGGCGATCTTGAGGTCGAGGAAGGCGGGGACCCATCGCCCCGAGGCGGCGATCCGCTCGATCCTCTCGACCGCGGCCGGCGACAGCAGCGCCGCCCAGAGACCCCCGTCGGCAGCGAAGCACTTCTGAGGGGCCAGGTAGTAGGCGTCGAACTCGGCCGGGTCGACCCGCAGCCCCCCGGCGGCCGAGGTGGCGTCGACCGCCACCAGGCCGCCGCCGGACGTCGGGAGCGAGGCCCCGGCCGGGCGCCGGATCTCCATCGCCACCCCGGTGGAGGTCTCGTTGTGGGTCAGCGCGTAGAGGTCGACCGACTCGTCGGCCACCGGCAGCGGGTGGGTCCCGGGAGCCGACTCGATGACCTGGGGGTCCTTCAGGTGGGGCGCGGCCCTGGCCGCGGCCGCGAACTTGGAGGAGAACTCCCCGAAGCTGAGGTGCTGGCTCTGCGAGTCGATCAGGCAGAAGGTGGCGGCGTCCCAGAAGCAGGTGGTGCCCCCGTTGCCGAGCACCACCTCGTAGTCCTCGGGAAGCGAGAAGAGGGCGCGCAGGCCGGACCGCACCCGGCCGACCACCGATTTCACCGGGCCTGGCGGTGGCTGGTGCCGAGATAGGTGTCGGCCACGCTCAACAGGCCGGCCACCTGCTCGGGTCGGACCTTGGAGGGGCCGGAGCCGAAACGCCCGTCGCTGGGCAGCAATTCGGCTGGGATGCGGATGTCGGGGGCGTCGGTCACGTATGCGATCATGGCACTCGTGACCTCCCCGCCCACAACCGCCCCTGCGGGCCCCGGCACCGCCCGCCGGCGGCTGTCGGCGCGGGCGGCCGCCGTGTCGCCGTCGGCCACCCTGGCGGTCGACGCCAAGGCGAAGGCGCTGCAGGCCCAGGGGGAGCGCGTGGTCGGTTTCGGGGCCGGCGAGCCGGACTTCCCGACGCCCGAGCACATCGTCGAGGCCGCGGTGGCCGCGTGCCGCGACCCCCGGAACCACCGCTACACCCCGACCGCCGGGCTGCCCGAGCTCCGGGCCGCCATCGCCGTCAAGACCGCCCGCGACTCGGGGTTGACGGTCGAGCCCTCCCAGGTGCTGGTGACCAACGGGGGGAAGCAGGCGGTGGGCAACGCCTTCAGCGTGCTGTGCGACCCCGGTGACGAGGTGCTCGTCCCGGCTCCCTACTGGACGACCTACCCCGAGTCGATCGCCCTGGCCGGCGGGGTGGCGGTGCCGGTGCCGACGGACGAGCGGCAGGGCTTCCGGGTCACCGTCGACCAGCTCGAGGCGGCCCGCACCCCTCGGAGCAAGGCACTGCTCTTCGTCTCGCCCTCCAACCCGACCGGCGCCGTCTACCCGCGGGAGGAGATCGAGGCCATCGGCCGGTGGGCGCTCGAGCACGGCCTGTGGGTGCTGGCCGACGAGATCTACGAGCACCTCACGTACGGGGACGCCCGCCACCACTCGATGCCGGTGGTGGTGCCCGAGCTGGCCGGGCAGTGCCTGGTGGCCAACGGGGTGGCCAAGACCTACGCCATGACCGGCTGGAGGGTCGGGTGGCTGCTGGGCCCGCCCGACGCCATCGGCGCGGCCACCAACATCCAGTCGCACGAGACCTCCAACGTGGCCAACGTCTCGCAGCGGGCGGCGCTGGCCGCCGTCTCGGGCGACCTCGAGGCGGTGGCCATGATGCGCCGGGCGTTCGACCGGCGGCGCCGGACCATCCATCGGATGCTCAACGAGATCGACGGGGTGACCTGCATCGAGCCCGAGGGTGCCTTCTACGCCTTCCCCAAGGTCGAAGGGTTGCTCGGCCGGCCGCTGCGGGGCAGGGTGCCCATGACCTCGGCCGAGCTGGCGGAGCTGTGCATCGAGGAGGCGAAGGTGGCGGTGGTGCCCGGCGAGGCCTTCGGGGCTCCCGGCTACTTCCGCATGTCCTACGCCCTGGGTGACGACGACCTGGTGGAGGGGGTGCGCCGGCTGGGTGAGCTGTTCGCCCAGTCGGCGTCGTAGGCGGCCGGGGTCGTCGCGTCCCCCGAACCCGACGGCCTCCTCGGGACCGGTCATCCGGAGCGGGACGGCCGCCCGGTGGAGTTCGGAGGGTCCGGTCCACAGTTGACAGCCCACGGGGGGGAGTGAGGAGAACGCCCGGTGGCACGGGTTCTGGTTACCGAGAAGATCGCCCAGCGGGGGCTCGACCTGCTGACCGAAGCCGGACACGAGGTCGACGTCCGTGAGGGCCTGTCGCCCGAGAAGCTGGTGGCCGCCGTCCCCGGGGCGGCCGCCCTGGTCATCCGCTCGGCCACCCAGGTGACGGGCGACGTCCTGGCCGCCGCCACCGGCCTGGTGGTGGTCGGACGGGCCGGCATCGGCCTCGACAACGTGGACGTCGACGCCGCCACCGCCCGGGGGGTGATGGTGGTCAACGCCCCGCAGTCGAACATCCTGTCGGCGGCCGAGCAGGCGATGGCCCTGCTGCTGGCCCAGGCCCGCAACATCCCCCAGGCCCACGCCGCCCTGGTGGCCGGTCGCTGGGAGCGGTCACGGTGGGAGGGGGTCGAGCTCCACGGCAAGACGCTCGGCATCGTGGGGCTGGGCCGGATCGGCGCCCTGGTGGCCCAGCGGGCCCTGGCGTTCGGGATGCGCCTGCTCGCCTACGACCCCTACGTCTCGCCCGACCGGGCCAAGCACATGGGGGTGGAGCTCTGCTCGCTCGAGGAGCTGATGGCCGAGTCGGACTTCGTCTCCATCCACGCCGTGAAGACGCCCGAGACGGTCGGCCTGATCAACCGCGAGCTGCTGGCCAAGTCCAAGCCGGGCATCCGGATCGTCAACGCCGGCCGCGGGGGCATCATCGACGAGGAGGCTCTCGTGCAGGCGATCCGGTCCGGCACGGTGCAGGGAGCCGGCCTCGACGTGTTCGCCAAGGAGCCGACCACCGAGTCACCGCTCTTCGAGCTCGACAGCGTGGTGGTGAGCCCCCACCTCGGCGCCTCCACCGCCGAGGCCCAGGACAAGGCGGGCGTGACCATCGCCGAGCAGGTGATCCTGGCCCTGGCGGGCGACTTCGTCCCGTACGCGGTCAACGTGGCGGCCACCGAGGTGTCCGAGACGGTCCGGCCGTACATGCCCCTGGCCGAGCAGTTGGGGCGGTTCTTCGGCTGCCTGCACGAGGGCCTCCCCGACCGGCTCGAGATCGAGTACCAGGGGGGGCTGGCCGGGGCGGCCACCGGGATCCTGACGCTCAGCGTCCTGAAGGGGCTCTTCGCCTCCACCACCGAGGAGCCGGTCTCCTACGTGAACGCCCCCCAGCTGGCCGAGGAGCGGGGCCTCGAGGTGCGGGAGACCTCCACCACCACCTCCCACGACTTCAAGAACCTCGTCACGCTGCGCTCGGGCACCCACGCGGTGTCGGGGACCCTGGCCGGGGCCGGCGTGCGGGTGGAGCCCCGGGTGGTGATGGTGGACGACCACGACGTGGAGGTGCCGCCCTCCGAGCACATGCTGGTGGTGCGCAACGACGACCGCCCCGGCATGATCGGTGTCGTCGGGGTGGCGCTCGGTGACGAGGGGATCTCGATCTCGTCGATGGCGGTCGGGCCGAGCCCGGAGACCGGCACCGCCCTGATGGTCCTCTCCACCGACAAGCCGGCCTCCGACACCGTTCTCTCCCGGCTCCGTCAGAACCCCGGCATCCTCGACATCCACCAGGTCCGGCTGTAGGGCCGGCGCCTGCGCCCCGCGGCGGCCTGCGCCCCGCCGGCGTAGTCCTGCTGCGCCGTGGCGTGGTTCAGACGGCGGTCTTCCTCGGCACCGGCGGCCAGGTGTCGAGGCTGCCGAGGATCGGGCCGTCGCCGGTCAGCTCGCGGCGGGGGGCCCGCTCGTCGAGCAGGCCCCGGACCACGTAGGCCACGCTGGCGGCCAGCGCCATCGGGAAGAGGAGCTTCACGAGCTTGCGCACGGGGCCCAGGGTAGCGACCGGCCCGCCGCCGGGCCCGTCCTGGCGCCCCGCCGTGCCGGCCCCTGGGCCGGTGAGTGGCCCGTCCTTGACTGGCCCCCTTCCACCTGGGAAAATGTGGGCGATGCATGGGCACCCGAACTCGGTCCTGCTGCTTACCTGACGACGAGCGCCACATCGCGCTCGTCCGCAACCTCCTGAGCCTCCGGGCCAGGAGGTTTTTTGTTGGGCGCCGCAGGGCCCGGCGGGTGGGCCGCATCCGACGGTGAGGACACAGAGGGAGTAGAAGGATGAACGGAGAGCACAGGCACGTGGCGGACGGCGACCGGCAGGGCCGTCTGGCGCTGCCCTGCGACCCCTCGCCCATGCCGTTCCACCTCTACCGGTCGCACGCGCCCCTGACCCTGGCCGACCGCACCTGGCCGGACCGGCAACTGACCGCGGCTCCGCGCTGGGCCAGCGTCGACCTCCGTGACGGGAACCAGGCGCTGATCGACCCGATGGACCCCGAGCGCAAGCTGCGTCTGTTCGAGACCCTGGTCCGGATCGGCTTCAAGGAGATCGAGGTGGGGTTCCCCTCGGCCTCCCAGCCCGACTACGACTTCCAGCGCCAGATCATCGAGGAGGGGCTCGTTCCCGACGACGTGACCATCCAGGTGCTGGTGCAGTGTCGGGAGGAGCTCATCGAGCGCACCTACCAGTCGCTGGCCGGGGCCCGCCGGGCGATCGTCCACTTCTACAACTCGACCTCCGAGCTGCAGCGGCGGGTCGTCTTCGGGCTCGACAAGGCCGGCATCGTCGACATCGCGGTCAACGCCGCCCGGCTGTGCAAGAAGTTCGAGGCGACCATCCCGGGCACCGAGGTCCGCTACGAGTACTCGCCCGAAAGCTTCACGGGGACCGAGCCGGAGTTCGCGGTCGAGATCTGCGAGGCGGTGATGGACGTCATCGAGCCCACACCCGACCGGCCCATCATCATCAACCTGCCGGCCACTGTCGAGATGTACACCCCGAACGTGTACGCGGATGTCATCGAGTGGTGCAGCCGGCACATCGCCAACCGCGACTCGGTGGTCCTCAGCCTCCACCCGCACAACGACCGCGGCACGGCCGTCGCCGCGGCCGAGCTGGGCGTGCTGGCCGGCGCCGACCGGGTCGAGGGCACCCTCTTCGGCAACGGCGAGCGGACCGGGAACGTCGACGTCGTCACCCTGGCCATGAACCTCTTCTCGCAGGGGGTCGACCCGACGCTCGACTTGGGCGACATCGAGCGGGTGCGCCGGGTCGCCGAGTACGCCACCCGGCTGCCGGTCCACCCGCGCCACCCGTACGCCGGGGATCTCGTGTACACCGCCTTCTCGGGGTCCCACCAGGACGCCATCAAGAAGGGGATGGAGGCGATCGGGGACGACTACGAGGAGTGGGAGGTCCCTTACCTGCCGATCGACCCCAAGCACACCGGCCGCACCTACGAGGCGATCATCCAGGTCAACAGCCAGTCCGGCAAGGGCGGGGTCGCCTACGTCATGGGCACCGAGCACGGGCTCGACCTGCCGCGCCAGCTGCAGATCGAGTTCTCCAAGCAGGTGCAGGCGGTGACCGAGGCCAGTGGCACGGTCATCCGGCCGGACGAGATGTGGCAGGTGTTCGCCGACACCTACCTACCCGATGACGCCGGCATCCGCCTGCTCGGCAGCGAGGTGACGGCCGGTGGTCACCGCACCACCGTGGTCGCCCAGCTGCTGGTCGACGGGCAGCACCAGACGGTGAAGGGGGAGGGGAACGGCCCGATCGACGCCCTGGTGGCCGGGCTTCGGTCCTCCCTCGGGGTCGACTTCGAGGTCAAGGACTACCACGAGCACGCCCTGACCGAGGGGAGCGAGTCGTCGGCGGTGGCCTACGTCGAGGCGACCGCCAGCGGACGGACGTGGTGGGGGGTCGGCATGGACTCCTCCATCCTCGACGCCTCGCTGCAGGCGGTGGTCAGCGCGGCCAACCGGGGCCGGACGGTGTGAGCTACACGATCCGCGAGGCGACCGCCGACGACCTCGACGAGGTGATGGCGCTCACGATCGAGCTCGCCGAGTACGAGCGGATGGCCGACGAGGTGGTGTCGACGCCGGAGCACTTCCGGCGGGCGATGTTCGGCGACGACGCCGTGGTCAAGGTCACCCTCGTCGAGACCGAGGCCAGGGAGGTTGCCGGGCATGCGCTGTGGCACCGGACGTTCTCGACCTTTCTCGGCGAGACCGGGATATGGCTGGAGGACCTCTTCGTCCGGCCGGCGTACCGGGGAAACGGCTACGGGCGGGCCCTGCTCGAGCACCTCCGGGCACAGACCGCCGGGAGGATCGAGTGGGACGTGCTCGACTGGAACCAGCGGGCGATCGGCTTCTACGAGCGGATGGGTGCCGCCCCCGGCACCGGGTGGACCCGCTACCGGTGGCCGCCCGACGGTCGGAGCGCAGAGGCCGGGGCGGCAGCGCACTCGAGGAGCGATCGGAGGTTGCTCGAAGGCAGCGGAGGCGCGGCGGGCTCGGGCTGAGTGACGAGCGTCTGGGCCTCCAGGGTGCCGGGGGTGCCTCTCGTTCCGTTCCCTCCGAGCCTTCTCCATCGCGGCGGTTCGCCGTGACAGCTTGGTGAAGAGCTTGGGCAGGCGGTCCCCGCGGCAAGCACGGTGCCGTCTACCTCGACGCCGAGCAGGAGCACGTCGTGGGGCGCCGTGGGGCGATGGTCTGCCTGCTCACCGCCAGGCTTCGGGCCAGGTCGGGGCTTCCGGGATTCGGCACGTATCCCAAGACCGGTTTCGTCTCGCTCGGCAAGATCGGCGGCACGGGCTCGGCTCCCAACAGAGCTGATCACGTTCCAGTCCTCCTCCCCGATGTCCCGGGACCGACGTCTGGGGTGATCGCCCGCCAACCCACCCGCCCGGATCTCCACGAGCGAGTCGAGCGGCAGAACCTGACCGTGTGGACGGGGATGCGGCGATCCAACCACCTGACCGAACCGACGGGGCCCCGCAGCCCAACGTGGGTCGTCCTCACCAGACGCAGTGGGAGGAGCACGAGCGCCCCATGAGGCCGGCGATGGCTGCCGGGAAGGCCGACGATGTCCGGTCGGCGTTGGGGAGATCGCAGGGCTGCTGGACCGACCTACTGGCGGACGTGTCGGAGGATCATCAGGAGCTCGTACATCGGTCTGCAGGCACTACTCACCCGGACCTGCTCAGCCGGTGACCTCGTAGCCGAACAGCACGTCTCCTGTGAAGGTCGTTGTCCCGGCGCCCTCTATGAGGACCTGATAGGCGGTGTTCGCTGGAATCGCTACGCCTGGTCCGGCGATGGTGCACGTCGTGCCACCGATCGGGACCGAGCAGGAGAGCAGTATGGTCGCCGTGCTCGAGACGAACAATTGCACGACGAGGGGGGCCCCGGTTCCATTCGTTGCGGTGAGCTGAACCGAGAGGTTGCTCGGCGTGACCGCCGCCGCCGGACTGAGCGTGCTGTCGGTCACAGAAGATGTCGTGCTGGACGAGAGCCCCGACGGCGCCCCGTAGACCGTGCCGAACCCACCAGACAGCGACACCCCGGCAACCCTCCCGGTCAGTTCGCTGGTGGCCGGGGTCCCGGCTGGGCCGTTCGCACCCGTCGCACCGGTTGGGCCCGTCGCACCCGTCGCACCCGTCGCACCCGTCGCACCCGTCGCACCGGTTGGGCCCGTCGGACCGGTCGCACCGGTTGGGCCGGTCGCACCCGTCGCACCGGTTGGGCCGGTTGGGCCGGTTGGGCCGGTCGCACCGGTCGGGCCCATAGGCCCGATGGCGCCGGTAGCCCCGGTGGGACCCATCACGCCCTGTGGGCCCGCGGAGCCCCCCGGTCCGGTTGCCCCAGTCGGACCCGCCAACCCGGATGCCAGGCCGGGCGGCACAGCGGCCCCGACGATCGCACCGTTGAGTGACGTACCGCCCGAGGAGCCGAAAAACCGGGCGCTGCCGAAGGAGTACACCCCGCCGTCCGATCCGATCAACCAGTACCCCTGGCCGTCAGGCGCTGGCACAATCCCGAGGATGTCCTTGACTCCGCAGACGGCGTGGTCCGAAAGGCACAATCCGGGGATCGATCCGAAGAACCCGGCACCGCCGTACGCGAACACCCCGCCGTCTCGCCCCACCAGCCAGTAGCCCTGACCATTCGGGGCCATGGCTCGTGACCCGAAAGACGCGGCTAGCAGGGTTGCCCGGCGATTCTGAGTGACGTTCTGCGCCCCGGTCCCGGCTGCCCCCGAACCCAAGATGCCCGCCGTTGCCGCCGTGGCTGCCATCGCCGATGCGCGCTTTAGCCAAGGCTTCGACTTCGACTTCGGGTTCCGCGGCTTACGGGAAGCAGGGTGACGATGGGACGGCTTGCTCACGGCATTCCTCCTGTCGCGACCTGTCATGGATCGCAGGCGCGCTTCACCCTGACTCGCTACCGTAGCAGCGAGCGAGGATCCGGATCGGGCTTGCCATCAGCCGTGTGCCACCAGTCCATGACAGAAAGCCACCGGACCACCCCCCAGCGACTCCTGCCACATGGGAGGGGGCGTACCTTCATCGGCCTTTGTGCACTGGTTGCGACCCTGGCCGCCTGCGGAGCGAACTCGACAGCCTCGTCATCTTCGGAGCGCCAGGCGGTGCTGCTCGACGCCGGCCTGAAAGCCCAGCACGAGCACCGCCTCGCTGCGGCCGATGCCGACTACCTGGCAGTGCTGAAGCTTGACCGTTTGAACCAAGCTGCCTGGTACGACTTGGGAGTGGTCGCTCAGGAGCAGGGCTACTCCATCAACGCCGAGCACAATTACCGCCAGGCCATCGCCGCCGACCCCCACTACGTGCCGGCTCTCTACAATCTGGCCACGGTTGTGGCCGCCACCTCGCCGTCAGCCGCGGTCGGGCTCTACGAAGAGGTCATCACCCTGGCCCCGCGCAACGCCGCCGCCCACTTCAACCTGGGCCTGTCCGAGGAATCCCTGGGCAACGCCGTCGAGGGCCGAGCCCAAATCGCCGAAGCCGTCAAGCTCCGACCCTCCCTCGCTTCCCAGGTGCCGCCTGTTGCTGGATCCGAGGGCTAGGTCGGCGAGGTGCTCGACATGGGCGTCAGCGTCGGCCTGGTGATGATAGTGAAGAACGAGGAGGGCACACTGGCGCGCCTGGCCGCCTCTGTGGGCGATCAGATCGACCATTTCACTATCGTCGACACCGGAAGCTCCGATTCGACGGTCGAAGTGGCTCGCCGCAGCTTCGCCGGCGTCGCAGGTGAGGTGATCGCCGACGAATGGCGGGGATATGGGGCGTCTCGCAACGTGGCCCTCGAAGCAGCCCGACACCATACCGACTGGCTGCTGCTGCTCGACGCCGATCACACCCTCGAAGGAGAACTGCCCCGCGATCTGCTCTCGGACGAGCTCGACTGCGTGGACGTCGAGGAGCGCTTCGACACCCTACGGCTGTGGCGGCCGTTCCTCATCCGCGCCGCGTCGGGCTGGCAGTGGCACGGTCGTGCCCACGAGTACCTGAGCATTGACGAGCGTATGGCGGTCTCGGCGCGAAGCCACCGGTTCCACGTCGTGCACCACGGCGACGGGGGGAACCGGTCCGACAAGTTGGCGCGTGAGCGCGCGCTGCTCGAAGCCGACTTCGCCGACAACCCCGAGGACGCTCGGACCTGCTTCTACCTGGCGCGCACCTTCGACGACGGTGGTCAGCGGGCCCAGGCCGTCGAGTGGTACCAACGCTGCCTCGAGCTCGAGGACTGGGACGAGGAGCGGTTCTACGCTCGCTGGCGCCTCGGCGTCTGCCTGCTCGACATTGAGAAGCCTCAGGAAGCCTGCGGCGTGTTGTTTGACGCCTGGAGCGAGCGGCCGTGGCGGGCTGAGCCCCTGTGGACCCTGGCGGGCCACTATCGCCTGCAACAGCAGTGGCAGCTGTGCTGGGAGGTTTGCGACCTGGCCCGGCGTTTCACACCGGTTCTGCCACTCGGAAATCGCACTACCTCCAAAGACGATCGGTTGTTCGTGCATTCCGATGTCTACGAGTGGCGCCTTGCCTATGAGCAGTCGATCTGCGCCTATTACGTGGCCCAAATTCCCATCGGTCGGACACTCTGCCGCTACCTTCTCAGCCGGGCCGACCTGCCCGGGGAGATTCGCTCCTCGGTGGAGGCCAACCGACGCTTCTATGGGCTCTGACGCCTGTACGCATATCCCTGTCGCTGTTGCGCCAACTTGGGTGGCATTGACCGATCACCCATCCCGAATCACCGCTCCCACTTCTGGCCACTCTGGCCACTCTGGGCACTGTGGCCCGAGCCGAACCCGTCGACCGCCAGCCGGACGAGCCGACCCCCGACCATCGCAGGAGGGGGCGTCGGGCGGGGTCAGCCGTAGCCACCGCTCGGGATCGCCGGCGCCGGTGGCCCCGTCATCCCAAGGGTCATCACCGGACCGTGGGGGACGAGGTCGAGCCCGGCCGCCAGCACTGTCGGGATGGCCCACTGCTGCGCTGAGGTGAGCCATCCGACCTCGAACCGGCCACCGGGCGGGGCGCTCGCAATGGCCGCCCGCAGGACCCGGATCGCCGCCGCCTCGTGGCGGCCGGTCGCCATGACGATGCGGTCAGGCCTGGCCAACGCATAGGCGTCGTCGCCGTCGATGAGCAGCGAGCAGCCGTCGATCTTCAAGAGGTGCGTCACGTCCTGCGGACGGGCGGCCCCCCGGACCGCCCGGTCGATGTCGCCCACCAGTTCGAGATCCTCGAGACCGCCCGGCCGGACCCCCGGCGGTGGCTGCCCGTGGGTCTCCGGACGAAGGGAGCCGTGGGCCGCCAGTACCGGGTGGGTGTCGAACCCGGCGCCGGAGTACAGCCGTACCGCTCGGGCGTCCCGAGAGGCCTGGATGGTTCCCCTGTCCCACGGGCCGTGCACGAGCGTCCGATCGAGCAGCGCCTTGCCGACGCCGGCGGACTGGACGGCCGGGAGCACCCCCAGCATGGACAGCACCCAGTACTTCTCCCGGACGAAGGCCTGGCCGAGCCCGATCACCGTGCCGCCCCGCTCCGCCACCCACGATCCTCCCGGGTCGGTGGCCCGGAGGTGCCCGATCCGGCTCTCGAGCCGCCGCCGTTGCTCATCCAGTGGTTCCTGGTCGGTGGTGGACGGGAAGCCGTGGCGCAGTCGGTAGTCGTCGGTGGTCGTGAGCCACACGTCGGCGGCGGCGGTCACGTCGCCCTCGGTCATCGGGCGGACGTCGGTCTCGGCCGAATGGGTGGGGGTGGCGGGCACGTCACGATGGTGCCAGATGGTGCACTCGGTCTCGAGACCGTGGACCATGGGTCGAGTCACGGGTTCGTGGGCACCCCCCGGGGCCATCGGTAGTCACCGGGGCCATCGGCACCCCCTACGCTGGTGGCGAACCCGAGGGGGCGGGCGAGCCGTGCGGCCGTTCGGGTGGGCCCGTCAGCGCGACGAAGCCCGATCGCCTCGGCCCTGGCTCGTCGGTCGTGCGTCGGCTCGGGGCTGCTGGCCGCCGAGGGAGTCGGTCACCCGGGCTGCCGCCTCCAGGACCGAATTCCCGAGCTGACGGAGGCTGGGACCGGGCAGGGGCGTCGGACCACCCACCACCGCCACCGAGCAGACGAGCATCCCGTTCTGGTCCCAAATGGGGCTGCTGACACCGATCACCGTCGACGTCTGCCGCCGGGTGAGCTCCTCGTCGGTCACTTCCCGGATGTCGAGAGAGCCCGGCGCTCTGGCCGGTGACCGGATGGTGGCGCTCCAGCCGCGCCGGCGGATGGTCCCCAGGTCCGCCACGACATGGTCGGTCTGCTGCGAGGTCAACGGGGGGTCCGCCCGGAGCAACCACGCCTGGACCACTGCCCGCTCTGCCCATGCCAGGTAGAGCGCCCCGATCGGGGCTCGCAGGGGGATCCTCGTCCCTCGGGTGATCGAGTGACCGAAGGGATGGGGGATGGCGTAGGCGTTGGCGACCAGTACGGAGTCACCTGCCGCCACACCGGCCATGGTGCTGAGCAACGACGCCTCGTGCAGGCGCTCCAGCTCGTCGTCGACCAGTTCGAAGGGATCGACGACGCCCTGGGCGGCGGCCCCCAGACCGAGGAGAGCCGGTCCGAGCCGGTAGATCGGTCCCGGCTCTCGCCGGGTGGCCAGTCCTTCGTTGCACAGGCCGAGCAACAACGTCTGACACGAAGACCGGTGGATCGCCACTCCCCGAGCAAGCTCGGACAGCGTCAGACCGTCGGGTGCAGACGCCAGGAGCTTGAGCATCCGTGCAGCTCGCTCGACGGCGCGTGAGGACTGCACAGCCACGGCTTTGACGCTCTCCCCTCTCGATCGTAGGCTGTCTTTGATGAGCGCTGCTGTCTCATATAATAGACACACAGGAACCGAGCCCGCCGCCGGGCCCGATCGCCTGCGGGGTAGGGCGCAGCTTGCTCGGGCCATCGATCTCGTCCCTCGGTACACGAGAGCCCGTCATGAGGGCTGCCACCGGCGCGACGGAGCCGGGGAGCGGCGGATCTGCGACCGGGCGTCGCAGCCGGTTCGGGCCGGGGGGCACACCGTGTGGGCCGAGTCGCACCCGACGCACCCGAGAGCTCTCGGCGAACAGTCGTGATCGGGCCCCTGGCGGGGTACCGGGCGCTCGTCGTGGGAGGCGGATCGGGGATCGGGCTCGCCTGCGCCAGGCTGCTCGCCCGGGACGGTGCGCACGTCACGATCTCCGGGCGAACCGAGCAGAGGCTCGAGGCCGCCGCGGCAGCCCTGGCGGACGAAGGGCTCCGGGTCCAGCCGGCACCGGCCGACGCCCTGAACCCGCAGCAGATCAGAGAGGCGGTGGTACGGGCCGGTGAGGGCGGGCGCCTCGACGCGGCCGTCGTGGTCCCCGGGGGCGGTTCGATCAAACCGGTGCTGCTCTTCGACGACGACGAGTTCAGCCGGGAAGTGGACCAGAACATCCGTCCGGTCTACCTGACCCTCAAGTACGCGGGGCAGGCGATGGTGCGCAACGGCTCCGGCTCCTTCGTCGCCATCTCGTCGACCGCAGCCGACTTCTCCGCCAGGTACCTGGCCAGTTACAGCGCCGGCAAGGCCGCCGTCGATCAGCTCGTTCGCGTGGCGGCGAACGAGCTCGGTGCGCTCGGTGTCAGGGTCAATGCCGTACGCCCGGGGTTGACCCGAACGCCGACGACCGAAGCCGCCTTTGCCCACGAACGCATGTTGGGCGCCTTCCTTGCGGCGCAGCCCATCGGACGCCCCGGCGAGCCCGACGACATCGCCCATGCCGTTCGCTACCTCGTTGGACCCGAGTCCAGCTGGGTCACCGGTCAGCTCTTGACCGTCGATGGTGGTCACACCCTGCGTTCGTTCATCGACTACGGCGAGCTCCTCCGGCTTCCCGACGTCCGGGAGGTGGTGACGGAGAGCAGCCCTGCCGAAGGCCCCGGGTGACCGTCCCCCCGACCGCCTCCTACTCTCGATCGGCCTCCGGTCGTCCCCACCGGATCACTCGGATGACCCCGGCAGCTGGGAGCTCCTGGGCACGCAGGCCAAGGCCCTCGAGGAGGCGGACTCGACTGGCTGGCGCTCCAAGTCCCGACCCTCATCCCCACCAGCTCGGGAAGTACGTCATGTGGATGTCGTCGATGAATGAGCGCCAGGCGCTCGCGGGCGCCCGCGGAGCCGTGCCCTGGCTGGACGAAGAGCTCGACGCCTCGGACTGACCCGCCACCCGCCGGACCCCTGTCACTGCCCGGCCCTGTCACTGCCCGGCCCTGTCACTGCCCGGCCCTGTCACTGCCCGGCCCTGTCACAGCCCGGCGCGACCTTCTCCCCATGGGCGCTCTCGCCACCGTCGAGCAGGCCACCGAGGCGATCCGGTCGGTGACCGAGGACGCCCCGCCGGAAGTGGTCTCGGGTCCTGACGCCCGGGCGATGGTCGAGGCCCTCTGCCGGTTGGAGAAGGTGGCGGCCGGTGCCCGGACCCTCTACGCCGCCCGGGTGGCCGCCACGGGCGCCCACCGGTCCTCGGGCGACACCAGCCCGGCGCGATGGCTGGCCAAGGTGACCGGCGAACCGGTGGGCCGGGCCCAGGGGACCCTCTCGGCCGCCGAGGCCCTGGAGGGGGCCCCGGTCCTCCGTGAGGCCCTGCTCTCGGGCGAGGTCTCCCTGGAGCAGGCCAAGGTGGCCGCCCCGGCGGCGGCCTCCGACCCCACGGCGGCCCGGCAATTGGTCGAGGTGGCCAGGGAGGGCTCCTTCGCTGAGCTGGTGGGTGCGGCCGCCCGGATACGCCGGGCATCGGAGTCCGAGGCGGTGGCCGAGGAGAGAGAGCGCCGCGTCCACGCCCGCCGCTACTGCCGGACGTTCTCGCCCCCCGAGGGCGGTCTCCGTCTCGAAGCCCTCCTGCCCAGCGCCGAGGGCGCTCGCCTGAAGGCCGTCCTCGACCGGCTGACTACGGCCGTCTTCGAGGAAGCCCGCCGTTCGGGTCGCCAAGAGCCCTTGGATCGCTACCGGGCCGACGCCCTGGTGCGGGCG
>DAHUYA010000089.1 GCA_027315445.1 Acidimicrobiaceae bacterium | reverse complement strand
GCCTGGGCGAGGAGGTGGCGGCCGTGGTGCAGCTGAAACCGGGCCGGACGCTCACCGCCGAGGAGCTCCAGGCCCACGTCCGGCAGCGCTTGGCGGCCTTCAAGGTCCCCACCAAGGTGGTCTTCGTCGACCAGCAGCTGCCCCGCAGCGCCTCCGGCAAGATCCTCAAGCGCGAGCTGCGGGCCCGCATGTTCGCCTGATCACGCCACCGGGCCGACTCGGTCGGTCTGCCGGGAGGTGATCGTCCGCTCCGACCGACCCCGGCCGATGAAGCTGATCGCCCAATGGAGCACGGCGGTGAAGCGGTTCTTGAAGCCGGTGAGGAACGCCAGGTGGACCACCAGCCACAGCACCCAGCCCGGGAACCCCCAGACCGACAGCCGTCCGAGCCTGGCCACCGCCCGGAACCGTGAGATGGCGGCCAGGGTCCCGAGGTCCCGGTAGCGGAAGGGTGCCGAGCCCGGGTCCCCGCCCGCCCGGGCGGTGATCAGCCGGGCGGCGTGGCGTCCGGTCTGCATCGCCACCTCGGCCACCCCCGGGAGGTCGTCGAGGGCCATCAGGTCGCCCACAACGAAGACCTCGGGGTGCCCCGGCAGTGAGCAGTCGGGCTCCACCTCGACCCGGCCCATCCGGTCGACGCCGGCGCCCGATGCCTCGGCGAGCAGGCGGCCCAGGGGGGAGGCCTCCATGCCGGCCGCCCACATCTTGGTGCGGGCCCCGAATCGCTGCACGGTGCCGTCGGCCATCCGGACCTCCACCCCGTGCTCGTCCATGTCGGTGACCATGGCGCCGGTGTGCACCTCTACGCCGAGCCGGCGGAGGTCGCGCTCGGTGACCTTCGAGAGGCGGGGGCCGAAGGAGGTCAGCAGCCCCGACGCGCCCTCGAACAGCAGCACGCGGGCGGTGGCGGGATCGATGACCCGGAAATCGCGCCGCAGCGCACGGTGCGAGAGCTCGGCGATCTGCCCTGCCATCTCGACCCCCGTCGGCCCGCCGCCGACCACCGCGAAGGTCAGCCAAGCCGCCCGGGCGACGGGGTCGACCTCCGTCTCGGCTGTCTCGAACGCGCCGAAGATCCGCCCGCGCAGCTCGAGCGCCTCGTCGACGGTCTTCATGCCCGGCGCCCAGTGGCGGAAGCCGTCGTGGCCGAAGTAGGAGGTCCGGACGCCGGTGGCCACGATCAGGCTGTCGTAAGGGGTGTCGAACGTGCGCCCGAGCCGGGTGGCCGTCACGGTCCGGTGCTCGAGGTCCACGTCGAGGGCCTCGCCGAGGACGACCCGGATGTTGGGGTACCTGCGCAGGACGTCCCGGGTGGCCGGGGCGATCTCCCCCTGCGACAGGATGCCGGTGGCCACCTGGTAGAGAAGGGGCTGAAAGAGGTGGTGGTTGGTGTCGGCGATCATCGTCACCGCCACCGGCGAGCGCCGGAGCGCCCTGGCGGCGAAGAGGCCGCCGAAGCCGGACCCGACGATCACCACCCGGTGCGCCGGGGGGGCCGGGTGGTGGCGGGCGCCGAGAATTGGCGGCTTCGTCACGCCAGGCCGCTCAGGGTGAAGGTCCCGGAACCGGCGGCGCGTCCCCGAGGTCGCGGTAGCGGACGACGACCACCACCGCGCCACCGGATCCCCCGGCCGGGCGCTTGAGGAGCATGGCGAGGCCGGTCACCGCGCCGTTGTGGACCAGGGCATCGACGCGGACGTCGCGGAAACGGCGCGTCACCACGTGGACGCCGGCGGGCAGCCGCGCGTCCCCGGTGAACGTCAGCCAGCCCACGGTGCGCACCGTGAGCGACGGCAGCACGAATCGGTAGTGGTCGCCCGACCCGCGAACGTCGGTCGCCCCGTCGATCGCGTACAGGGGGCCGAGGAACTGGCTGCCCAACACGGCGAAGTCGACGCCCCTGGCAGGCAGACCCCCCGGGGACCAGGTGGCAGACGACCCGATGGCCGTCACCACCAGGGTGCGGTCACCGCGGCCGGCCGACCCGGGCAGGGAGAGCGCCTCGAGCGCACGATCCGGCGCCTCGTAGAGCACCCGGCTCACCCCCGCTCCCCCGACCCGGTCCCCGGCCCGGCGGCTGGCGATCAGCGCCGCGAACCCCCGAGCCCCGAGGGTGGCGTCGGCGGCCTGCACGAGCTGGTAGGCGGGCGACGGGTGGTCGGTCGCCACGGCCAGGGCCGCGGCGCCGGCCGCGAGCAGGCCGGTGACGGCCAGCAGCACGAGGGGCAGTCGCCGTCGCCGACGGTCCATGGGCCGAGCATAAGAGGGCCACCGGGCGTCGGTGCCCCCGAGCGGCCCCGGGCATGCGGGCGACGGGGGCGGGGCGATCGATCGGGGCCACGGGTCGGGGCCGGGCGGCCGTCGGCGCCCCGCGTACACTGCTGCGGGCGACCAGGGGAGGAACGATGTCCGACGACGACCTCGAGGCGATCAGGCGGCTGAAGTACGCGTACTTCCGGCTGCTCGACCTCAAGCGGTTCGACGAGCTCGGTGCGTTGCTCACCGAGGATTGCACCGCCACCTACGGGGACGTGGGAGGGTCGCTCGAGGGTCGGACGGCCATCGTCGAGTTCCTGTCGGGCGCCCTGTCCGACCCGGGCATCGTGTCCGCCCACCACGGGCACCACCCCGAGATCGAGCGCACCGGTGAGACCACCGCCACCGGGGTCTGGTACCTGCAGGACCGCGTCATCGTGCCGGCCGCCGATCTCGAGATCGGCGGCACCGCCTTCTACCGCGACGAGTACCGCAAGGAGGGGTCGGGCTGGCGGATCTCCCACACCGGCTACGAAAGGGTGTTCGAGGAGCACCGCACGCACTCGACCATGGCCGTCCGCAAGTTCCGCTCCCGGTTCTGAGCACCGGGCCGCCCGACCGAATCCCTGGCCGCCCCGGCCCCGGGCCCGCCGTGCCGGCTCAGGGGCGGGTCGCCGGGCCGGCTCAGGGGCGGGTCGCCGGGCTGAAGGTGAACGCCGGGTCGCGCAACACCGCCCCGTCGAGGGCCTGGTCGATCGCCTGCAGCAGCTCGGCGTCGAGGTTGACGTCGAGCGCCTTCGCGTTCTGCTTGATCTGCTCGGGCCGGGTGGCACCGACGATGGCGCTCGAGATGGTCGGGTTCTCGAGCACCCAGGCCAGGGCGACCGCCGCCGGCGTGTAGCCGGCCGACCGCGCCACCTCGGCGAAGGCCTGCACCGGCCGCAACACCTCGTCGCGCATCAGCCAGCCGATGGCTTCGGCCCCCTCGGCGGCGGTCGCCCTCGACCCGTCGGGCGGCGGCTCGCCGGGCCGGTACTTGCCGGTGAGCACACCCTGAGCGAGCGGGGACCAGACGAGCTGGCCGATGCCCTCGCGCCGGCAGAGCGGGACGATCTCGGGCTCGATCACCCGCCAGAGCAGTGAGTACTGGGGCTGGTTGGCGACGATGCGGTCGAACCTCATCTCGTCGGCCACCCGGAGGGCGTCGAGGATCTGGTCGGCCGTCCATTCCGAGACGCCGACGTAGTGGACCTTGCCCTGCCGGACGAGGTCGTCGAAGGCGCGCATGGTCTCCTCGAGGGGCGTCTCGAAGTCGTAGCGGTGCGCCTGGAGAAGGTCGACGTGATCGGTCCGGAGCCGGCGCAGCGAGGCGTGACAGGACTCCATGATGTGCTTGCGCGAGAGGCCCCGGTTGTTTGGGTTCGGGCCGGTGGGCCAGTAGACCTTGGTGAAGATCTCGATGGACTCGCGGGGCACGCCTTCGAGGGCCCGGCCGAGCACCTCCTCGGCCGCCCCGACCGCGTAGGAGTCGGCGGTGTCGAAGGTGGTGATCCCCTCGTCGAGGGCGGCGTGCACGCAGGCCCGCGCAGCCTTCTCCTCGACCGGACCGCCATGGGTGAGCCAGTTGCCGTAGGCGAGGGCCGAGACGACCATGCCGCTCCGCCCGAGGTGTCGGTATTCCATGGTCGGCGAGCGTAATTGACGGCGCCGGTCCCACACCCGGCCGACCGCCGGGTGCCTAGGCTCGCGCATGCCCATCGACGACGGCGAGGGCGCCGGTCCGGCCGGCCCGGGCGAGGTCGGCCACGGCGGGGACGCCAGGTTGCGGGTCAGCCGCAGCCTCTCCATCCCGCTGCGCGAGGTCCGGTGGCGGGCGACGACGCCGGGCGGCCCAGGGGGCCAGCACGCCAATCGCACGAGCAGCCGGGTGGAGGTGCGCTTCGACGTCCTGGGTTCGGCGGCGCTCGGACCCAGGCAGCGGGCCCGTCTGCTCGAGCGTCTCGGCCCGGTGGTGCGGGCGACCGCCGGTGAGGCCCGCTCCCAGTCCCGCAACCGCGAGGTGGCACAGGAGCGACTGGCCCGGCGGCTGTCGGAAGCTCTCCGAGCGGACAAGCCACGACGTGGCACCGAGCCGACCAGCGGCGCCCGTGAGCGGCGCCTGCGCGAGAAGCGGCAGCGGGGAGAGCTGAAGCGGCAGCGCCGATCCGGTGACGACGACGGCTGAGCACGACGGGAGGTGCGCAGTGCGGGGGCTGGACAGGGCGGGTGCGGCCCGGTGCCGGCTCCGCCGGGCGCCCCGGCGGTCAGGAGCCGGCAGCCAGCGAGGCCACCGGCTCGCACCAGACGTCGTCGAGGAACCTGACGATCTGGGTGGTGAGCCGGGCGGGGGTGACCCTGAGCTCGACCATGGATCGGGCCTCGACCAGGCGGGCGTTGGGCAGTTGGGCCGCCAGCCGGCTGGCGTCGCTCAATGGGTGGAGGCGGTCCGAGCGGTGCCCGATGACCAGCGAGGGGGCGGTGATCAGCGATCGCTCCTCCTCGGTGGGCGCCACCGGCCCCACCAGCACGCCGTGCAGCACCGCCACCATCTCGTCGGGGTCGAGGGAGAGCGGACCGAAGACCTGGTCGAGGGGCCCGAGGGCGTGGCGGGGGACGCGCCGTGCCAGTCGGGAGAGGCGACGCAGGACCGGTGCCCCGTAATAGGTGGCGGTGAGCAGGGGCGTGAAGAGGAGGGCGGCAAAGGGCGTGGCCTGTTCGAGCACCGGCATCTCGAGGATCATGCCGCGGAGCCGTTCTGGGGCCAGCAGGGCGACCTGCAGGCTGACGTCCGCCCCCAACGACACGCCGCCCACCACCGCCCGGGCTGTCCCGAGCTCGTCGAGGAGGTGGACCACCCGGCGGGCGTAGGCTTCCAACCGGTGGGCGGCCGCCCGCCTCGGCTTGTCGGAGCGGCCGTGGCCCGGAAGGTCGAGCAGCACCACCTTGTTGCCCGCGTCGGCCAGGTCGCGGGCCAGGCGCCGGTTGACGGCCGCGTCGAGCAGCAGGCCGTGCATGTAGACGAGCACCCGGTCGCCGGAGCCGTGGACCTCGTACGAGAGGGTCAGGTCACCGTCGTCGAAGGTACGAATCTCGTAGGGCATTCGGCGCAAGGTTTCCATCTC
>DAHUYA010000082.1 GCA_027315445.1 Acidimicrobiaceae bacterium | reverse complement strand
GTCTCCAACGCCGGCGCCGTCTCCGGCGCCGTCAACTGGGGCAGGTCCTGGCGGAACCGGGCCGTCGGGTGCAGGAGACCCGGAGCGATCAGGGTGTGGCGGAGACGACGCAGCTCGAGACCCGTTCGTGGAGACCCGGGCGCCGGTCGGCGGCCCCGGGCGGTCCCGTCCGCGCGACCGAACCGGCCGGGAAGGCGTTGGCCAGGGCGTCGGCCATCGCCGCCGCCCGCACCGCCGATCCGGGGGTGTCGTAGTGGATGCCGTCGGAGACGAACCACTGCGGCTGGACCATCGACGCCCAGTCGAAGACCCGCATGTCGGGGTACTGGCCGCAGGCGGTCAGCAGGTCCTGGTTCCACAGGGCCATGTTCTGCTCCGAGTACGGGCCGTTGGTGAGCTCGGAGACGACGTTCACCCACATGACCGGCTGGCCTCCGAGCAACGACATCAGGTGCTGGATGCGTTCGCTCATCGACACCACCCCACCGACCGCCACGTTGGCTGCGTCGTTGGTGCCCAGGGCGATCACCCAGCACCCGCGGTACCCGCCCGCCAGCACCTGCTGGGCGACCTGCATCCCGTTGGGTTGGCCGTCGTAGGTCTCGACGAGCGAGCGAGCACCCGCGATCTGCAGGTCGAGGCTCTGGACCCCGACCCGCTGCAGCTGGGCGGGGAGTTGGTGGTTCGGATCGAGGTACGCGTCGGAGACGAGGCTCTCGGAGGTGGAGTCGCCGATGAAGACCACCGAGCGGCAACTGGTCCGCCGAGGCGCCGCGGTGGCCGTGGCGGGCGGGTCGCCCTGGCCGGCGCCGCCGACCCGGTGACCATCCGGCGGGAGGGACGGCCGTGGCGACCGACCCCGGGGCGCGACCGGGCTGGCCAGGCTGCTGGCCAGGTTCATGTCGACCCGGATCGTTCGATCACCGGGGAGCCCGGTCCCCGAGCCGGGCCGGCCGTCGGCGGTCAGCACGCCCGGGGAGGCGGCCGGCAGCAGGCCGGCGATCGCCAGGGCGGCGGTGCCCGTGCCGAGCACGGCCAGGCCTGCCCCGAGCCGGGCCCCGGGCGCCCGCAGGGCGGTCCGGAGGGCGCCACCGGTCCTGACGGTCCCTCGCCACCACCGGCCCAGGACACCCGACCGTATCGGTGACTCCACCAGGTACCACGAGAGGGCGGCCACGACGATCGTGGCTCCCACCTGCAGGATCGCCCGCCCGACGTCGAGCCCACGCGACGGGGTGGGGGTGGTGAGGACGATGATCGGGTAGTGCCAGAGATAGATCCCGTACGAGATGAGGCCGATCCAGCGGAGCGGTCGGCACCCGAGGACGCTCGAGACCAGGCCGCGGGGCAGGGTGGCCGACGTGATCACCAGCAGGGTGGCGAGGGACAGCAGCACCATCCCCCACGGGTAGAGGAACCCGGCGAAGGCCGACGTGCGCCAGAACAGGACGAAGATGCCGGCCAGACCCACCGAGCCGAGTGCCTCGAGCAGTCGGGAGGATCGGCTCGACCAGCGCGCCAGCCTTGCCTGCACGGCCCGGCTCGGCCAGACCATCGCCAGGGCGGCCCCGAGGAGCAGCCCGAAGGCACGCGTGTCGGTGCCGTCGTAGACCCTGGTCGGGTCGACCGAGGGGTGGTGGAGCAACCCCATCTCGATCGCCGAGAGCACGGCCAGCCCGACGGTGACCACGGCCAGCACCCGGAGTCGTCCGGTGGTCGACCGCAGCCGTCGGGAGCGGCCTTCCCGGGGCGGGCGACGGGCCCACCAGAGACCGCCGGCCAGCAGCCAGGGCCACACCAGGTAGAACTGCTCCTCCACCGCCAGCGACCACAGGTGCCCGAGGGGCGTCGGCGGTCCGAACCGGGCGAAGTAGGAAGCGTGGCCGGCGATCAGCCACCAATTGCTGAGGTAGACGGCGGCCGCGGCGACGCTCCCCCGCAGGTCGCCCAGCTGGGAGGGATCGCCGATGGCGACCCAGACGGAGACGACGGCCAGCATCAACGCCAACCCGGGCAGGAGGCGCCGCGCCCGCCGAAGCCAGAAATCCCCCAGGGACAACGCCCCGCTCCGGCGCCACCCCCCGAGGAGGAGGTCGGTGATCAGGTAGCCGCTGAGGGTGAAGAACACCCCCACGCCGAGCAGCCCGCCCTGTGCCCAGCCCGCGCCCAGGTGGTAGGCGACGACCCCCAGCACCGCCACGGCGCGCAGGCCGTCCAACCCCGGCAGATAGCGCTGGCCACGTCCGGCCGGCTCAGGCACTGCACCTCCGGGGCCGCAGCGGCCGCCCGCGGCCGGCGGCGGACCGGCGCACCATCCCCCCCGGGGTCGGCCGACCGCTTCGCGTCGACAGGGTTGGGCGCTTCGACATGGGCTCTCCCGGTTCCTGGCGCGACCGCTCCCCGTTCGGGAGTGTGGGGGGTGCTCGGCCGGCGGACCGAGGCCGGCCGGCAGGGTGCTCCCACATCGATATCAGGGCGCGAGCGTCCGAGGCAAGGAGCCCAGCTCGGCGCGGGTGCCGGCGCCCCGGCCCCCGGGATGCAGCCGCCAGCTACCAGATGAGCTCGAGGTTCTCCACGCTGCGCAGGCCGCGGGCGTAGTGGAGCTCGCTGCCCGGCTTCAGGCTGTACTCGGGGATCCGTCGGTGCCACTCCCGCAGCGTCACCCGCAGCTCGCGGCGGGCCAGGTGGGATCCGAGGCAACGGTGGACCCCCCCTCCGAACCCCAGGTGCCGGTTGGTCTGGCGGTCGAAGCGGACCTCGAAGGGTTCGGCGAACTCGGCGGGGTCCACGTTGGCGGCGCCCAGCGAGACCATCACCATGGTGCCGGCCTTCACCGGGCACCCGGCCAGCTCGCTCTCGGTCGTGGCCATCCGGGGCACCCCCGGCACCGGGGTCTCCCACCGGAGCAGCTCCTCGACCGCCGCCGGGATGACCGCGGGGTTCTCGGCGATCTGACGGCGGTGGTCCGGGTGCTGGGCCAGGAAGGCGAAGAAGCAGGTGAGCGAATCGGTCACCGTATCGAGGCCGGCGATCAGGAACAGGAAGCAGATGTCGAGGATGTCCTCGCGGGTGAGCCGCCGGCCGTCGACCTCCGCCTGCAGGAAGCCGGAGAGGATGTCGTCCTCGGGACGGCGCTGGCGCTCGTCGAGGACGGCGTTGAAGTAGTCGTAGATGTCCTGTGCCGTCTGATCCTGGATCCGCTTGCGCTCCGCCGGGTCGACGCTCTCCGCCTCCATGAGGGTGGCGCCGCCCGGCCGGATGATCCCGTCCTTCATCCGGAGGAAGTTGTCGAGCTCCTCCCACGGCAGCCCCATCAGGCCGAGGAAGACGGCTGAGGGGAACGGCACCGCCAGCTCCTCGGTGAAGTTGCATCCCCCCCGGTCGGCGACCGCGTCGATGAAGTGGTTCACCCTGGCCGCGATGTCGGCCTCGATGGCGTCCATTCGCTTGGGCGCGAACAACGGGTCGAGGAGCTTGCGGTAGCCGAGGTGGTCCGGTGGGTCGAGGCTGAGCGGGATGAGGGGGCGGACGTTCCCCAGCTGCACCACGTCCCTCGAGGTGAACGTCTCGGGATGGCGGAGCACGTCGTCCACCACGCTGCGGCTGGCGGCAATGGCGAGGCCGTCGATCGGGCACAAGACCCCGCCGCCGTCGATCCATCCCTTGTACCTCGGCTGGGGGTCGGCCAGGTCGAGGAGCCCTTCGAGGGCGTCGTCGCTGGTGCCGTAGCCAGCGCCTGGCGCCGGCTCCGTGCCTTCCGCCTCGACCTGCTGTGTCATGGCCAGTCCCCCGTCGGTCCGTGGCTCGCGCGCTGCCGAGCTCGCCTGAAAACGGCCGTTCCCGGACCGAATCTAACCCTTCCCGGGTCCTGTGTGCCGGCAGTGGCCACGGCGCCCATCACCGAGATCTTCCTTGGGTCGCCGGCCATGGGGGCGGCGGTGCTCCGCCGACCCCATGCCAGACCCTCCCACGGCCACCTCCTCCGCCGTCGTCCGGGGCGGCCCTGTCCCACGGGCTCTCTCTCCGGCTTCACCGGAGGGGCCCACGGTAACCTCGGGCTGTCGGTCCAGCGAGAGGAGCCGCCGTGAGCTTCCGCAGAGGGTTGCTGCCCAGGCCCGTCCGGCGGACCATCCACCCGGTCCGGAGCACTGCCGGTTCGTGGAAGAGGCGGGCGACCCCCAAGCCGATCCGGACCCTGCAGTACGCCCGTCACCCGGTGGGCACCGCCACCACCCGGCTCGGGCGGGCCGTCAGGCGGTCCATCTTCCGGTAGTCGGCTCCTCCGGCGTGCGGTCGTCGGCTCTTCCCGGACGGGTCCGCCAGCCCGCGGCCGGTATCCTCCCGGTCGTGCAACCCTCCCCCCTGACTGGCGCTCGCATCCTGGTGACCGGGGTCACCGGCCAGGTCGGCCGGCCGCTCGCCAAACGACTCGCCGCGTCCGGCAACACCGTCTTCGGCGCCAGCAGGTTCTCCGACCCGGCCGCCCGGGAGACGGTCGAAGCCGACGGCGTGGTCCCGGTGGCGCTCGACCTCGAGGCCGCACGGCTCGACGAGGTCCCGGCGCAACTCGACTACGTCATCCACATGGCGGTGTCGAAGGACCAGGAATTCCCACGGGCCCTGGCGGCCAACGCCGAAGGCGCCGCCTTCCTCGTCGAGAAGGCCGCCGGGGTGAAGGCCTTCCTCCACTGCTCCTCGTGCGCCGTCTACGAGCCGAACGGGCTCGAGCCGCACGTGGAGACCGACTCGCTGGGGGACAACCACCGGCCGATGGGGTTCCTGCCGACGTACTCCATCTCGAAGATCGCCGCCGAGTCCGCCGTCCGGTATGCCGCACGGCGATTCGGTGTCCCCGCGGTCATCGCCCGGCTCGACGTACCCTACGGCCCCACCCACGGGTGGCCGAAGATCATGCTGCAGCTGGCCCAGGCCGGGATCCCCACCAGGATCCATCCGCAGGGTCCCAACCTCCACAACTTCCTGCACGACGACGACATGTTCTCGAGCCTGCCGTTCCTGCTCGGGCAGGCCGCGGTGCCCCCGCCGATCTTCAACTGGTGCAGCCCCGAACAGGTGAGCATCGAGGACTGGACGGCCGAGTTGACACGCCTCACCGGCATCGAGATCCCGCTCGAGGTCTCCGAGGCCTGCATCCCGCCCAACCCGACCGACCCGTCCAGACTCCTGGCGTTGGGCTGGACGCCGACCGTCGATTGGAGGGAGGGGTTCCGCCGGCTGGCGGAGACGTCGTTCCCCGAGCGCTACCGGGCCGCGGTCGGGTAGCTCGGCGCGGCGTCGCCGCGCCCGTGACGTGGTGGCGTGGACGCCGCGCTCCTCGAGTTGATCAGCGGTGCGGCCCGGGGGACGGCGGCGGGGCGGGCGGATCCTCCGCGTGCCCGCCCGGCGTCTCGGTGCTCACGCCGTCCGGCCAGTGGGCGGCGACGAACAGCTCCTCGAGCCGGGCGAAGGCCTCCGACGTCGCCGGCAGGGCGCTCTTCAGTCGCACCGGACCGCGGCCCGGGACGGGAACCCACAGTCGGGCGAAGCCGAGATGCTCGTAGACGTGCACCGGACCATCGATCTCGTGGGTCCGGTACACCTGCAGTCTTGGATCTGCTTCGGCGAATTCGTCGACCGTCCAGGTGGCCAGGGACTCCTCGAACTGGCGAGCGTCCTTGACGAGGTCGACGTTGGCGTGGGCGATCCGTCCGGTCTTGTAGAGCCATCGGGCCACGGCGAGAGGTGGCAGCACCATGTGGAGGCCGAGCAGCGGCACCGTCGACATCGGCGCGTCGTCGGTGGGGCGAACGGCCAAGGCGTCGGCGAAGAGATAGACCAGGGCAGGGGTCTCCCGGGGACCGTGGATGCCTTCCGCGTGCAGCAGAAGGTGCATCCCCAGCACGTGACCGAGCAGCGCCCGATCACCCTCCAGCCCCGAGAGAAGCACCTGGAGGCGGAGCGATTCCGCGGCCCGGCCGAGCTCGTGGGCGCCTTCCGCGCCGCCCCGGGCGGCCCGCGACCGAAGGTCGCCCAACCGGCCGCCGCGTCCATCGACCTTGCTCGTGGTCCGCTGTCCGGTACCCGACCCGGTCACCGTCCCGGCTGGCAGGCCGGAGCCGGCCGGGTCGTCGCCGGCACCTGGGTCGGAGCCGTCGCCCCCTGCCCGGCGGCCTCCATGGGTATCCTTCACCGCCCCTACCGTATGCCCCTGGTGGTCCGCCGCCCAGGCGGCCCCGGGGGTGCCGTGCCTTCCCGGAGCCCTAGGAGCTGCGACCGATCCAGCGCACGGCCACCCCGGCCGCTTCGGCGACCCGGAACTCCGGATCGCCCGTGAGGACCGGGCAGCCGAGCAGCGACGCGGCTCCGGCGGCAAACGCTTCGGCGTAGGTCATCGCCCCGTCCGACTTGATGTCCGCGGCGCGCCGAACCAGCTCTACGTCGATCTCGAGCCACCGGATGGGCACCCCACCCGGCCGGGTCTCGGCACGGAGGTTCGCCCAGACCTCATCGGCGGCCCCGCGCCCGGATGACCGTTCGAGGACGGATGCGACCTCCCCCAGGTTCACGAGCGTCATCCACGGCTCGCCCGCCCGGAGGACGTTGTCGACCTCGACCGAGCCGGGTTCCCCGCCCAGGAAGGCGAGCACCGCGTGGGCGTCGAGGACCACGCGATCAGCCATGTTCGTGTTCCCGGTCGCGGGCCCGCTCTGCCAGCAGCAACTCGGTCAGCCGGTCGTTCCCCGGTCGGAACCGCCCGCGGAGCTCGTTGACGGAGAGCAGGGGCTTCGGAATGAGGTCGCCGTCGCGTTCGAGCCACACGACCTTCGTGCCGGCAGGGAACCCGTACCGGTCGCGCAGCGGCGCGGGGATGGTGACCTGCCCCTTGGGGCTCACTGTGGTGATCATCGAGTAATACTTCTATCAGAAGCGTAATACTTCGTGATCGAACGCCGCCGCCAATCCCAAATTGGCCCTGGTCCAATGTGCTCGACCACACCTATGATCGGTGTGTGTGGCGGACACAACCGGAAGGGTTCGACATTCGATGGCGGAACGAAACGATCTCCCAGAGAAGCAGCTTTCGACTGCCGCAGCCTTGATCATCAAGGCACAGGCCACGCCGTTCCCCGCTGAGCGGGAGTCGCTGGCCATGCGGGCATACACGCAGCTGGCCTCGTACCTGAATTCGCTCGACCCGGAGAGCGGTGCCAACGGGAGGCGCCGCGAGCGCCGCTTCCTCAGGGATCGCCGTGTCGGTCGTCCCAAGCCGTCGCAAGGATCGGTCTCGAGCGAGATCAGCTCGAAGCGCGGGACGTCGAGCTATCAATCCGCGGCCTCACGCCGTCCGGTGGTCGGCGTCTACATCGACGTCGAGGTCTGACCGGCCAACCCGCGCCGCCGGCAACCGCCCCGAAGTCGGTCTCCTGTCCCCCATCGGCTCGCCGAAGGTCACCACAGGACGGTCGGCGCCGCTCTGCGCCCGGTGGGGCGCAGCCGGTCCGTGTATCTTCGGCGGGCTACTGTGCCGGGTGGCCCGCCGGCTGGCGCCGACCCGCTCGTCGGCAGCACCGGCACCCGCCGAACCCGGAGCGACCCGTTGACCGATCCCGTCCCCTCCCCCATCGCATCGAGGAGCTC
>DAHUYA010000048.1 GCA_027315445.1 Acidimicrobiaceae bacterium | reverse complement strand
AGCCTCCTCCATCGGAGGCTCCAGATCGGCCAGCACCCCGTGGGGGGCGATCCGGCGGCGGTCGGGCCGTCGGCGGTCGGGCCGGCGGGGCCGGGACAGCCGGATCCCCAGCTCGCGGGCCAGGACCTGCGCCAGGTGGTCGGCCGTATCGAGGGCGGCAGCGACCGCCCGATCCGCCAGGGCGGGATCGAGGACCAGCATCGCCGCCCCGGAACGCCAGACGCCGGCGACGGGGACCATCGCACCGGCCAGCACGCTCCAGCGGGGCAGCCCTTCGAGCTGCTCGGGGGGGATGGCGACGTACAGCTGGCGTCGGGTCACCAGGTCGGTGACCCATACCCCGGGGCGCCGGCGTTCCTGCGCCGTGGCGTCGGAACCCGCGCCGGGGCCCTCGAGCCCCCAGACCTGCCACAGGCCGTAGCGGACGTGGCGGAGCCAGGCCCGACCCGCCTCGGCGAGCTCCGGCGGCGTACCCGCCGCCCGGCAGAAGCGACCGAGCACCGTCTCGTCGTCGGGCAAATCCTCGCCGTCCATCCGGTCGGGGCCCGACAGCCACGCCCATTCGGCCCTCAGGGCGGCAACGGCCGCCGCACCGCCCCCCGAAGCCGCCGACGGGCCCGCCTCGAGCACGGCGCGCCCGAGCGCGTCGTGGCCACCCAGCTCGTCGAACGGGCCCAACCCGGCCGATTCGCGCACGTCAGCCAAAAAGGTGGCGGCCGTTTCCTCGTGCCAGCGGGCGAGCTCGGGGTCGGCCGCGACGAAGCGCTCGACCGCCGAGCGCAGCTCGTAGAGGAACGAGCGATCGGCGAAACGGGCGAGTGAGCCGGCGGCGGCGGCCGGCCCGTCGCCATCGCCGCGCCGGGCATGGGCGAAGGCGGCGGCCCGCACCGCCTGGAGCTCCTCGTCCTCGGGCAGGCGGCTACACCAGCCGTCGAGGAGCCCGAGGGCGTCACCGAGCCGGCCGGCGCCGAGCCGCATTCGGGCCACCAGGGCGACCGCGTCGGCACCCGCCTGGTCGCCCAGGGCATCGAGTGCCCCGGCGGCGAGCCGTTCGGCCTGTTCGAGATCGCCGGACCCCTCGGCCAGGCCGGCGGCCAGCCACGAGAGCGACGGATGGCCGTCCGCGTGGGCGGCCAGGGCCGCTGCCAGCGCGGCAGCTCGCTGCGGTCCCGCCTCCTCGGCCATGGCTGCGCCACGGTCGGCGGCGAGCTCGGGAAGGGCGAGCAGCTCGGCGAACAGGTCGTCATCGAGCAGTTCGCGTGCGTGGCGGGCGAAGGTCTCCGGAGCCACCGACTCGTCGGCGCTCTCGCCGGCGAACTGGCCGAACGCGGACTGCACCTTCTCGACCGCCTCGTGGACCGCACGGCGGTGGGCACGGCGCTTGGTGTCCTGAACCGTCTGATGGTGCCGCCGGCGGTCCTGGCGACGCCGGTCCTGCTTCTTGGCCATAGCCTCCGACCTTTCCCATACCCGCATCGCAAGCCGCGAGCCGCCGGCACAGGCTTTGCTCCACAATGGCGGCGCGGGTCGCAGCGGAGGCGACCGAGGGAGCGAGGAGGGTGCCTCGATGGTGGCCTTGGTGGTCGGGCTCGTGGTCGTCGTCCTGCTGCTCTCGCTGCTGGTCGCCGGGCTGCTGCGCAGCCACGCCGACATCCTGCGGGCGCTGCACTCCCTCGGGGCGGGTGTCGGCGACCCTGCGCTCGACCCCGATGCGCCCGCACAGGCGGGCGCCGGCCCGACACCGGTGACCATCGGCCCGCCGTTGCCGCCCGAACGGAGCGCCGCCGGCGCACCGACGGTGGCCGGCGTCACCCCGACCGGCGAGGCGCTGGCGCTGCCGGTGGGGAGCTCGGGTGGGCTCACCCTGCTGGCCTTCCTCTCCTCGGGCTGCACCAGCTGCGCCGCCTTCTGGCAGGCCCTGTCCGGCGGTGCACCGGCCGGGCTCCCGCCGGGCATCGGGGTCCTCGTGGTGACCAAGGGGCCCGAGCTCGAGGCGCCGACGGAGGTGGCGGCCAGGGCCGGGCGGGCCAGGGTGGTGATGTCGAGCGAAGCCTGGTCGGACTACGAGGTGCCGGGGTCGCCGTTCTTCGCGCTGGTCGACGGCACCACCGGCCGCCGGACCGGCGAGGGGGTGGCCAACCACCTGCCGCAGCTCTTGGAGCTGGTCCGGCGGGCCGCGGCCGAGGGGGACACCCGGCCCGCCGCCTCGCGACGCGACCGCCGGCCGCGGGAGGGCGGACCCGAGCGCGAGCACAGCAACGACCGGGCGCTGCGGGAGGCCGGCATCCTGCCGGGCGACCCCAGCCTGTACCCGAGGTCCCTCGACGACCTCCACGGCCAGGGACGGCCCGAGCGGCAGGCCGGCTGAGTGGCCGTCCTGCGGGCCTTCGGCATCGAGGCGTCGCTGCCGGCCGGGTTCGGCGGCCGCATCTTCGTGCGACCCAAGGTGGGCGGCGAGGAGCCCTACCCGGTGGCCCACTTCGCCACCTTCTGGCTGCCCGAGGAAGTCGGCGACTTCGGCGGCGGAGCGGTGACGTCGATGCGCCCCACCGACATCTTCGCCGTGCTGTTCGAGTACGGGCCCGACGCGCTGGGCAAGGCGCTCTTCGCCCGGCAGGGCATGCCCGGGCCGCTGTCGGTCGGTGACTTCCGCCCGACCGTCCTCCGGCGCGGCCTGCCGGCCCATGTCGGCACCCAGTGGGTCTTCACCGAGGCCGGTCGCCCGTTCACCTTCTACGCCGTGCTCGGAGCCCAGGCCCTGGCCCCCCAGCTCGTGCCGTCGGTGAACCAACTCCTGGCGACGCTGCGGGTCCAGCCGCCGGGAGGGGTCCCGGCCGGTCCGGGCGGCGGGACGGCGCCGTGGAACTGAGCGCCCCGGACCTGGCCGCCTGCGCGCTGCTGGCGGCGGCCGGTCTGGCCAAGGCCGTCCGGCCGGCCGACACCGCCCTGGCCCTCGGCACCCTGGTCGGACCCGGCGCTCGGACGGGCGGAGGCGAGCGCCCGTCCCGGTCGGCTCGGCTGCGCCGGGTCGTGCGCCTCGGCGCCGGCGCCGAGGCGGCGCTCGGCGTGGCCGGCCTCGTCCTTCCCCGAGCGGGGGTCGCGGCCGGGGTGGCCGCCTCCTACGCCGGGTTCTGCGTGTTCGTGCTGTACGCCCGGCGGCGGGGCGGGGTGCTGGCGACCTGCGGCTGCTTCGGCTCCCTCGACACCCCGCCCACCGGCCTCCACGCGCTCCTCGACGCCTTCTTCGCCCTGGCCGCCGCGTGGGTGGCCCTCCGGGCCCCCACGGGATGGACCGGCTCGTGGTTGGTCCACCAGCCGTGGTCCGGGGTGCCCCTCGTCCTCGTGGCGGGGACCTGCGCCTGGCTCGCCGCCCTGTGCATGGCCGCGGCCGCCCGGGTGGTCACGGCCCGTCGCCTGCTCGCCGGCCGCCCGATCCATTCGGCGGGGAGCTCGTGAGCATCGTCGAGCGGGCCGCCTGGTTCCTCGAGTCCCGGCTGCCACGCCGGAGCTTCATCAACCGCTCCGCCTTCGTCGGCAGTGCCGTCGTCGCCGGGTCGGGCGTGGACCTGCTGCTGCGGCCCGGCACCGCCTACGGCGCCATCTGCTCCTGTGGCAACGCGTCGTGCGACTGCGGCTCGACCTGCTGCGCCGGCTTCAGCGAGTTCTGCTGCTCGGTCAACGGCGGCTACAACTACTGCCCCGAGGGCACGATCATGGGCGGCTGGTGGAAGGCGGCCAACTCGACCTACTGCAACGGCCCGCGCTACTACATGGACTGCAACGCCGCCTGCTCGTGCACGACCGGCTGCGGCAACGGGTGGGGGTTCTGCGACCCGGGGTGCGACGGCGTCAACTGCGGGTGCGGGCCGCAGGGGTGCGATTCGTGGCTCACCGGCTGCCTGCAGTTCCGCTACGGGCAGTGCAACCAGGACGTCACGTGCATGGGTCGGATCGTGTGCCGGGTGGTGGCGTGCGTGCCGCCGTGGGAGGTCGACCCGAGCTGCTCGACCACGAACGCCGAGGACGACAGCACGGCGGAGATGGACGCCGCCTGCTGGACGCAGGCTCCCCCGGCGCCGCCCTGCGCCTCGCCGGCCACCAACTGCCAGACGATCGCCGTGGCCTCCTCGGCCGACGGCCAGGGCTACGCCGTCCTCACCGGCTTCGGCCGGCTGTTCGCCTACGGCGACGCACCGGATGACGGCGACGTCTCCTCCCTCCGCCTCACCCGACCGCTGGTCGGCATGGCGATGCACCCGGGGGGCGGCTACTGGTTCGTCGGGGCCGACGGGGGCATCTTCGCCTTCGGCGGGGCGCCGTTCGACGGCTCGATGGGGGGCGAACCCCTCGACCAGCCGATGGTCGGGATCGCCGCCACCCCCGCCGGAGCGGGCGCCGCCCCGGCCGCCGGGCTGGGTTACTGGACGGTGGCGGCCGACGGGGGCATCTTCGCCTTCGGCGACGCCGCCTTCTTCGGCTCGATGGGAGGCCAGCACCTCAACCAGCCCGTGGTGGGGATCGCCGCCACCCCGAGCGGGCAGGGGTACTGGACGGTGGCGGCCGACGGGGGCATCTTCGCCTTCGGCGACGCCGCCTTCTTCGGCTCGCCGGCGTAGATCGCGTGGCTCGTGTGACGCCTTCGACCGATGCGGCCGCCACGAGGCGGCGGCGGCACTCGGGGTGCCGGTGGCAGTGGCCCTCCCCTCGGCTCAGGGAGAAGGGATCGTGTCGAGGCCGGCCGGGTGCCACGGTCATCACCAGGCGTGACCCGCCCCAGGTCCGGGCAACGGCGAGGCGGGTGAGATCGTGAGCCCCCTACGCTCGCCGAGGGAACGGCCCCCGGCAGACCCGCCAACCGGGTGCCCGCCGGGCCAGGGCTCGAGAACCGCTCGACGGAGATGGACGACTCGACCGAGGAGGACGAGAAGATGCTCGTTGCCCTGGGGGTGACGGTCAGCCTGGCGGCCGCCATCCGCTCCACCTGGTCACCGTGCGGCGCGTCGATGCTCTCGACCCTCACCCCGCTGAGCGAACGGGCCCGGGGGGCCCGCTTCGCCACCACCGCCTCGTGGTTCGGGGCCGGAGCGGTCCTCGGCGGGGCGGCACTGGGCGGGCTGGGGGCCGCCCTGGCCGCCGTGGTCCATACGGTGGCGCCGGGGACGGCGGACGTCCCCGGCGTGCGCCTGGCGGCGGCCGGGGCGCTGGCCGCGGCCGGCCTGGTCGACCTGGCCCTGGCTCGGCGCGGCCCCCTCGGGCACGGTCGTCAGGTGAACGAGCGGTGGCTCGACCAGTTCCGCCCCTGGGTCTACGGCGCCGGCTTCGGCGTACAGATCGGCTGCGGTCTGGCCACCTACGTCACCACCGCCGCCGTGTACCTCGTGGTGGCGCTGGGCGCCCTCACCGGCTCGCCGGCGCTCGCCCTCTCCCTCGGGGTCGCCTTCGGCCTCGTGCGCGGACTGGCGGTCCTCGTGGGCCGGCCGGTCCGCACCCCCGAGGCATTGCGGCGCCTGCACGCCCGGTTCGACGCGCTGGACGGGGCCAGCCGCCGGATCATGGTCGTCGTCGAGCTGGCGGCTGCGCCCCTGGCCCTGGTGGGGGCTTGGGCCACCGCCGGAAGGGCGGGCCACGGGGGCGGTCCCGGCGACGTGGCCGCCCTGGTCGGTGCCCTGGTGATCGCGGCCGCCGGCGTCGGTGCCCTCACCCTCGGCGGGCGACGCTCCGGACCCACGGCGGCACCGGCCCGTCCGTCGGCGGCCGGGGACGGGGTCTGAAGCGCGGAACCGCCCCCGTCGCGCCGGGCGACTCAGCTGCCCGTCTTCTTCTCCTTGTTCTTCTCCTTGCGCCGCGGCTTGAGGGCGAACCACCAGATGCTGGCCATGGTGCCCAGCACCCCGACCGCTGCCGCCAGCGGCTTGACCATCTTGCGGGCACGACCGTTCGCCATGCACCCGACCTTACCGTCGGTTGCCGCCGGGTCGACGACGGCCGGTCGGCGCTCGGCGACGACGGCCGGGGCCGGGGGCCGGGCACCCGCCGACGGCGTCGGCCGAGCGCGTTCTCGGCCCCGGTCGGGTTCGACGTCAGCCGGCGGTCGCGGCCACCAGGGCGTCGAAGAAACGGCGGTCGCCGGCCTCCTCGGGGTGCCACTGGATGCCCACCACGAAGCGCCGTCCGGGGAGCTCGACCGCCTCGATCACGTCGACCGCCTCTGGACCGAGCGCCCGGGCGGCGACCACCAGGCCGTCGCCGAGCCGGTCGACGGCCTGGTGGTGCGAGCAGCGGACGGTCGCCTTCTCCCCCATGACCGCCTCCGCCGTGGTGCCGGGGACCGTGACCACGTCGACGTCCTCGAACTCGCCCCCGGCCGTCCGGTGGCCCTGGTGGCCCACGACGTCGGGCAGGTGCTGGAAGAGGGTGCCCCCGAGAGCCGCGTTGAGCAGCTGGTGACCGCGGCAGACGGCGAGCACCGGCAGGTCGGCGGCCAGCGCCGCCTCGAGGAGGGCCCGCTCCGAGGCGTCCCGGACCGGGTCGACCCCTCTGGTTTCCCGGTGGCGGGCCTGGCCGTAGCAGGCGGGATCGAGGTCGCCCCCGCCCACGAGCACCAGCCCGTCGAGCGCCGCCACCACCTCCTCGGCCCCCTCGCGGGGACCGCCGGCCGCCTCGTGGCAGTGCGGCAGCAGCAGGGGCCGCCCCCCGGCCGCCGCCACCAGCTCGTAGTAGGAGGAGGGCACCACGGCCGCCCGCCGGGTCCAGTCGCCCCAGGCCGCCTCGGCCACATAGGTGGTCACCCCGACCAGCGGCCCCGCCCGGCCGGGGTGCCGGGCGGTCACCGGGCGGCGCCCTCGGCGACGGCCCGGGCCACGGTGTCGACCACCTGCTCCTCGGAGGCCCCGGGCGTGAGCACCGCCACCACCCCGTGGGCCTTCAACACCTCCACGTCGCGGTCGGGGACGATCCCCCCCACCACGACGGGGGTGTCGACGCCCCTCGCCCGGATCGCCTCCACCACCGCCGGGGCGAGGGTCAGGTGGCCGCCCGAGTGCATCGAGAGGCCGACCACGTCGACGTCCTCCTCGACGGCGGCCGCGGCGACCGACTCGGGGGTCTGGCGCAGCCCGAGGTAGACCACCTCGAACCCGGCGTCTCGCAGCATGCGGGCCACCACCTTCACCCCGCGGTCGTGCCCGTCGAGGCCGACCTTGGCCACCAGCACCCTGCCCCGTGCCCCACCGCCGCCGGTTCCCACGGCCGAGCCTTCGCCCGTTCCCATGGCCGAAGAGTACCGGGGCCCGGGCGCTGGACCGCCCGGGCCGGGCGGGCAATAGTGCCGAATGCCCGACGAGAGCACCGTGGTCGAGTGGATCACCGCCGGACTGGTGGACACGGTGGTCCTGGCCTTCCCCGACCTGCAGGGACGCCCGGTCGGCAAGCGGGTCACCGCCCCCTTCTTCCTCGACCACGTAAAGGACCACGGGATCGAGGCCTGCGACTACCTGCTGGCCGTGGACGTCGACATGGAGCCCCTGCCCGGCTACGCCTTCACCGGGTGGGACACCGGCTACGGGGACCTCTCGGCCGTCCCCGACTTCCCGACCGCCCGGCGCCTCCCCTGGCTCGAGGGGACGGCCCTGGTGCTCTGCGACCTGGTCGACGCCGGGGGGCACCCGGTCGAGGTCTCGCCCCGTCGGATGCTGCGCCGCCAGATCGAGCGGGCGGCCGAGCACGGCCTGGTCGTGCGCGGCGCCACCGAGCTCGAGTTCTACCTGTTCGCGGACTCGGTCGAGGAGGCGGCGGCCAAGGGCTTCCGGGACCTGGTCCCCCACACCGGCACCATCGAGGACTACCAGCTGCTGCAGACCTCGCGCGAGGAGTACGTGCTGCGGCGGGTGCGCAACCAGATGCTCGAGGCCCGCATCCCGGTCGAGTTCTCCAAGGGCGAGGCCGGGCGGGGCCAGCACGAGGTCAACGTCACCTTCGCCGAGGTGCTCGAGACGGCCGACCGCCACCTGGTGTTCAAGAACGGGGTGAAGGAGATCGCCGCCCAACAAGGCCGGGCGGTGACCTTCATGGCCAAGTGGTCCATGGACGAGGTCGGGTCCTCGTGCCACCTCCACACCTCGCTGTGGGACCCGGCGGGCACCCCGCTCACCTGGGACGGCGACCACCCCTCGGGCCTCTCGGCGGTCGGTCGGCAGTTCCTGGCCGGCCAGCTGCACGCCGCCCGGGAGCTCGCCTGCTGCTTCGCCCCCTACGTCAACTCCTACAAGCGCTACGTGCCGGGCAGCTGGGCACCGACCGCCGCGGTGTGGGGGCTCGACAATCGGACCTGCGGGTTCCGGGTCGTCGGGCGCGGCCCGGGCCGGCGGATCGAGAGCCGGATCCCCGGCGCCGACGCCAACCCCTACATCGCGCTGGCGGCGGCCATCGCCGCCGGCCTGTACGGCATCGATCACCGGCTCGAGCTCCCCGACCCCTACCCGGGGAACGCCTACGTGGCCGAGGAGGTGCCCCGGGTGCCGGCCACCCTGGTCGAGGCGATCGACGAGCTGCGCGACAGCGAGGTCGCAGCCGAGGCCTTCGGGCCCGAGGTCCACCACCACCTGCTCAACACCGCGGTGCAGGAATGGGCGGCGGCCAACCGGGTGATCACCGACTGGGAGCTGGCCCGGAACTTCGAACGGATCTGAGGCTCGCCGCCGTCCTCCCACCGCCCCGGCGCCGCCACATCCATGGCATCGCCATGCTACTTCTATGCTCTCAGGAATAGTATCTGAATGCTACGATCATGGCGTGACCAGGGTTCGCATCAGCACGACGGTCGACGGTGAACTGCTCGAGGCGGCCCGGAGGGGTCGGCGGCTGCGTTCGTCCGAGCTCGTGGACGAGGCGCTGCGGGCGCTGGTCGCCCGGGACGAGGCGGCGGAGATCGACGACCGTTACGAGGCATACGGCTCCCAGCCCCTCGGAGAGCCCGACGAGTGGGGCGACCTCGAGTCGTGGCACGCGGCAGCTCGCCGGGCCCCCGATGACGGTTGAACGCGCGGAGGTGTGGTGGTGCGAGCTGCCGGACGTGCCTCGCCGACCGGTGATCGTGCTGTCACGCAGCGTCGCCGTGGCCAGACGGCGACGCGCCATCGTGGCTCCCTGCACGACGACGGTGCGGGGACTGCCCTCGGAGGTGGTGCTCGAACCGGGAGAGGATCCGGTGACCAAGCGGTGCGTCGCCAACCTCGACTCGCTCGAATCGGTCCCGGCGGCGCTGCTGGTCGAGCGCCTCGGCCGGCTCTCGGCCGACCGGATGCAGCAGATGTGCGCCGCCTTGGCGATCGCCGTCGACTGCGGAGGCAGGCACATCGATCCCTCGTAGGGGACCTGCGGCGGACCGGGCGCCGGGGGGCGGCGCGGCGCCCGGTCAGGCCGAGGGACTATGCGGTCGCCGTCACCCCGACGGCGGCGGTGCCGACCACCGGGCTGTCGAGCGGCTTGCCGCCCATGGAGCCGTAGAAGGTGGCATCGCCGATGGAGAAGACCCCGCCGTCGGCGGCGACCAGCCAGTAGCCCATCCCGTCGGGGGTGGGGGCCATGCCCACCACCGGGCTGTCGAGTGCCTTGCCGCCCATGGAGCCGAAGAAGGTGGCATCGCCGAAGGAGAAGACCCCGCCGTCGGCGGCGACCAGCCAGTAGCCGTGGCCGTCGGGGGTAGGGGCCATG
>DAHUYA010000041.1 GCA_027315445.1 Acidimicrobiaceae bacterium | reverse complement strand
TTCCCCCGCCCGACCCGCCCCCGTCCGACCCCGCACCCACGGGCGACTGTTGGCGACGGGGACGAACGCCGCCGACCGCGGCAGCTGGGGGGCGACCCCGGCCGACCCGTGCGACGGCCTCGACCCCTCGGGGTGCATGCTGCCGTTCCCGAGCGACTACTACACGGTGGCCGACTCCTCCACGGTGACCGGCCGGCGGGTGTACCTCCCGCCGGGGTCCTTCCCTGTGGCCGTCGGTGCCGGGCCGATCGACCCGGCGCCCTGGGAGGGCAACGACGGCTTCAGCCCCGGCTCGGCCGTCCTGGTGCACGTCCCGGGGATCGACCTGGCGGCCAGCGGGGTGGCCACCATCTCGGACATGGGCCGATCACTCGACCGGAACAGCCCCGTGGTCCTGCTCGACGCCACCACCGGCCAACGCTGGCCGACGTGGAGCGAGCTCGACGTGCGCGACCACGACCCGGCCACCCAGCTCCTCATGATCCACCCGGCCCGCAACCTGACCGAGGGGGATCGCTACCTGGTGGCGCTGCGCCACATGAAGGGGTCGGGCGGCAAGCCGGTCCCGCCTGCGCTGGCGTTCGCCACTGGCGTCCTCGGCATGACGTTCCACACCCCACCCGGCGTCACCTACACCCCGCTGCCGGCCGCAGAGGAGGCCCACCTGCGCGGCGTGGTGGCCGAGCTGGCCCGCCACGGGATCTCGAGGAAGGGCCTGTACCTGGCGTGGGACTTCACGGTGGCCAGCCGCCAGAACCTGACCGGCCCGGCCCTCGACATGCGCAACGAGGTGCTGGGTCGACTGGGCCACGGCGTGCCCCGCTACAGCGTCACCGCGGTGGTGGACGACCCGCCGGGCAACCCGAGCCTGGCCCGCCAGGTGACCGGGACCTTCGACGTGCCCAGCTTCCTCACCGGGCCGGCCGGGGTGCCCGGCAGCGTGCTGGCGGTCGGCCCCGGCGGCCGCCCGGAGGAGAGCGGCCGGACGCAGGTGGCCGGGTTCCACTGTGAGATCCCCAAGAAGGCGACCGCCGCCCACCCGGGCCACATCGGCATCTACGGCCACGGCCTCTTCGGCTCGTCGCTGGAGGTCTTCGCCAGCGACGTCCCGCAGTTCTCCGACGCCTACGACTACGTCTTCTGCGGTACCGACTGGTACGGGCTGTCGAGCAACTCGCTCCCGCTGGCCTCCACCGTCGTGTCCAACCTGGCGGAGTTCCCGGCCCTCGTCGACAGCCTGCTGCAGTCGCTGCTCGACGCCCAGGTGCTCGGTCGCCTGCTCGAGGACCCCGGCGGCTTCGCCGCCAACCCGGCCTTCGAGGACGCCCACCACCGGCCGCTGATCGACCGCCACTCGGGGCTCGTCTACTACGGCAACTCGGAGGGCGGGATCATGGGCGGCGCCTTCACGGCCCTCTCGACCGACGTCCACCGGGCGGTGCTCGGTGTCCCCGGCATGGACTACGAGGTGCTCCTGACCCGCAGCGCCGACTTCGCCCCGTTCCTCCCGTCGCTCGACAAGACCTATCCGTCGGAGGCCACCCAGCAGCTCGGCTACGACCTCATCCAGATGCTGTGGGACCGCGGCGAGGCCGACGGCTACGCCGAGCAGATGACCGGCGGCCTTCCCGGCACGCCGGCACACCAGGTGATGTTGGAGGAGGGTTTCGGGGACCACCAGGTGGCCAACATCGCGACCGAGGACGAGGCCCGGACCATCGGTGCCACCCTGGTCGAGCCGGCCCTGGCCAAGGGTCGCTCCAACGAGCAGCAGCCGTTCTGGGGGCTCCGGCCGCTGCGGCCCGGCTCGCGGGGACCGTCGCTGACGGTGTGGGACTCGGGGGTCCCCCCGGCGCCGCTCACCGACACCCCTCCGACCGAGGGGCCCGACCCGCACGACACCGTGCCACGCAACGTGCCGGCCTTCTGGCGGCAGATGAACACCTTCTTCACCACCGGCAAGGTCATCGACCCCTGCGGGTCCCGGGCCTGCCGGGCGCCCTACCCCCACCGCTGACCGGGTGCGCCCTTGCGCGCACCCCCTTGCGGAGCGGCGACCGACCGCGGCGGCCGGGCGGAGGGCTCGGCGCGATGATCGCCAACGAGGCGAGGCTCGCCCGTCATCGAGAACGCGAGGTCCGTGGGATCTATCGCGGCGACTGACCGACCTGCCTCCACGCCGCATCGAGCGCAGCTCGTGCAGCGGTCGCCCGCGGGTGTCCGGCATAGGCGGCGAAATGGACGATGAACTCGCGAAGCTCGTCGATCGAGATGTCGCCGGTGCGCAGGGCGGCGCCGAGATGGGTCTCCATGGCAATCGGGGCGCCGGCCATGCAGGCGCAAGTGATCGAGATCCAGCGGCGTTCCTTTCGCGTCAAGCCAGGTCGGGTCCAGATCTCGGCGAAGACCTGATCGATCACCACGTCGGCGACGTAGTCGTCACCGCGGCTCGGTGCCGGCATGCCGGTCACCTCGGAGAAGACCCGGGCACCCCGCGCCCAGCGCTCGTCGGCCATCAGGCGAGGCCCTCGAGGTACTGGACCTGAGACGTCAGGAATCCTTCCCTGTCCATGACGTGCCGCTGCGCCATCGACTCGACCGACGGGTCGGTCAGCACCAGGAGCCGGTTCTCGAGAATGCCCTCCACGACGAGCTCCCCCGCTTCCTCGGCGCTGATCACCGGCACCTGCGGCGGCTGGATCGGAGTCGGTGGCCCGTAGTGGCGGATCTGCTCGACGATGTTCGTCATGACGCCGGCCGGGCAGAAGCACGTCACGCCGATCCCACGAGGCCGGAGATAGAGCGCCAAGGATTCGGTGAGGGCGACCACGGCCGCCTTCGTGGCCACGTAGGGCAACCTGTCGTGGGCGTACGGGAACAATCCTGCCGTCGATCCGGTCGTCACGACGTGGCCGCGTCCCTGTTCGACGAGGGCGGGCAGGAACGCCCGAAGCACCCGAACGGTCCCGAGCAGGTTCACGTCGATGACCGATGACCAGGCCTCCAACGGGATCTCGAGCGGGTCACCTTTCGCGATCACCCCGACGTTGCTCATCAGGATGTCGACGACCCGGTGACGCCGGAGCACGGTGTCGGCGAAGGTGGCCACGTCGTCCTGCAGCGAGACGTCGCATCGCATCCCTTCGGCCCGGCCGCCGAGCGCCTCGATCTCACCGGCGACCGTCTCGGCTCGCCTGGCGTCGACGTCGCTGACGACGGCGGTGGCACCTCGCCGAGCAAGCGAATGGGCGGTCGCTCGGCCGATCCCGCTGCCCGCACCGGTGAGGACGGCTACCGCACCCTCGAGGGATTCGATCACGCCGTGCTGTGCCCGATGGGCACGGGGCGTGGGTCGCTCACGATCGGAACTATTGCCGATCGACGGTTCAGGTGCCGGACCGCTCACCCGAGGCCTGACGCCCGGGCCGCCGGAACGTGCGGCGTTGCCCGCCGAAACTGAAATGTGTTCTACTTTCGACGCCGGTCCCGGGGAGGGCCGGTGCAGCGCCTGGGACACGTCCACGGCCCATGCTGCAGGAACTTCGAGCGGGGAGGGGGACGGTCCGGGATGTCGGCAGCCGGTGACCAGGTCCTGACCGCCGAGCACGTCCTCGAGTACCCGTACTCCCGTTCCGTCGGCCCGGTGATCGGAGCCTTCCTGACGGGCCTCCGGGACGGGAGGCTCCTCGGTTGCACCGGCTCGGGGGGCAGGGTGATCGTCCCGCCGACCGAGTACGACCCCGAGACCGCCGAGTCAACCGGCGAGCTGGTGGAGGTCGGGCCCGAGGGCACGGTCACCGCCTGGGCCTGGGTCGGCCGTCCGGCCCCCCAGCACCCCCTCGACCGCCCCGTCGCCTGGGGGCTGGTCAAGCCGGACGGCGCCGACACGGCACTCCTCCACGTCCTCGACACCGGCTCGCCCGACACGGTGTCGACCGGCATGCGGGTGCGACCGGACTTCCTGCCGGAGGGGGAGCGGGTCGGCCGCATCGGGGACATCCGGGCCTTCGTCCCGGCGGGGCCGGCCGGACGGGGCGGAGTGGGTTGATGGCCGACCGGCCCGGCTCGGACCAGGTCACCACCCTCGACACCCCGATCCGGCTCGACTACCACTTCAGCGCCGGGGCCGCCGCCACCCCCTACCTGCGGGGACTGGCCGAGGGGAAGTTCGTCGGGCAGCGCTGCCCGGTCTGCCGCAAGGTGTACATCCCGCCGCGAGGCTCGTGCCCGACCGACGGGGTGGCCACCGAGGGGGCCGAGGTGCTGGCCGACAAGGGGACGGTCACCACCTACTGCGTGGTCAACGTGCCGTTCGCCGGCCAGTCGATCGAGATCCCCTACATCTGCGCCCAGGTGCTGCTCGACGGGGCCGACATCTCGTTCATGTCCCTCATCCAGGAGATCCCGGCCGACCAGGTCCGGATGGGCCTGCGGGTGGAGGCGGTCTGGGTGCCGCCCGAGGAGCGGGGGCCGACCCTGGCCTCGGTCGAGTACTTCCGGCCCAACGGCGAGCCCGACGCCGACTACGACTCCTACAAGGCCTACCTCTGATGCCGGCCGCCCCCGCGCCCCGCCAGGGCCGGCGCCCGGTCGCCGTGGTCTCCTTCGCCCAGGCGCCCAACGTCCGGCGCGACACCGCCCACAACGAGGTCGAGCTGCTGCTGCCGGTGATCGGCGAGGTCCTGGGCAACCTCGGGATCACGAAGGACGACATCGGGTTCATCTGCTCGGGTTCGACCGACTACCTGATCGGGGGGCCGTTCAGCTTCGTGGCCGCCCTCGACGCGGTCGGGGTGTGGCCTCCCAAGAGCGAGAGCCACGTCGAGATGGACGCCGCCTGGGCCCTCTACGAGGCCTGGGTGCGGCTGCAGGAGGGCGACGTCGACACGGCCCTCGTCTACGGCTTCGGCAAGTCCTCGATGGGGGACCTGGGCAAGATCCTGGCCCTGCAGCTCGACCCCTATGTGATGGCGCCGCTGTGGCCGGACCCGGTGTCGCTGGCCGCCCTGCAGGCCCGGGCCCTGCTCGACCACGGGCTGGCCACCGAGCGGGACTTCGCCGAGGTGGCCGCCCGGAGCCGGCGCTCGGCCCTCGACAACCCGAAGGCCCAGGTGGCCTACGACAGGTCGGCGGACGACCTGCTGGGCGAGGACTACGTGGTGGCCCCGCTGCGCCGCCACGCCCTGCCGCCGCTCACGGACGGGGCGGCCGCGGTCATGCTGGCCGCCGGCGACCGGGCCTTCGAGCTCTGCGAGCGTCCGGCCTGGATCACCGGCATCGACCACCGGGTCGAGACCCACGCCCTGGGGGCCCGTGACCTGACGTCCTCGCCGTCGACCGCCAAGGCGGCCGAGGTGGCCGGCGTCTCGGCCGGCCCGGTGGAGGTGGTCGAACTTCACGCCCCGTTCGCCCCCCAGGAGCTGGTCCTGTGCCGTGCCCTCGGCCTGCCGGTCGACCCGACCGGTGCCGGCTCGACGTCGGTCAACCCGTCGGGCGGTCCGCTGGCGGCCAACGCCCTGATGGCCGGCGGGCTGATCCGGATCGGCGAGGCGGCGGCCCGGATCATCGACGGCCGGGTGTCGCGGGTGGTGGCCCACGCCACCTCGGGCCCGGTGCTGCAGCAGAACCTGGTGGCCGTGCTGGAGGGCGCCTGATGGCCGAGCGGTGCGCCGTCATCGGGGTCGGCCAGACCAAGTGCGCCTCCAAGCGCCTCGACGTCTCGGTCGCCGGCCTGGTGCGCGAGGCCGCCCTGCGGGCCCTCGACGACGCCGGGCTCACCTTCGCCGACATCGACGCGGTGGTGATCGGCAAGGCCCCCGACATGTTCGAGGGTGTGATGATGCCCGAGCTCTACCTGGCCCCGGCGCTCGGGGCGGTGGGCAAGCCCATGCTTCGGGTCCACACCGCAGGGAGCGTGGGAGGGTCGACCGCCCTGGTCGCCGCCCACCTCGTCACGGCGGGCATCCACCAGCGGGTGCTGACGGTGGCCTTCGAGAAGCAGAGCGACTCCGACGCCATGTGGGCGCTGTCGGTGCCCCAGCCGTTCGCCGCACCCCTGCTGGCCGGGGCCGGCGGCTACTTCGCCCCGATCATCCGGGCCTACATGCGCCGGTCGGGGGCCCCGGACCACGTCGGGATGAAGGTGGCCGTGAAGGACCGGCTCCATGCGCTCAAGAACCCCTACGCCCATCTCCACCTGCCGGACATCTCGATGAAGGTGGTCGAGGACTCGGTGGTGATCTGGGACCCGCTCCACTATTTGGAGTCCTGCCCGTCTTCCGACGGGGCGGCCGCCATGGTGCTGGGCTCCGAGCAGGCGGCGGCGGCCTCACAGGCCGCCACCGGCAGGCGGCCGGCCTGGGTCCACGGGATGGCCATGCGGAGCGAGCCGACCATGTTCGCCGGGCGGGACCAGGTGAACCCGCAGGCCGGCCGGGACTGCGCGGCCGACGTCTACCGACAGGCGGGTGTGACCAAACCGCGGGCCGACTTCGACTGCGCCGAGGTCTACGTCCCTTTCAGCTGGTACGAGCCGATGTGGCTCGAGAACCTCGGCTTCTGCGAGGAGGGCCAGGGTTGGCGGCTGACCGACGAGGGGGCCACGTCCATGGACGGCGGCGACATCCCCTGGAACTGCTCGGGCGGCGTCCTCTCGTCCAACCCGATCGGCGCGTCGGGCATGCTCCGTTTCCTCGAAGTCGCCCTGCAGGTCCGGGGGGAGGCGGGGGAGCACCAGGTCGACGGGGTCCGCCGGGCCCTCGGCCAGGCCTACGGCGGGGGGTCCCAGTTCTTCGCCATGTGGGTGCTCGGGACGGAGAAGCCCTGAGCCCTAAGCTCTTCGGCCGGATATGCCCGACACCCTCGACGTCCCTCGGATCGACGAGGACGAGCTCCTCGGGACGCTCCGCGACGACCTCTACTCGGTCATCGTCTGGAACGACGACGTCAACACCTTCGCCCACGTGATCGCCGCCCTGGTGGAGATCTTCGGCCACACCAACTCCCGGGCCGAGGCCCTGGCCTGGCGGGTGCACAACACCGGCAAGGCGGTGGTGGCGGTGCGCCCCAAGGACGAGGCGGTGGCCGGCATGCAGGCGCTGCACCGCCGGGGCATCCAGGCCTCGGTCGAGCCGGCGTAGGGGACACGGAAAGCAGGGGCACGGGGACGGCGCGCCGGTCCCGACGGCGCGCCGTTCCCGACCCGTACCGGGGCGGTCGGTATGCTGAGTCGTCCCGTCCCGGGCGAGCCCTCGGACCAGGAGGTTGTTCCGTGAAGGTGGTCGTCGACTTCGACGTCTGCGCCAGCAACGCCGTCTGCATGGGCATCGTGCCCGAGGTCTTCGAGGTCCGTGACGACGGCTACCTCTACGTCCTCGACGAGCATCCACCCGAGGAGCTGCGGGAGCGGCTGCGTCAGGCGGTGAACGGCTGCCCGACCGGGGCCATCACCCTCGTCGACGAGTAGGGGCGGCCGCCCTGCCCCCGAGCACCACCCGGGTTCGGTTCGCGCCCTCGCCCACCGGCTACTTCCACGTCGGCTCAGCCCGCACCGCCCTCTTCAACTGGCTGTTCGCCCGCCGGACCGGCGGCGTCTTCATCCTCCGGATCGAGGACACCGACACCGAGCGCGGACGTGAGGAGTGGGTCGACGGGATCATCTCGGCCATGGACTGGCTCGGGATGGCCGCCGACGAGGGCCCCTACCGCCAGTCGGAGCGTCACGACCGCTACGCGGCGGCGATCGAGTCGCTGTGGGATGCCGGCTTCCTCTACGCCTGCGACTGCACGCGCCAGGACGTCGAGGACCGGGTGGCCGCACGCAAGGCGACCGGCGGCGACCCCACCCCGGGCTACGACGGCCACTGCCGCGACCGGGGGCTCGAACGCGGCCCGACCACCGCGTTGCGCTTCCGGACGCCGGAGGTGGGCGAGACCACGGTCCACGACCTTGTGCGGGGGGACGTCACCTTCCCCCACCAGGCCATGGAGGACTTCGTGGCGGTCAAGTCCTCCGGCCAGCCACTGTTCGCCCTGGCCAACGTGATCGACGATCGCGACATGGCGATCACCCACGTCATCCGGGGCGAGGACCTGCTGCCGACCACCCCCAAGGGCCTGCTGCTCTGGGAGGCGCTCGACGAGGCGGCCGGGGGGGAGGCCGGCGGGGACCGCGGGGGCGCGGTGACCCCGCTGCCGGAGTTCGCCCACCTGCCGATGCTGGTCAACGAGCAGCGCAAGAAGCTGTCCAAGCGGCGCGACCCCGTGGCGGTCGAGCTCTACCGCTCGCAGGGCTACCTGCCGGAGGCCTTCCGCAACTACCTGGCACTGCTCGGCTGGAGCCCGCCGGGGGAGGAGGAGAAGGTGGGCCTCGACACCCTGATCGGCGCCTTCCGGCTCGAGGAGGTCCACCACGCCCCGGCCTTCTTCGACGTCAAGAAGCTCACCCACCTGAACGGCGAGTACATCCGCGAGCTGCCGGTCGAAGGGTTCGTCGCCGCCGTCCGGCCGTGGGTGGCCCCGGTGGAGGACGCCTGGGTGCCCGAGGGGCACGCCCCGCCGTGGCCGCCGGAGCGTTTCGACGAGGAGACGTTCGCCCGGATCGCCCCGCTGGTCCAGGAGCGGGTGACGGTCCTCGGCGAGGCGCCGGCGATGGTCGACTTCCTCTTCCTCCCCGACCCGCCGCTCGACGAGGCGGCCTGGGAGAAGTCGGTCACCCGGGACGAGGAGGCGGTGACCCTGCTGCAGGCCGCGCTCGACCGGTACCGGGGGGTCGAGTGGTCGGCCGGCGCCCTCCACGCCGCCACCCTCGAGGTGGCCGAGGCGTCGGGGCGCAAGCTCGGCAAGGCCCAGGCGCCGATCCGGGTGGCGGTCACCGGCCGCTCGGTGGGGCCGCCGTTGTTCGAGTCGCTGGAGGTGCTCGGCCGGGAGGAGACGCTGCGCCGCGTCTCGGCCGCCCTCGACCGGGCTGGGGCCAGCGCCACCGGCGCGGCCGGCTGAGGGCCACCGGGTCGTCGACCGTCGATGCTGTTCTTCCCGCTGCGGATGGCCGTCAGGGTGGTCTCCCTGGTGGTGACCGCGCTCGTTCTCTACTACGTCGTCACCCTGGTGCAGGTGTGGCTGACCTCGCGCCACTACGACGCGCACGGCGCCCAGGCCATCGTGGTGATGGGCGCGGCCCAGTACGACGGGGTGCCCTCGCCGGACCTGCGGGCCCGGCTCGACCAGGCCCTCCTCCTCTACCGCCAGAAGGACGCCCCGCTGGTCGTGGTGACCGGCAACAAGCAGCCCGGCGACCAGTTCACCGAGGCGGAGGCCGGCCAGAGGTACCTCGAGTCCAAGGGGGTGCCGGCCTCGGCCATCCTGCAGGCCGGCGGGGACGACAGCTGGGCCAACCTGTCGGACGCCGCGGCCGAGCTGCTGCCCCGCCACGACACCGAGGTGCTGGTGGTGACCGACCCGTTCCACGAGGACCGGTCGTGCGCCATCGCCACCGACGTCGGGCTCACCCCGAGCCCGACCCCCACCCGGACCTCGCCGATCACCGGGGCCGCCACCGTCCCGTACTTCCTGAAGGAGGCCCTCGGGGTGGCCCTGGGCAGGGTCATCGGGTACCAACACCTCCACGCCTTCGGGTAGGGTTCCTCCGCACCCATTCGGGGGTGGTGTAATCGGCAACACGACAGGTTCTGGCCCTGTTATTGGGGGTTCGAGTCCTCCCCCCCGAGCTCCGAACGAACGTGGAAGCGGCGAACGTCCATGTCACGGCCCCCTGTCCGACGGGTGCCCGAGGTCGGCGGGTCGACCCCGACCCAGCCGGTGCCCGACGTCCTCGGGCCCGACCTGTCCGTCCTGTTCTGCGGGATCAACCCCGGCCTGCGATCGGCCGAGCTCGGCCAGCACTTCGCCCGACCGGGCAACCGCTTCTGGAAGGCGCTGCACCTGGCCGGCTTCACCGACCGCCTGCTGGTGCCGTCCGAGCAGCAGCTCCTGCCGTCCTACGGGGTCGGCATCACCAACCTCGTGCACCGGCCCTCGGCCGCCGCGGCCGAGCTGTCCAGCGACGAGCTGCGCCGGGGTGCGGCAGAGCTCGAGGTGACGGTGGCCAAGGCCCGCCCACGGGTGCTGGCGGTGGTCGGCATGCAGGCCTACCGGACGGCCTTCGGGCGCCCGAGGGCCGGCCTCGGCCTGCAGGAGGAGACGGTGGCGGGCGTCCCGGTGTGGGTGCTCCCCAACACGAGCGGCCTGCAGGCGCGCTACCAGCTGCCCGAGGTGGTGGAGCTGTTCGGGGGGCTCCGGCGGTGGGAGGAGGAGGGGGCGGCAACCGCGCCGGGTCCGGACCGGAAGCCAGCGGTGAAGGTACCGGCCGACACGGGAGTGGCGGAGGGAGAGGTGCCTAACGGTGCCGGATAGGATGGTCGGGCCCTGCGGGGCACCCGGCCCCATCGTCTAGTGGCCTAGGACACCACCCTCTCAAGGTGGCGACACGGGTTCGAATCCCGTTGGGGCTGCCATACGTTCCATTGTGCGAAGTTCAGGTCTACCGGCGGATCGATTTGCTTGACTTGCGCAGTGCACGCTCGGTCAGAGCGGGCTCCAGTTCGTGGCCATGGCGATGAGCTCGGACGCCACCCAAAAGCGACGGGGCCGGCCCGGCCCTGCTGTTGCCTTGTCGTACGGCTCGAGGATGCCTCGCGCGGCCAGCAAGGCGAGGGCTGCCCTCGCCGCGCGTTCGGATACCACAACGAGGTCCGCGACCAGATCGGATGAGACGACGGGGTGTTCGACCAGGACGGGGAGCACAAGCCGGGCAGTGGCGTCGGCACGCAGGTCATCGATGCGTCGGCTCCACTCCTCAAGGAGCTGCTCTGATCGAACCAGCAACCCCTGGGCCGCCTCGCTCGAGTACTGAAGTTGAGCCGCCAGCCAGTCGACCCAGGGATCGAGCTCGCCGAGTCGGAACCTGGTTAGGCCGGCGAGGTACCCTCCGGGGTCCCGGACGATGAAGACGCTGACGGGGGGAGGGACCGTGATCGCTGTGCGGTGGGCGAGGATCCAGCCGATCAGGATCCGCCCGATCCGGCCGTTGCCGTCCCCGTAGGGGTGGATGATCTCGAACTGGGCATGGGCGACTGCAGCCTGGGTGACCGGGTCCACCCCCTCGGCATTCACGAACCCGATGAGATCGACCATGAGGTCCTCTACTCGCTCGGGCGGAGGAGGGACGAAGGAGGCACTGTGCGGTGAGGTACCACCGATCCAGGACTGGGCGGTGCGAAAGGCTCCGACCATCTCCTCAGGCAGACGACCTGTCGCGCCCATGAGGCGCTGATGCCACTCGTGGATGTCCTCGATGGTGAGGTTGCGCCCGGCCCCGCCGAGGGCACGGCGCACCGCGGTGAGGTTGTCGGCCACCCAGGTGGCGGTGGAGTTCGAGGTATCGCCAACCTCGGCCGCGGCAACGTCGGCGAGAGGGGTGCGCAGTCCCTCGATGTACGAAGACGCCACCCCTTCTGCCCGCAGCAACAGCAAGGCGAGCGCCTCGTTGCGTGCGGAGGCGCCGCCACTCGCGCGGACGGCTGCGACGACCTGTTCAGTGCGTCGGGCCGTGCGAATGCCGACCTCGAAGTCCTGGCTGGCGAGGAGGTCCGGGACCCAGGCTCGGATCGGCGCGCCGTTCCACATCACGATTTCCTCGTGGCCCCGCCCGCTGCCTTCCGCTATGGGCACCAATACGGAACTATAGCACACTAACCTTCCGTAATAATGCAATATACGGAGGGCTGTTACAAGGGCGGCCCTTGTCTGTGAGCGCCCTCACTTCAGCGATCTCCACTGCCGGTCCGAAGCACAGTGTTGGGTGGCGTGAGCAGGATCGCTGGTCCCTCGACCAGCGCAAGGGTGTTCGCACAATCCCACCCTGGGGCTGCCACAACAAAGTGGCTGCTCAGAAAGCGCTACGCCGAGCGCGCGTTCCACGGCAACAAGCGCGAGGCCTCC
>DAHUYA010000036.1 GCA_027315445.1 Acidimicrobiaceae bacterium | reverse complement strand
GAGGACACGCCATGATGCCATGTAACGAATGCTACAACCCCGAATTGTGGCAAATGCTACGGTATGGTTTGGCCTCGTCCGGGACCCGAACAGCGCACAGGAGCCCTGCCCATGCTGCTCGCCACCACCCCGCATGGCGTGTACCACATGAACTTCTTGCAGGCGATCGTCATCGGCCTGATCCAGGGCCTCACCGAGCTCTTCCCGGTCTCGAGCCTCGGGCACACCGTCCTCATCCCGTCGTGGATCGGGGGTTCGTGGGCCACCCTCGTCAGCCAGGAGTCCAGGGCGGAAAGCCCGTACCTGGCATTCATCGTCGGACTGCACCTGGCGACGGCGATGGTCCTCCTCGCCTTCTACGCCCGGGAGTGGGGCCGCCTCATCGCCGGCTTCTTCCGCAGCCTCGTCCGCCGGCAGGTGCGCACCGACGACGAGCGCCTCGCCTGGTTGATCGTCACCGCCACGGTCCCGGTCGGGATCCTCGGGCTGGTCTTCGAGCACGACTTCCGGGTGCTCTTCGCCAAGCCCCTCGCGGCGGCCATCTTCCTCGTGGTCAACGGGGGCATCCTCCTGCTCGGCGAATGGTTCCAGCGCCACCCGCGTCCGACCCGGATCCCGGTCCCCGTCGGGCACGGGTTCGCCCAGCGTTTCGAGATCGGCGAGGACGCCGCAACGTCGCCGTCCGGGTCGCTGCCGGCGAGCTCGGCAGCTCGTCGCTTGCGCGACGACCGCATCGTGCCCATGGACCGCACCGCCGAGCACGAGCTCGCCCGTATGGGCTTCCCGACCGCCGCCATCGTCGGTGCCGGACAAGCCCTTGCGCTTCTCGCAGGGATCAGCCGGGAGGGCATCGCCATGGTCGGCGGCATGTTCCGCGGTCTCAATCGGGAGAACGCGATGCGGTTCTCGTTCCTGCTTTCGACACCGGTCATCTTCGCCGCCGGCGCGCTCAAGGTCCCCGACCTGCTCGGTCATTTCGGTAACGGCATCAGAGGTCAGGTCGTAGCGGGAAGCCTCGCGGCAATGGCCACGTCGCTGTTCGCGGTGATCTTCTTGACTCGTTACTTCAAGACCAGGACGCTCTACCCCTTCGCCGTCTACTCGTTGCTCTTCGGAGTGGCATCAGCAGTCCGGTTCGGGGTCTTCTGACTGCGACAACGTTCGGTCGGCAACCGGCTCCATGCTCACACAGTGGGACCGACGGGACCGCGGCGAGGTGCGCGGCGGCCTGGGAGGCCTCGGCGATGCTCATCGATGCGCGCGGCCGTATTGAGGGCGATCGTGGCCGCCGCCATCGGCGGGAACGGCCAGACCGCGCTGACGTTGATCTCGCAGAGCACGTAGGTGTCCCGACCGCGGTCGTCTCTCGGCCCGTAGAGGAAGTCGGCATCCCAGATCACGGGGAGCTCCTGCGCCTCGAGCCCGAGCCGTCTCGCCATCTCGGGCACCCACTCGTGCTCGGCCCGCCGACGCAGCCGCTGGTGGCTCTTGGCGTCCGGTCCCTCCATGACCGACGAGGGCCGCGGCGCCAGCTCGGCGTCCGGGTCGATGTCGAGGAGGCCCGTTGGCCACTGGTGGCAGAAGCCGACGACCTCGTCGTGGGAGAAGTAGCAGCGCAGCATTCCCTCAACCAGGCGGCCCTGGTATGGCTGGTCGACCAGGAGGCCGGACCACTCGAACCTCGGCGTGCAACGTGTGACGAACTCGCCGAGGCTGAGCTGTTCGAAGGAGCCGTCGTGCACCCGGGCGTCGCTCACCCGGACCGTCGTGTGAAGCGTCACCGCCTCGGTCGGCTCGACGAGCTCGACGCCGAACACACCGTTGCCACCGTTGCCGCGACCTTGCTTCACCACGAGCCGCCCGTGGAGGGCCAACCGCTCGGGCAAGCGCAGGGCCAGCTCCTGCGGGTCTCGGTAGCGGCCGACGTCGGCTCCCCAACCGAGCTCCCGAGTCGTGTAGAGCACCTCCGTCGTTCCCATCTTCGCGATCACCTCGGGGTGGGCTGAAACCCACACGCCGTGGTCGGTGGCGTCGCGCAGGAGCTCGTCGACGAGTGCTCGAGTGGCCCCATCTTGGATCGGGTTCACCCAGACGAGCACGCCGTCGAGGACCCGCAGCCGGGCTCGCACCTCGTCGACCTGCTCGTCACCGTAGGGCAGGGGAACCACCTCGACCCCCGCCCCGCCGAGCGCCTCGAAGAGCGGCTCGAGCCCCCGGTCCTGGCGTGGCCGCGTCGCACCGGGCTCTCCTCTCCAGAGAATGCCGACCCGACTCGGTCGCCCCCGAGCGTGCCGGGCGGAGACGGGGTGGGCTCCTCGTCCGTCCATGGTCTCCATACTGGTCGCACCGCCGGCCGGGCTTCCAGTGCGGTCGATGCCCCTGGGGGTGGGGCCCCCGCCCTGCTCGTCGACCTCGTCGCCCCGGTGCCCCTGTCGCGGTCAAGGTTCGGCACCGCTCGGCACCGCTGAGCGCCGGGCGTCGCGTGTGGCCGGTCCGATGACGGACAGGTCGGTGCTACGAGACCGCCACCTCGCCGAGCAGCTTCTGGAGGACCTCGTCCTGGGCCAAGAGGTGCTCTTGGAGCTTCACGACCTCGTGGAGCACGGCGTCGGCATCGTTGAACGTCGCTTCGGCCCTCTTGTCCGCGGCGGTGGCGAGCACGTTCTGGCCGACGATGATCACCGACAAGAGAACCAGCTGGAGGAAGGTCTGCGACACCCACGAAACGAGGGTGACGGCGCTGTGCGAGCTGACGGCGGCCGGAAGGCTCACGAGCGCCAGGGCGGCGAAGGCGTACGCGCACCACATGGTGCCGATCCCGTTGGTCACCTTCACCGCGAACCACGAGTTGAAGCGTGCGGCAACGTTCCCTCGGGGCAGCTGCTCACTCACCTTGACCGGTCCCGCGACGTGTTCGAGCTTCTCCTTGGTGCGGTGATGCGGGACGTAGTCATAGAGGGAGCGGGTCGTCATGGGTCGTCCTCCTCGGGTTATCCTGCGGGTCGTCTCGAGTCTGGCTGCTCGCCGGGTGCCGCGCTCGGCTCTGGCGGGTGTCCGTTTCGGTCGGGGTCCGCCACCGGTGGTCACCCCGGGGTCGGCCGACGACGATCAGCGATCGGCGCCGAGGATGAGCCCGCTGGTCGGAACCCCGGTGCCGGCGGTCACCACCACGTGCTCGAGGCCCTCCACCTGGTTGACCGAGGTCCCGCGCACCAGGCGCACCCCCTCGGCGATCCCGTTCATCCCGTGCACGTAGGCCTCGCCGAGCTGGCCCCCGTGAGTGTTGATCGGCAGGCGGCCGCCCAGCTCGATGTTGCCGTCGCGCACGAAGTCCTTGGCCTCGCCCTTGGGGCAGAAGCCGAGCTCCTCGAGCTGGTAGAGCACGTACGGGGTGAAGTGGTCGTAGAGGATGGCGGCCTGCATGTCGGAGGGCCCGAGCCCCGACGTCGACCAGAGCTGGCGGGCCACCACGGCCATCTCCGGCAGCCCCAGCAGGTCGTCGCGGTAGTAGCTGGTCATCATGTCCTGCCCGGCCCCGGACCCCTGGGCGGCGGCCCGCACCACCGCCGGTGGGTGGCGCAGGTTCCGCGCCCGCTCGAGGGAGGTCACCACCAGGGCCTGGCCGCCGTCGGTCTCCTGGCAGCAGTCGAGGAGGCGGAGCGGCTCGACGATCCAGCGGCTGGCCTGATGGTCCTCGAGGGTGATGGGCTTGCCATAGAACCAGGCCTTGGGGTTGGTGGCGGCGTGCCGGCGGTCGGCCACCGCCACCCGGCCGAGGTCCTCGCCGGTCGCCCCGGTCACGTGCAGGTACCGCTGGGCCGCCATGGCCACCCACTGGGCGGGAGTCAGCAGCCCGACCGGCGAGTAGGAGGCGAAGTGGGCCATCTCCGCGTTGGCGACCGGGACGCGCCCCTGCACGCCGGCGCCGAATCGGTTGCCCGAGCGCTCGTTGAAGGCCCGGTAGCAGACCACCACGTCGGCCACGCCCGACGCCACCGCCAGGGCGGCCTGCTGCACCGTCCCGCACGCCGCACCCCCGCCGTAGTGGATGCGGCTGAAGAAGGTGAGCTCCCCGATGCCCAGGCTGCGGGCGATGTCGACGTCGGGGTTGGTGTCGGCGCTGTAGGTCACCATGCCGCCCACCTCTTGCGGCTCGACGCCGGCGTCGTCGAGGGCGGCCGCCACCGCCTCCACCGCCAACCGGAGCTCGGAGCGGCCCGAGTCCTTCGAGAATTCGGTGGCGCCGATCCCGGCGATCGCCACCCGGCCGGCGAAGTGGTGCCCGGTCACGACGGCACCCCGGCGTCCTCGGGCAGCGCCACGACGACCGTGCCGGTGACGTGGTCGCCCAGGCTGTTGGCGCCGCGCACCCTGACCTCCACCCGTTGGAAGCCCGCCTCGAGGTCGTCCGGGCCGAGCAGGGCGGTGACCGACCCCGTCATCGTCATGGTGTCGTCGGGGTAGTTGGGCGCCCCCAGCCTGATCGACACCTGGCGCAGCCGGGACGACGGGCCGGCCCAGTCGGTCACGTAGCGACCGACCAGCCCGTTGGTGGTGAGGATGTTCATGAAGATGTCCTTGGAGCCCCGTCGGCGTGCCTTCACCGGGTCGTGGTGCACGTCCTGGTAGTCGCGGCTGGCGACCGCGCCCGACACGACCAGGGTCCGGGTGATCGGGATGTCGAGGGCCGGCAGGGCCTCGCCCACCGAGACAGAACCCGCGGGTCGCGACGGCGGGGTGGGCGCGCTCACGACGCCGCCCGCTCGGCCGCCGGCCCGGCGCCCTCGGCGATCAGGCGGCCCAGGCGGGCCAACTGCACCGTCGGTCCGCCCAGCAGCAGCTCGATCTGCTTGCCCCAGAGGAAGTACCGGTGGATCGGGTACCCGACGTCCGCCCCCACCCCGCCGTGCAGGTGCTGGGTGGCGTGCACCACCCGCTGGCCCCGCTCGGCGGCCTGCCACTTGGCGATCGCCACTTCGGCGGCCGCCGGACGTCCGGTGTCGAGCCGCCACGCCGCCTGCCAGAGGGTGACCCGCATCGCCTCGAGATCGATCGCCGCGTCGGCCACCCGTAGCTTGGTCGCCTGGAAGCTGGCCAGCGGGCGCTCGAACTGGACCCGCTGGTTCAGGTAGTCGGCCGTGCGCCGAACCGCGGCCTCGGCCACCCCGACCTGCAGGGCGCACAGCCCGGTGGCCGCGGCGTCGAGCAGCCAGCCCAGGGCCGCCGCCCCCTGCTCCGGTCCGGCCAGCACGTCCTCGGCGGGCACCTGGTAGCGGTCGAGGTGCAGGTGCGGGTGCAGCTCCCGGTTGGTGGTGGCCGCCATCTCGAGCCGGGCCCCGTCGGCCCGCGGGTCCACCAGCGCCAGCACCACTCCCCCGCTCTCGGCGCGGGCCGGGACAACCACCCGGTCGGCCAGGTGGGCCTGGGGGACCGCCGCCTCCGTGCCGTCGAGCCGCCAGCCGGGGCCCACGGTCGTGGCCGCCATCGCCGGCTCGCCCCGGTTGGCGGTCGCCGTCAGGGCGGCGCTCAGGAAGCAGCGGCCCGAGGCGACCTCGGGCAGCCAGCGCCGCTGCAACTCCTCGTCGCCGAACCGGGCGACGGGGAGCGCGCCCAGGACGAGCGTCGACCAGAGGGGAACCGGGGCCACGTGCCGGCCCTGCACCTCGAGCAGGAGGCACAGCTCGGTCAGGCCCAGCCCGGCACCCCCCAACCCCGACGGCACCGCCAGCCCGAGCAGGTCGCCCGCGGCCAGGGCGGACCACAGGGAGCGGTCGACCCGGTCGTCGGTGGCCTCGACCTCAGCCACCCGTTCGGGGTCGGCCATCCCCGCGAGCACCGCCTCGGCGGCGTCGGTGACCGCCTGCTGGGCCTCGGAGAACGTGAAGTCCATCAGGCGCCCTCCACCGGCCGGAACACCGGCAGCGTCAGCTCCTCGTCGAACGCCACCATCCGGGCTTCGAGCGGCATGCCGATCCGCAGGGACGCGGGGTCGTCCACCTCGAGGTTGGCGACCACCCGGGTCCCCT
>DAHUYA010000208.1 GCA_027315445.1 Acidimicrobiaceae bacterium | reverse complement strand
GCCTTCCGCCCGGGGCTGCTCGCCGCCGCCCACGGGGGGGTCCTCTACGTGGACGAGGTGAACCTCCTGCCCGACCAACTGGTGGACGTCTTGCTCGACGTGGCCGTCTCCGGTCTGAACCGCGTCGAGCGCGACGGGTTCTCCGAGACCCATCCCGCACGGTTCGTGCTGGTCGGGTCGATGAACCCCGAAGAGGGGGAGCTGCGCCCCCAGCTGCTCGACCGATTCGGCCTGGCAGTCGACGTCAGGGCGCCCGAGGACCCTGCCCTGCGGGCCGAGATCGTGCGCCGCCAGCTGGCCTTCGAGTCGACGGGGGCATCCGACCCGTCGCCCGACGAGCAGATCCGCCGGTCGTTGGCGTCCACCCGTCCGGTGCCATGCGACGACACGGTCGTCGTGGCCGCGGCCGAGCTGGCGGTGGCAGTCGGGGCTCAGGGCCTTCGGGCCGATCTCGCGCTGTGCCGCGCCGCCGGTGCCCTGGCCGGGCTCGAGGGAGCGCACCGCCCCGGCCCTGGGCACCTGCGCCGTGTGGCTCCGCTCGTCCTCGGGCATCGTCGCCGACGCGACCCCTTCGAGCCGCCCGGCATCGCGTCCGGAGAGCTCGCCTCGGCGCTCGACCGGGTGCTCGGAGGCGAAGAGGCCGCCGACGACCCGGCGACCGGGCGAGGAGCGCAGCCGGACACCGCGCCGCGGCAAGGTACAGGACTTCCAGATGGTCCACGACCGGACGGCGGAGGGGGATCCGACGGCCAGGACCAGCCGGTCGGCCAGCACGCGCCGGCCCCCGACGCCTTGGATCGGCCTGACATCCAGGTCGACGCACGGCAGCTTTCGCTCCCGCGGCCCCCCGGTGCCGCGACGAGGAGCCAGGGGGCGACCGGGAACGGAGCGGCGGCCGCCGGAGGTGCCCGGGGGCGCCGCATCGGCCACGTGCCCCTCAGCGACCCCCGCCAGCGCGTCGATGGGGCGGCCACGGCGCTGTCCTACGCCACTCGGACCGTCGGTGAGGACCGTGGACATGGCGGACAGGGTCTGGCGGTGGAGGACCTCCAGGCCACCGTGTCGGCCGAGCCCCGAGCGACACTGGTCATCGTCGCCGTCGACACTTCGGGCTCGATCGCCGGTCGCCGCAGGCTCGAAGCCGCCCGCGCTGCCGTCATGTCGCTCCTCGGCGACGCGTACCGGCGCCGGGACCGGGTGGCGATGGTGGCCTTCAGGGGCGAGTCGGCCGAGCTCGTCCTGCGTCCGACCGGGTCGGTCGAGGTGGCGCGCGCCCGCCTGGCTGACCTGCCGAGCGGCGGCCGGACGCCGCTTGCTGCCGGCCTGAGGCAGGTCACGTCGCTCGTGCGGACGGCACAGCGACCAGGCGGGCCGCGACCGGCGGTCGTGCTCGTCACGGACGGCCGGGCCACCGCAGGTGGTGACGACCCGCTCGCGGCGGTGGACTCGGCCGCGGCCGAGCTGGCGGCGACCGGGGTGGCGTGCCTGGTCGTTGACGCCGAGACGGGACCAGCCCGCCTCGGTCTGGCGCGGTCGCTGGCGGCGACCCTGTCTGCCGACTACGTGCTGCTCGAGGACATCGAGCGGCCCGGGGAGGGAGCAGTGCTGGCCGACACCATCCGCGCTCGGGTGCTGGCCTCGGCAGCGGAGGGCTGATGAGCACCCATCACGGCACGGGCGTCACCCTGGTGCTCGGTGGCACCCGCTCGGGCAAGTCGATGGTCGCGGAGCGGCTCGCCGCCGACCTCGCCTCGGAGGGTGGCGGGACCGTCACCTACGGGGCGACGGCGTCGGTCACCGACGAGGAGATGGAGCGCCGCGTGGCCGCGCACCGCGCTCGCCGGCCGAGGACATGGAGCACCGTCGAGCTGCGTTCGAGCACCGAGCTGCCAGCGCTCCTGGCGCACCTCGACGGGAGCGTCCTGGTGGACAGCCTCGGCACCTGGGTGGCGTCGGCATCGGATCTCGAGGTCGACGGGCAGGCGTTGGTCCACGCTCTCCAGGCGCGCACGGGGAGCACCGTGCTCGTGTCGGAGGAGGTCGGGCTGGCCGTGCATCCGGCCACCGCCGTCGGGAGGGCGTTCGTGGACGCCGTGGGACACCTCAACCAGACGGTGGCAGCCATCGCCGACCGTGTGCTCCTCGTCGTGGCCGGCCGCACGCTGGAGCTGTAGTGCTCGCCGCTCTCGGGTTCCTCACCCCCTTCGGGCCGGCCCGGGAGCCCAACCCGGCGACCCTCCGCTGGTTCCCCCTTGTCGGGGCGGCGGCAGGCGCGATCGTGGGTCTCGTCTGGTGGGCGGCGTCCAAGGGGTGGCACGGGCCGCTGGTGCCGGCAGCGCTGGCCGTCACCACCGACCTGGTCCTGACCGGGATGCTGCACGTCGATGGGCTGGCCGACAGCGCCGACGGCCTGCTGCCCCACCTGGGTCGGGAACGCAGGCTCCAGGTCATGTCCCAGCCTGACGTCGGTGCGTTCGGGGTGGCCGCGACGGTGGCCGTGCTCCTCCTGCGCTTCGCGGCCTTCGGCGCCCTGCGCCCGGACATCGCGTTGGTCGTCGGTGTCTGGTGCGTGTCGCGCTCGCTCATGGTGGTCGCCATGCTCGTGTTCCCCTACGCCCGGTCGACGGGAGGTCTGGCGACGGCGTTCCTTGGAGGAGGGGTCGCTGGCGCCGCGCTGGCTGCCTCGGCCGGGGTGGTGGTGGGCACGTCGCTGGCCATCTGGTCCGGAGGAGCCCCTGCTGGCGCGGGCGTCGGAGCAGCGGTGGTGGCCGTAGCGGCCCTTCTCTGGGTCGCACGCCGTCGTCTGGGAGGTTTCACCGGTGACGTCCTCGGAGCGGCCGTGATCGTGTCCGAGACGGCGGCGCTCCTCGTCTCAGGGGTCCGCTGGTGACCGGCTGGCGACTGCGGAGTGCATCGGCCGCTGCGGCCGTGGTGCTGGACCACCTCGTCGGAGACCCCCCGGACCGGCTGCACCCAGTGGCGTGGTTCGGCCGGGTCATGACCCGACGCGAAGCACGGGCGTGGAGCGACCACCGACTGAGTGGGGTCCGGCACCTGGGGGCCGGGCTCGCCGCCGCCGCCGTCCCCGTCGCGCTGCTGTCTACCGGGGCCCGACGGATTGGCGGGGTCGCAGCCGACCGCGCCTTCTCCGTCGCGGTGGTGGCCGCGACGCTCGGCGCTCGCAGCCTCGATCGTCACGCCTCCGAGGTCGGCGAGGCGCTGGCCTGGGGGCGGATCGAAGAGGCGCGGCGGTCGCTCCCTGCACTCGTCGGACGCGACCCGGCGGGCCTCGACGAGGCGGAGATCGCTCGAGCCGTGGTCGAATCGGTGGCCGAGAACACCGTGGACGCCGTCGTGGCGCCGCTCCTCTGGGCAGCATTGGGGGGACCGGTCGGTGCAGCGGCCTACCGCGCCGTGAACACGCTCGACGCCATGGTCGGCTACCGAAACGACCGCTACCGCCGCTTCGGCTGGGCGTCGGCACGCACCGACGACGTCCTGAACTTCGTACCGGCCCGGGTCGGGGCGGCGATCGTCGCGCTGTGCGCGCCGCGCCGCGCCCTCGACATCGGGCGGGCGGTGTGCCGACAGGCCCCCGGCCACCCCTCGCCCAATGCCGGTGTGGTGGAAGCGGCGTTCGCCGCCGCGCTCGGTCTTCGCCTTGGCGGGACCAACCGCTACGGCGAGGTGGTCGAGCACCGGGTGGCGCTTGGCGACGGACGTGCTGCCACGCCAGGGGACATCGTCCGCGCTCGGCTGCTGGCCCGGCGGGTCACGGTCGTCGCTGCGGCCGCCCTCGCGTCCCCCTTCGTGCTGGAGCTCTGGCGCTGCTCGAGGACCGACCACCCGTGTCGAGGTGTCCGTTGACGAGGGCATCGGTCGATCGGCGAGATCACGGCGGCAACGGCGCGCGCCTGGCCGCGGAGCTGGGGATCGATCCGGCATCCGTGCTGGACCTGTCGGCCAGCCTCTGTCCCGTGGCACCCGACCCCTCGGCAACCGTGCAGCGGCACCTCGGTGCCATCGCCCACTACCCGGACCCGGCGCGGGCCACCGCGGCCCTCGCCGAAGCCATGGGAGTGGAGCCCGAGCACCTGCTGCTCACCAACGGCGGGGCAGAGGCGATCGCCCTGACCGGATCGGTCCTCGGCGGGACGGTCGAGGAGCCCGACTTCTCCCTGTACCCCCGGGCCGGCGGGCCCCTGTGGCGGTCCAACCCCAACAACCCGCTGGGGACCCTCGCCCCGGCGGGTGCAAAGGCGGGGGTGTGGGACGAGGCCTTCTGGCCCCTCGCCACCGGCACGTGGACCCGAGGTGACCACCTGCACGGGTCCGTCGTGGTGGGGTCGCTGACGAAGCTCCTCGCCTGCCCAGGACTGCGCCTCGGGTACGTGCTCTGCGCGGACGACGCGCTGATGTGGCGGATCCGCCGGAGCCAGCCCGAATGGTCGGTCAACGGGCTGGCGACGGCCGCCCTTGCGGACCTCATGCGCCCCGTCGACCTGCCAGCGTGGTCGAGTCAGACCGCGGCGCTTCGGGACCAGTTGGCCGACCTTCTCCGTTCGTACGAGCTGTCCGTGCGTGCCGGCCATGGGCCGTGGGCCCTCGTCGAGGGGTCGGGAGCGCTGCGGGCGAAGCTGCTGACCGAGGGGATCGTCGTGCGTGACTGCGCCAGCTTCGGTCTGGATGGCACCGTCCGCATCGCAGTGCCCCGACGGGGCCAGTTCCCGCGCCTCGAACGCGCCCTTCGGCGTCACTGCGGGACCGAGAGCGAACCTCGGCCTGGCACACCGGGCGCGGACACGAGGCCCACGGCGCGATGACCGTGTACCTGGTCGGCGCCGGACCTGGTGATCCGGGCCTTCTCACCCTCAGGGGAGCGGAGCTCCTGCGTTCTGCCGACGTGGTCCTCCACGACCGCCTGGTCACGCCCGACGTCCTGGCCCTGGTTCGGAGCGGGGCCCGGTGCATCGACGTCGGGAAGCGGCCGGGCACCGACACCCCCGGCGCCGATCGCCGGCAGCAGGAGATCGGTCGCCTGCTCGTCGAGCATGGCCGCACGTCGGCGGTCGTCGTCCGGCTCAAGGGCGGAGATCCCTTCGTCTTCGGGCGTGGCGCCGAGGAGATCGAGACCCTCGAGGAGGCCGGGATCCCCTGGCGGATCGTCCCTGGGGTGACGTCAGCGCTCGGTGTGCTCGGCGCGGCCGGCATCCCTGCGACCCACAGGGGCCTCGCCTCGTCCGTCACGGTCGTCAACGGGCACTCCCCTGATCCCTGTAACGCCCCCGGCCCTGGGCAGGAACCCAACTGGGAGGCGCTGGCCCATACCGGAGGAACCCTCGCCATCCTCATGGGGATGGCTTCGCGCACGGCCATCGCCGCTGCACTCGTCGATGCCGGCCGCGCAGCCGACACCCCGGTCGCCGTCATCCAAGACGGAACGACTCCGGCGCAGCGAATGGTCCGCACCACGCTCGCCGGACTCCCCGACGTCGACCTCGGCGCTCCCGCCGTCATCGTGGTCGGACCGGTCGTCGACCTCGCTCCCCGAGATCGCGAGACACCGGAAGGATGAGCCACCGTGCAGACCAAGCCGGTCGGAGCCCGAGGCCACGTGCTCGCTTCCACCGGCTCAGCGGCACGCTGTCGAGCGCGGAGTGGGTCCGAGTGGCCCTGATGTTCGTATCCATCCTGGCCGTCAACGCACTCGGATGGATCATCTACGTGGCAGTGGTCATACCCCAGCACATCGACTACCGGGGCTATGGCGGCACCAGGGGCCTCGGCATCGGTCTGGGCGTGGCCGTCACCGCCTGGTTCCTGGGCTTCCGACACGCCTTCGATGCCGACCACATCTCGTGCATCGACAACACCACCCGCAAGCTGATGGCCGACGGCAAACGGCCTCTTGCCACCGGCTACTTCTTCTCGCTCGGACACTCGACCATCGTCATCGGCGTGGGCGTCGGCCTCACGTTCGCGGCGCGAGCCGTGTTCGGGGCGGTCGTCAACCCTTCGTCCACTTACGAGACGGCAGGAGGAGCGGCCGGCACGATGGTCTCGGCCTCGTTCCTCTACCTGATCGCCGTGCTCAACCTCATCGTGCTGTCGGGGATCGTCAAGGTCTTCCGGGAGATGCGTCGCGGCACCTACGACGAGGCCGAGCTCGAGGCGCAGCTCCAGTCCCGGGGGCTCATGTACCGGTTCTTCGGGAGGTTCATGAAGTCCATCAACCACACCTGGCAGCTGTACTTCGTGGGGATGATCTTCGGCATCGGCTTCGACACCGCCACCGAAGTCGTGCTCCTGGCGGCCACCGCTTACGCCGCCATCCAGGGCCTTCCCTACTACGCGGTGCTGGCCCTGCCGTTCCTCTTCTCGGGCGGCATGATGCTCTTCGACACCCTCGACGGCTGCTTCATGAACTTCGCCTACGGGTGGGCGTTCGCCAGGCCGGTGCGCAAGGTGTACTACAACCTGGTCATCACCGGCCTCTCCATTGGAGCGGCGCTCATCATTGGCACCATTGAGATCCTCGGCGTCCTCACCAACGAGGTCCACCTCCACGGGACCTTCTGGGACACGGTGGCTCGCTTCAACATCAACCTCGCGGGCGTCTGCATCGCTGGCCTGTTCGTCGTCGTCTGGGCTGTCGCTCTCGCCTACTGGCGATGGGGAAACGTCGAGGCTCGGTGGGGCGCCGACGTCTCCGCGCAGAGCCCGCAGCCTTCCTCACTGGACTGATCGATGTCGCACGTACGACGCAGCCGACAGAAGGAGCTCTTCAACTCGATCATGAGAGAAGCGCCGAGATCCGCGGCACGCAGACCGACCTCGCCGATCGCGCCCCTCCGCTCCGCCGTCCCTCTTGGACGAGGTGGGGCGAGGTCTCCGTCAGGTCCTCGACCTGTGGCCTCAGATCACCGGTGAGGATCCGCTGTCGGTGACCTCGACGCCGCGCTCGCGCAGCGCCGATTCGAATGCCGCGGGGTCGTCCGGGGTCACGAACGGCTTGACCGCCTTTCCGGCGTCCACGAGGAAGGCGACCGTCTTGCGCGGGCGCCTCGAGTCGAAGTTGGCCCAGTACCCCGGGTTGGCGGTCCCCCAGATGCGGCCCCTGCCCCGGAACGCAGACATGTCGGCCCGGCGGACCGAACGGATGGAGGCCAGCGGCACGCGCTTGACGGTGCCAGGGAAGTAGTAGCCCCGGATGGTGAGGGCATCCTCGGTCACGCCGATGGAACGATCCTGGTAGGCCACGAACCCTCCTTGCTCTTGTGGGGGCAATGCTATGGGAGCCTGTCCGGCCCTGCGCAGCGTGGGGCCCGACTCGCCGGCCTGGCGAAGTACTTCAGGCCGCGTGGGTGCCGGGCGTGCAGACGTACTCGTCGTGCAGCAGCCCGATGAAGTCGGGATCTCGGAAGGGATCGCCGGGGATCACGACCCGTCGACCACGCGACGTGAGGTCGCGCTCGAAGCGGCGCAAGACCTCGGGCACGGCAAGGTCGGCCGTGTGCTCGTCGTAATGCCTGCGCTCCGTCTCGTCCACGAAGGCGAGAGCCTTCCAGGAGAGGCTGACCCGGAGTGCTTCCCGGCCGAATCGTCGCTGCTCCACACCGTCCTGCACGATCGCCCATGCGCCCGCACCGGAGACGAGCTCTGTGTCGAGGGTTATGAGCTCGAGCCCGTCCCGTGGACGGCCAACGGCGCGGGCTCGGTGCCACATGAAGTCGTTGTCCGCGACGATGCCCGTGTTCCAGATGTCGCCCTCGTGGACCACCGGCGGTGCGTCCGGACCGCCGGGCCAGTACTCGAAGCCCCCGTCCTGCCCGCGGTAGAACCACGACACCGCAGTCGCGACCTTGACGCGCGCGTCCTCGAAGAGCCCGGACAACCCCATGAGCGTCAGGAAGGTGATCGGGTACGTGCTTCGGTCGAAGCCCCGAAAGGCGGGCACGTCGGTGTGCCCGGGGCCCTGCGGGAACGGCATCTGGTGCGTGAGGTTGACGTACACCGTGGTGGGCCGCACCAACTCTGCGCCGAAGAGACGCCGAGCACCGTCCACGAACCGCTCGTTGTGGAGCAACGGCTCGACACCAGGCAGCACCTCGCCGGGTAGTGCCCAGTTGCCGCGGAACACGGGCGCAACCGGCATGGTCACGCCCTTCGGTCCACCGCTCAGGGCGGCGTACTCGGCGTCGTTGCTCACGTACCGCTGCACCGGCCAGTACGGTCCGTACCGCACCAGCAGGTCCTCGGTGATCGACGGGTCGTCTACGGCGATGGGGAGCAGGACGGGCGGTCGAAGCAGCATCGGCACGGGACTCCTCCGGACACGGGCACCGAGACCATACTGGGTCGCGGTCAATGGCATGAGCCTTCGCCGGCGCAGCCACGTCATCCGCGCGGGGCAGCGCCAGAGGCGACCAACCCTACTGTTACGTGAGGGTACGGTAAGGCGGTAGGGTGCCGCCGTGATCGAAGGCATGTACCGGATCGGGGAGGTGTCGGAGGCGGTCGGGCTGTCGTTGCGAACCATCCGACACTACGAGGAGGTGAGCCTGGTTCCGCCCTCCGGACGCAGCGCCGGGAGGTTCCGCCTCTACACCGACGGCGACGTCGAGCGGCTGAGACTGGTGAAGCACATGAAACCCCTCGACTTCACCCTCGACGAGATGCGACAGCTGTTGGACTTGCGCGAGCGCCTGGCTGGCGGAGCGGGCGGTCGTGAGCAAGCGGAGCTGGTCGAGTGCCTGGAGCTGTTCGCAACGGCCGCTGAGCGGCGCTGCGAGACGCTGCGGGACCAACTCGACGCGGCCGAGGCCATGGCCCAGACGCTGCGACGCGAGGCGCGACAGCACCGCCCGACGGTGCGGCGGTGAGCCTGGAGCTCGCGGCCGACCCCGCGGTGCCCGCCGAGGCGGCCCGGCGTCGGACGTTCGCCATCATCAGCCACCCCGACGCGGGCAAGACCACCCTGACAGAGAAGTTCCTCCTCTATGCGGGGGCGGTGGCCGAAGCGGGGGCGGTGAAGGCCCGCGCGGGGCGCCGACGGGTGACGTCGGACTGGATGGACCTCGAGCAGCAGCGGGGCATCTCGATCACCTCCACGGTGCTGCAATTCACCTACCGCGACCACGTCGTCAACCTGCTCGACACGCCCGGGCACCGGGACTTCTCCGAGGACACCTACCGGGTGCTCGCGGCGGCAAACGCGGCGATCATGGTTCTCGACGTGGCCAAGGGCGTCGAGGCCCAGACCCTCAAGCTGTTCGAGGTGTGCCGCGCCCGGTCGCTCCCGGTGCTCACGTTCCTCAACAAGTACGATCGGCCAGGTCGCGACCCACTGGAGCTGCTCGACGAGATCGAAGCCCAGATCGGGCTGCGGCCCACGCCGGTGACCTGGCCGGTCGGGATCCCCGGCGATTTCCGCGGCGTCGTCGACCGCCGCGACGGGAGCTTCGTCCGCTACCGACGCACCGCGCACGGCGCCACCGCCGCGCCCGAGGAGCGTTTCGACCCCGAACGGGCCGCTGCCGAGGAGGGCGACGTCTGGCGCCAGGCGCACGAAGCGGCGGCCCTGCTCGACGAGGTCGGGGCCACGCTGGACGTGGCTTCGTTCCTCGCCGGCGAGTCGAGCCCGCTGTTCGTCGGCTCGGCGCTGACCAACTTCGGGGTTCGCCACCTCCTTGACGCGGTGGTGGACCTGGCCCCCCCGGCGGAGCCTCGGCCTGACGAAGAAGGGTTGCTCCGCCCGCTCGAGGCGCCGTTCGCCGGCTTCGTGTTCAAGATCCAGGCCAACATGGACCCCGCCCATCGCGACCACGTGGCCTTCGTTCGGGTGTGCTCCGGGCGATTCACCCGGGGCATGACCCTGGTGCACGGCCCGAGCGGCCGACCGTTCTCGACCAAGTACGCGGCCTCGATCTTCGGCTCCCAACGCGACACCATCGACGTGGCCTACCCCGGGGACGTCGTCGGCTTGGTCAACGCGGGGGGCCTGCAGATCGGCGACACCCTCTACGACGCCCAGCCGGTGGCCTTCCCGCCGATCGCCACCTTCGCCCCCGAGCTGTTCGCTTCGGTCCGGCCCCGCGACACCGGCCGCTACAAGCAGTTCCGCCGCGGACTCTCCCAGCTGGAGCGGGAGGGCGTCGTCCAGGTGCTGCGCGACCCCGACGGCGACCCGGTACCGGTGCTGGCCGCGGTGGGCGCCATGCAGTTCGAAGTGTTCGCCCACCGCCTGGCCCACGAGTTCGGCGCCGAGGTGGACCTGGCCTCCGCCCCCTACAAGCTCGCCCGTCGTACCGACCAGCGGACCTCCGGGCACCTGCGCCAAGTACGAGGAACCAGGGTCCTCGCTCGGGCCGACGGCACCCTTCTGGCCCTCTTCGACAGCCCCTACCGAATGGAGCGCCTGGCGCAGGATCACCCCGATTGGTGCCTCGCCCCGGTGCTGAGCGCCGACAGCGCAAGCCCCGTCCCCCCCGGCGAGAACCCGGCGGCCCGCATCGAGTAGCCGGCGGACGTGGACGTGGACCGGACCGTGGTGGCCGCGCCGCCGGACCCCCACGCGGCCTGAGCCGGCCCGCCGGCCAGTCACTCGAAGGTCCGAACGATCCGATCCCCCGCCGGGCTCGGCCGGCCTTCCACCGCGTGGCCAGGAGGGCGCGGGCATGGCACCGGCCCGGGAGTCGTGACTTCAGGGAGGCCGCGGCCCTTGCCTGGCTTCATCGCCGGTGCGCCTCACGAGCGTCCCGCCGCGGCCCTTCCCATTCTGCATGGCAGCCGTCGGGCTGGGCCACCAGCCGGTGTTTCAGTGCGCTGCCGAGGTCCCAGGCTCCACGTCTTTCCTGTTCAGAGTGGTTTCGATGCGTCCGCTGACCCTTCCGGTCGGCGGTGGGACGAGGCGTAGGCGGCCATGGGACGCGCCTTTCGTACCGTGCCAGGGAAGAAGGCGAGCTCTTGGGACGGCGAAGAACATGGCGAACGTAAGCGGAGCCCAGCACATCGGAGAGGAGTGGTCCGGGAACGGGATGCGCCCGGGCGTTCCGCCACGAAGGCGGCCGTTGCCGTCGGAGTGGGACCGATGACCGCCGTCGCCATCATCGGGATGGGCCCCTGGGGGCTCGCCGTGCTCGAACGTCTCGTCAGCGGTGCCCTCGAGCGGGGCGCTGCCGCGCCCCCGACCACCGTCCACGTGATCGAGCCGGGGACGCCGGGGCCGGGGGTCTTCGGAGGCTCGCAACCCGACTACCTCATCCTCAACACACCCTGCGGCCAGCACTCGATGTACCCGTTCCCGGCTCAGGCCGCCGGTCGGCCGGGTATGGACTTCCTCGACTGGGCGGTGGCGAAGGGCTACCGGTGGGTCGGGGAGGGCTGCGAGATCACGACGCAGGGCCGGGCGATCACCCCCCACGACTTCCTTCCGCGACGGCTGATGGGAGAGTACCTGGCGTGGTCCTATCGCTGCCTGGTGCAGGAGGCCCCCACCGGATTCCGCGTCGTCCACCACCCGTCGACCGCCGTGGCCGTGGAGGCGGTGGAGGGGAGGGAGCGGGTCCGGCTTGCCGACGGCAAGGAGCTCGAGTGCGACCACGTCGTGCTCGCCACCGGCCACACCCCCAACACGCAGCCGCCCGGGAACCTCCTGCAGGCCTACCCGGTCACCGACCTGCACCGGACGGTGCCGGCTGGCTCCTCGGTCGCCATCCAGGGCATGGGGCTGGTGGCCCTCGACGTGCCGACGGCGTTGACCGGCGGTCGAGGCGGCACGTTCGTACGCCGGGACGGACACCTGCGCTACCGGCCGAGCGGCCGGGAGCCGCGTATCACGATGTTCTCCCGCAGCGGCGTGCCGTACTACGCCAAGTCTCTCGGGGCGTCCGACCTCACCGGCGAGTTCCGCCCGGTCGTCTGCACCGACGAGGCCGTGTCGGCCCTCTGCCACGGTCCCGACCTCCGCCGGCGCCGGGTCGACGCCCGCACCGAGCTGTTGCCGCTCGTCTTCGCCGAGATGACGGTGGCCTTCTACGCCCAGTCGGCCCGATCGGCCGATGGCCCCGGGGCGGGGCCGGCGATGGCCGAGCATCTGGGGAGGGCGTGGCGGTGCGGCCGCTTCGAGGAGGCGTTGGCCTCGGTCGCCAGGCGCTATGGCGCCTTCGACGCCGCCGCCCACTTCTTCGCCGGCGAAGGCGTGACCTACGTGAGCGCCAAGGACTACCAGGTCCGCGTGACCGACCTGTTGGAGGCCGACGTGGCCGCCGCGGTGGTGCCCAACGGGGCCAGCCCGGCCAAGCTGGCTGACGAGGTCCTGCGGCCGCTGCGCGACACCGTCCGGGCGGTGGTGGAGTTCGGGGGGCTCACCCCCGACTCACACCGGGACTTCCAGCGGAACCTGCGCAACCGGTTCGCCCGCCTGGTGGCCGGCCCTCCCGTGAACCGCTCCGAGCAGTTGCTGGCGCTCATGGACGCCGAGATCGTCCGAATGCCGTTCGGACCCTCCCCCGAGGTGGTCTCCGACGGCGAGGGGGCCATCGTCACCTCCCGACACCTCGAGCGCCCGCATGCCGAGCGGGTCGATCGCGTGATCGCCGCCCATCTCGACCAGCCGACCGTCCACGACTCGTCCTCGCCGCTCCTGCGCCAGCTGTTCGCCGAGGGCCGGGTACGCCAGTTCCAGGTGGACGGCGAGGAGGTCGGCTCCCTGGACCTCTCTGCGGACTTCCACCCGCTCCGCGCCGACGGCGACCCCGAGGAGCGCCTGTGGGTGTTCGGGGCACTCAGCGAGGGCGTGCGCTACTACACGGCGTACATCCCCTCGCCCGCCAGCCGGGTGCGTGCCTTCCTCGACGCCGAGGTGTGCGCCGGGACGGTTCTGGGCGGGCGATGAGCTCGGGTGGGCGCCGGCGCCCCGTGGTGGTGGTGCCGCACGGCTATCGCTCGCTTCCCTTCCTGCAGCTGGCAGCGGCCGCGGCACCGGTGTGCGACCTGGTGTGGCTGGTGCGCTCCGACGACCCCAAGGCCGCCCATGACGCCCGGGTCCTCCGCAGGCTCGGTCCGGTGGTCGACGCCGCAGGCCGGGACGGGGCCGCCGTCGCCGCCGACGTGGCGGGCCACCGCCCCAACGGCGTGGTGGCGTTCCGAGACGACGATCTGGTGCCCATGGCGGACCTGGCCGAGCGGCTCGGCCTGCCCTTTCACTCACTCGCGGTGGCCGAGCGCTTGGCCGACAAGGCCGTGCAGCGCCGTGCCCTGCGTGACGGGGGACTGCCGACGCCCGGCGTGTGGGAGCTGCCGGCCGAACGAGACCGGGTCGAGACGGCCGCCCTGGTCCGCCGGCTGCCCTACCCGGTGGTGCTCAAGCCCCGACGGGGCTCGGGGAGCCGTCACACGTTCGTGTGCGGCAATGCTGGCGAACTGGCCGGCGTGCTGTCATGGCTCGACGGTGAGCCGGACGGGTCCGAGCCCATGGTGGTGGAGGAGTACCTCCCGAGCTGTCCGGACGCCGAGCTCGGTCGATTCGCTGACTACGTCTCGGTCGAGACCCTGGCGGTCGGCGGTCGCTTCCACCATTTCGCCGTCACCGGGCGCCTTCACCAGGCCCCATCCCTGCGCGAGACCGGCTTCTTCGTCCCGAGCGACCTGGGTGGGGCCGAGCTGGCCGGCGTGGTGGCTTCGGCGACCGCGGCCCTCGAGGCCCTCGGCGTGGACAACGGGGCCCTCCACACCGAGGTGAAGCTCACCCCTGACGGCCCGCGCGTCATAGAGGTGAACGGCCGGCTGGGCGGCGGCGTCGCCGAGCTCCTGACGGAGGCGGCCGGCGCCGACCTGCTGGCGACCTGCCTGCGTGCAGCCCTGGGCCAGCCGGTGGACGTGGCCGGCCCCATCCCCTGCGACCGGATCGGCTTCCGCCTCTTCCTCCAGCCGCCCCCCTCGGCGCGGCGGGTCAGGGCCATCGAGGGCCTCGAGGCCGTACGAGCCCTGCCCGGCGTCACGTCGGTGGGCCTCCACGTGGCCCCCGGTGAGGCCGTCGACCCCCGCCAAGGCTCCCGTGCCTTCGTGCTCGTGGTCGTGGGCGCCGCCAGCCACCACGGCGACGTGGTGGCCATCGACCGGCAGCTCTACGACGTCGCCCGGGTCACCTACGACCACGACCACCGGGCACAGGTGGGCAGGGACGTGGTGCCGATGGCCCAGGGGAGGGCGGTGGCGTGACCGCCACTGCAGGCAGCCGGCGCGTCCCGGGTCCTGTGGTCGCGATACCACCGTTGCAGGTGGCACTGGTCAACAACATGCCCGATGCCGCCTTCGAGGAGGCCGAGTGGCAATTCACCGAGCTCGTGCGAGCGGGGGCCGGCACCCGGCCGGTCGAGGTGCGCCTTTCCTCGATCCCCGACGCCGGACGGTGCGAGCAGGTGCAGCGACGCCTGGCGGAGCGCTACGAGGACCTCGACGAGCTGTACCGGCGGCCCCCTGACGCCCTCATCGTCACCGGGAGCGAGCCGCGCTGCGCCGACCTGCAAAGCGAGCCGCAGTGGCCGCACTTGGCGCGGCTCGTCCGCTGGGCCGCCGGTGCCACGTCGTCGGCCGTGTACTCGTGCTTGGCGGCCCACGCCGCACTGCTCGAGCTCTGCGGCGCCGAGCGCCGGCCCCTCGAGTGCAAGGCCAGCGGCGTCTATCGCCAGTCGGTCCGCAGGGGCGGCCCCCTCACCGCAGGCCTGGGTCCGGTGGCGTGCCCGCACTCCCGGTACAACGAGGTGCCGACGGCCGCGGTGACGGCCGCCGGCTTCGACGTCCTGCTCGAGTCGCCCGCCTCCGGGTGGACCATGGCGGTCGCAGGGGGGGACGGGCTCACCGTCCTCCTCCAGGGTCATCCGGAGTACGCGCCGACGACGCTGCTGCGCGAGTACCGCCGCGACGTCGGGCGGTACCTGGCTGGCCGGCGGGCCGCCTACCCCGACGTGCCGGCTGGCTACCTCGATGCCGAGGGTGTGGCCCTGCTCGAAGCATTCCGCCTCGCGGCCGCGGCGGGCGTGACAACCGGCGAGTTCCCCTTCGAGGCCGTGGCCGACCACGTGGCCGTCGAGTGGCGGGCGCCGATGGTGCGGCTGTTCGGCAACTGGCTCACCGAGGTCGAGGCGCGCAGGGCGCAGCGCACCTGGCGCCGGGCTGGTTGACGGCGCGGGGCAGGCCACGGGCTCGCCCGGTGCTCGAGCCTCCGCCCGGTCTGCCGGGCATCGTCGAGGGCGTGGACGATCACGCCCACGATCGCCCGGATCGGGCCGTCGATCCCGCGTACGGACAAGTTCCGGGGCGGGTCGCATCGGGTGACCTCGGAGGTCACCGTGCGTTGGACGAGCCCGATCCGTCTGGTCATGAGGCACCTGACGCCGACCGCGGGCTGCCCGCCTGACTCGATGTGGCCGTCGACGACGCCGCGCTGCCATTCGGCGAAGCGAGCAGGATCGGTGACGTAGTCGAAGACCTCGGCAGGCGGACGTTCGATGTCGATGGAGGAGGTCGGCGTCCGCTCACCCCTCCTTGTCGAACGGGCCGCGCAAGCGCGAGAGGTAGAGGGGCCAGCCCTGGTCGCTACCGCCATGGCGACCATGAGTGGACCACCCAGGGCAAGGCCCGAACCTTCCAGCCGCCCCCCTCCCCCCGTGGGTCGGGCGGCACCCTCACCGGTCGGGTGGCGACCGTCGCTCCGGCCGTGGTTCGATCGCCCTCACCCCGCGCTTGGTGACCGTGGTGTCGGCGACGGGCCGCGCTTGGCAGGCGAGCCGGACGATCTTCCCGTCGAAGTAGCTGCGTCCCTCGAAGAGCCGGAGAGCTGCCTGTTCACGTGGACCGGCCGGCTCGAACGCCTCGGTGTCCCGGGTCAGCACGACATGACAGGCGGTGCACACCGCTTGTCCGTGGCAGATGGTCGGCCACCGGTACCCGAGGCGTTCTGCCGCCGCCATGAGGGTCTCACCACGGCGCACCGCGAGGGAGACGCCCGTGGGCTCCACCCGCACGACCAGGGGGACCTCTCCGGTCGAAGGGCGCCCTGACCGCCCGGAGCGGTCGCCGGTGCCTCCCGTCCGATCAGCCCCGGAGTGGTCGGTCACCGATGACCTCGGTGTCGCGCAGCGAGCGGAGCTCCTCGGGGCCGAGCCCGAGCTCCTGGCGCAGAACCTCCTCGGTGTGCTGGCCCAGGAGGGGGGCGGGGGAGCGATGGCAAGGGCCGGAACCGCCGGACAGCCGCATCGGCCACCCCGGGTACTGCCGGGCACCCACAACCGGGTGGTGCACCTCCTCCCAGAAGCCGCGACCCACGAGTCGGCGGTCCGAGTCGATGTCGTATGCCGAGGCCACCCGCTCGGCGGGGACCCCCGCGGCCCTCAGGGTCGAGAGCAGGTCGTCGGGGCTGCGGGTGGCGCACCACGCGGCGAGCACCTCGTCGATGCGGTCGTGCGCCGACCGTCGTCCTCCGGCATGCGCCAGCTCGGGGTCGTCGGCCAGGGACGAATCTCCCACCGCCTCGCACAGGCGCCGCCACTGCTCGTCCGTCGCCACGGCCACCGCCACCCACGCGCCCGGTTCGGCACAGGGATAGGCCCCCTGCGGTGCCGCCGCCGGCCCTCGGTTCCCGTCCCGGGCCATGAGGTGCCCGTAGGCCGCGTGCTCGAGGACCTGCTCGACGGCCACGTTCACCGCCATGTCGAGCATCGACAGCTCGATCTGCTGGCCCTCGCCGGTTCGGCGGCGCTCCTCGAGCGCGGCCAGGATGGCGAAGGCCCCGTGCACGCCGGCCAGCGGGTCGCAGATCCCGGGGAGCTCGGGCGGGCCGTCGCGGTGCCCGGTGACCCAAGCCATGCCGGACGCCTGCTCCATGGTCGACGCGAACGCCGGTCGGCCGCTCCATGGCCCGTCGAGCCCCCACCCAGGCATCCGCAGGAACACGAGGTCCGGCCGGACGGTACGGAGGACGTCGTAGGTGAGCCCGAAGTTCTCCATGACCCGCGGGGTGAAGTTCTCGACGACGACGTCCGCCGTCCCGACGAGCCGCAGGAGGAGCTCCCGCCCCCGGTCTTGGGCGAGGTCCAGGGTGATCCCCCGCTTGTCGAGGTTGACCGACAGGAAGAGCGATCCCCGCTCGTACCAGCGGTCCGTGGTCGGTGGCACGGTCACGCTGAAGCGCATCGGGTCCGGTCGCCCGATCGACTCGACCTTGATCACGTCCGCGCCCAGGGCCGCCAGGTACTGGGTGGCGAAGGGGCCTGCCCAGAAAGCCGTGAGGTCGATGACTCGGACGCCGTCGAGAGGCCGGCCGGCCGGCCCGCCGGACCCGGCCCCGACCGACGGCACGATCGGGCGGTCGCTGAACGGCTCGGCGTCGTGTGCCCCCACCGGTGGGGCCGCCATCGCCGGTCGAGGGGAGGTCCGCGTCGAGCGGTAGGGCGGCCGGGGGTCGGGGAACCCGCCCCGCGGGTTGGGCCGGAAGAGCCCGCGGGCGACCAGGTGGGGCAACTCCGTGACCGTGTCACCCGCCGCCACGGGCGCCGCGGGGACCCGGAAGGCGGCCGCCAGTTCGAGCACCTCCTCGCAGGAGTGCTCGAGGAACCAGGGACCGATCTCGGCTCGGACCTGGCGCACCTGTCGCTGCCGCACCTTCTGGTCGTTCCATTCGGAACGTTCGATGAGGTCGGTGCGTCCGGTCATGGCCAGGACGTCATGCCACTGCTGCACGGTGATGGTGGCCAGGCCGACGTAGCCGTCCCGGCAACGCTCGATGCCCGGCACCATGGTGAAGGTCTGGGTGCGCGAACCGCCGGGTAGGGCGGCGAAGAGCGTGGGGTAGCAGAGGAAGGTCACGGCCAGGCACTCGAGGCTCGACACGGCCACGTGCTCGCCCACGCCGGTCCGCCAGGTGCGCGCCCTGGCGGCCAGCGCGCCGGCGGCGGCGTACGCACCGACGGCCCATTCGCCGAGACGTCCGCCGACGGCGAGCGGCGGGGACCCGACACCACCGTGGAGGTGCAGGGATCCGACCCGGGCCTGTAGGAGGAACTCGCTCCGCAAGAGCTCGTGCGGGGGCCCTCCGTGGCCGAAGGGCGTGATGGACACGAGCGTGAGAGCCCTGTTCGCCTGTTGGAGCCGATCGGTGCCCAGACCTCTCGCCTCGAGGTGGCCCGGGGGGAAGCTCTCGACCACTACGTCGGTGAGGGCCGCGAGCTCGAGCACCAGGGCCTGGCCGTCCGGGTCGTCGAGGTCGGCCCCGACGCTGCGATGGCCGGCGGCGAGGTGCCGGAACAGGACCCCGTCGGGATCCCCGTCCGACCCGATGGCGCCGGAGACCGACCAGCGCCGCAGCGGATGACCCGCCGGTGGTTCCACCTTGGCGACCTCCGCACCCGCGTCGGCCAGCAGCTTGGTGCAGTAGGCCCCGGCGATGCCGTCGGAGAGATCGAGGACCCGAACGCCCTGCAGGGCGTCGAGGGGGCCGCCACCGGACTCGCCGGGGGAGGGGGCGGAGGGCACGCCGGGCTGGCTACCCGGCCAGGTACTGGTCGATCACCCGGTGGTGGTGGATGATGTTGGCCTCCTGGACCGGGTTGAGGAGTGCTCCGCGGTAGCCCCGCGACTTCATGCCCCTGGTGACCTCGACAAGATTGCCGAAATCCTGGTTGTTGATCAGTCCCCAGTCCTTGGTCGTCCAGTCCTCGTAGAACTTCCGCTCCACCGGGGGCACCTCCGCTCCCTCAGGGGCCCATTCGAGCGCCCAGTAGTCGAGGAGGGTGCTGTCGGGGTCGAGCCCGTTCGGCCGGGCCCGGTAGAGGGTGGCGTTCCCATGGACGATCGGACCCAAGAGGTTCGGGAAGATGTGCATGGTGCCGTTGCGCAGGATCTGGTCGTCGGTGAGGCCGGTCAGGTCGTAGCCCCGGTCGCGCATGGCCCTGATCCGGATCTCGTTGAAGACCTCGATCGTGGTCTTCCCCGCCGGGGGCCCGTTCCTCTGCAGCTCCTCGAGGAGGCGCCGGTCGGAGCGCGAGAAGAGCCCCGAGACGGCGTCGATTCGGTCGGCCAGGAGCTCGGCCTCGTCGTAGTCCTCCGGGGAGAGGCCGAGCCGGGGGCTGGGTCCCATCTCCTGTCGGGCGTGCTCCTCGCCGTACAGGCTGTGCCGGCCGGCCTGGGCGTAGACGAACCGTGTGTCGTCGTACCACGTCAGCATCTGGGGGTGCAGGCCCTGGGGGTGGTACCCCTCGTTGAAGGCGTCGACCGCGGTCTTCCAGTTGCACTCGAACACGATCGTCCGGTAGGAGCGGAACCGCATGTCCTCGAAGCGGTACGAGGCGAAGACCTCGGGGATGGCGCCGAGAAAGGACTCGAAAGGCTCGCAGCCGGGATCCATGTTGACGAACACGAAGCCGCCCCACCGGCCGACCTTCACCTCCCCGAGCCGCACGTCGTCGTCGCAGAGGCCCGTGGGGAAGTCGTGGCGGTCGACCACCTCGACGGTCTCCCCGTCGAGGTTCCAGCGCCACGCGTGGTACCGGCAGCGGATCTCCGAGGTCATGAAGCTCCCGGTTCCCGAGGCCAACCGGGTGCCGCGGTGGGGGCACGCGTTGAAGAAGGCCCTGATCGTCTCGGCATCGCTGCGCACGACGAGGATCGACTGGTCACCGATGATGTACTCGAGGAAGTCGCCGGCCTGGGGGACCTCTTCTTCACGGCAGGCGACCTGCCACACCCGGGGCCAGAGGCGGTCCATCTCGAGGTCGAAGAAGGCCTGCGAGGTGTAGCGGGCGCCGGGAACCACCGCCATCCCCGACTGCTCTCGCACCGAGAGGTCGTCCTTGCTGCTCGTCATGCCTGCACCCTCCGTCCCGCGCACACCGGCGAGGTCTCTCGGATCATGACACGATCATAGGAACCTCTGGATCGAGCGTCCGACGCCCGGTCGGCCCTCCGGCCGACGCCGACGGGTGGCCGATCGGTGACCCTGGTGCTCGACCGCCCCTTCGGTGTCGACTATCCGAGGAGTGAGGCGCCGGAGCGGTGCCGCTGGGCGAGCTCGGCGTATGCGGTCGGATTGGTCCGCACCCACAACTCCGCACCGGTACCGGCCAGCGGTCCCCGGACCTTGGCGGGCACCCCCACCACGAGGACGCCGTCGGGGACGTCGGTGCCCGGCGCCACCAACGCGTGCGCGGCGACGAGGGACCGAGCTCCGATCCGGGCCCCGTCGAGCACCGTGGCGCCGTTGGCCACCAGCGCTTCCTCGCCGATCACCGCTCCGTGGACCACGCACAGGTGGCCGATCGTCGCACCCGGTCCCACCTCGCAGAGCATCCCCGGTGGGCTGTGCAGGACGGACCCGTCCTGGACGTTGGCGCGCTCTCTGACGAAGACGGGCGCGTAATCGCCCCGGACGACGGCGTTGTACCAGACCGACGCCCCCGCCTCGACCACGACATCCCCTACGAGGGTCGCGGTCGGCGCGACGAACGCCGAAGGGTGCACCTGCGGGTCCTTGCCTTCGAACGAGAAGAGCGGCATACGACGAGCGTACGCCCCGGTCAGCCAGCGGCCGTCGCTGCGGCCGTCGCTGCGGCCGTCGATGAGGCCGTCGGTGCGACCACGTCGGGTGGTCGAGCGACGGCGCGGCGTGGGGGCCGGTCCTGGCGTCGTCCCTGAAGTGACCAACGCCCCTGTCGGTGCCGGCTCCGGTCGGGAAGCCTCGTGGGAGGCACCGTTGGCGAGGAGGTGACCGGTCGTGTCAGTTGGTGGGGTCTATCCGGTGCGAGTGGACGCGACGCTCGACGCCCCCCTGAGCCGCTGGCTGTGGTTGGTCAAGTGGCTCTTGGCGGTCCCGCACTACGTGGTGTTGTCCATCCTGTGGATGGCATTCGTCGCGGTGAGTGTGGGGGCGTTCTTCTCGATCCTCTTCGTCGGTCGCTATCCCCCGTCGATGTTCGAGTTCAACGTGGGGGTGCTGCGTTGGACGTGGCGGGTGGTCTACTACAGCTACGGGGCGCTCGGCACCGATCGCTATCCGCCGTTCACGCTGGCAGAGGTGGCGGATTACCCGGCCCATCTCGAGATCGACCATCCCGAGCATCTGTCCCGAGGATTGGTGCTGGTCAAGTGGTGGCTGCTGGCCATACCGCAGTACCTGATCGTGGCTGTCTTCGCCGGTGGCGGTGTGTGGGCGGCCTGGCAGGTCGAGCGCAACGCGCCGGTGTGGAGCCAGGGCGGGTTGATCGGCCTGCTCGTGGTCATTGCCGCGGTGGCCCTCGCCGTCACCGGGCGCTACCCCCGCCAGCTGTTCGACTTCGTGCTCGGGCTCAACCGGTGGGTCATGCGCGTCGCCGCCTATGCGGCATTGATGACCGACGAGTACCCGCCGTTCCGCCTCGACATGGGCGAACACGAGTTGCACGCCACCGTGACCGTTCCCGGGCCCAGCGGTCCGGGGGTGGCTCCGCCGGCGGAGAGCACGTTGCCCGCAGTGGTGCCGTCGAGCGCGTTCCCACCCCCACCGCACCCCGCGTCCCCACCGCCACCTCCGCCTTCGGGGTGGACGGCGTTGCGGGTCGGCGCCCTCGTAGTGGGGCTCGTCGTGTCGGTCGTGTCGGTCGGGTTTCTCGCGGCAGCGGGCGCCGCGACCTGGTTGGACAACTCGCAGCGTGACGCCTCGGGATATCTGACGAGCGGTGCCCACTCCTTCGCCACCTCCTCGTACGCGATCACCAGCGACCAGATCGACCTGGGCTCTTCGGACGTGGTGGCGCCCTCGTCCATCCTCGGGACGATCCGGTTCCGGGTGACGGCCAGCGATCCGTCGAGGGCCGTCTTCGTCGGCATCGCTCCCCGGGCCCCCGCTGACAGCTACCTGGCCGGGGTCAGCAGGTCCGTGGTGACCAACTGGGCGAACGGCACGGCCGTCTACCGCCAGCAGGCCGGCGGCCCGCCTGCGGTGCCCCCGGCGGACTCGTCGATCTGGGTCGCCTCGGCGTCCGGCACGGGCACACAGACGCTCACCTGGAAACCGACCACCGGGGAGTGGCTGGTGGTGGTCATGAACCCCGACGCCAGTCCGGGAATATCGGTCACGGCCGACGCCGGCGCCACCGTCCCGGCGCTGGGCTGGATCGCCGGAGGGCTCGCCGTCGCCGGCGGGCTCCTGCTCCTGGCGGGAGTGCTGCTCATCGTGCTCTCCGTCGTGCGGGCGAGCCGTCGGGCGCCCGGCCCCGCGCCGGGGTAGCCGAGGCGCCCCTGCGACGTCGTCGCAGGCGTGAACGGAGGGTCCTACCACGCCGTCGGGGTCGTGCGGCCGGTCCCACCGGCCACACGACCCTCCCTTCGGTCAGCCGCTACGACGGAGGACGTGAGGGCTACGAGGGTGCCCTGCTCTCGGGTTGACTGAGCAGGCTTGGCGTGGCCCGGCGCCCAGGGTGCACCCGACCCCGCGTCACCCCCCCTGGGCAGCCGACCGGGCGTGGCCGGCATCCGGGGTGCAACCGACCTCTCGAACAGGTAGAAGAGGGGCCGTGATGCTTCGGGGAAAGACAGTGCTCGTCACCGGTGTGGGGGCAGGGCTCGGTAGGGAGTGCGCCGCGGCCGCCCTCCGGGAGGGCGCCAACGTGGTGGTGGCGGCGCGCCGACCCGACGAGTTGGCCAAGGTGGCGGCCGACCTCGATCCCTCCGGCGAGCGTGTCGCCCACCAGGTCGCCGACATCACGGACCCCGGGTCCTGCGACGCGCTGGTGGAGGCGGCACTGGGGCGTTTCGGTTCCGTCGACGCCCTGATCCAGGTGGCGGCCTTCGAGCACGCCTGGGGCGGTCTCCACGACCTGAAGCTCGACGACTGGCGAAAGGCCTTCGACACCAACGTCCTCGGCACGCTGACCGTCCTGCGGCCGGCGGCCCGAGCCATGAGGGACGGGGGCGGGGGATCGGTGGTGCTGATCGGCTCGCAGTCGATGTTCAAGCCGGCCCTGCCCCAAGCGGGTTACGGTGCGTCCAAGGGCGCGCTCTTGTCCACCGTCTACTACCTGGCTGACGAGCTGGGACCCGACAACATCCGCTGCAACATGGTCGTCCCCTCGTGGATGTGGGGTCCCAACGTCCAGCTCTATGTGACGATGACCGCTCGCCAACGGGGCCGGACGGAACAGGAGGTGCTCGAGGAGATGGTCGCCGGTTTCCCACTTCGGCGGATGAGCGAGGACGGCGAGGTGGCCGACGTGGCGGTGTTCTTCGCCTCCGACCTCGCCAAGGCGGTCACCGGGCAGTACCTGCTGGTGAACTCCGGGGAGCTCTTCCGATGACGGTTCGTCCCAAGCGGGTCGTGGTGTGGGGCACCGGCTTCGTCGGGCGCATGGTGATCCCCGAGATCGTCCGGCACCCGGCCTTCGATCTCGTGGGGGTCGGTGTGAGCAACCCCGACAAGGTCGGTCGGGACGCCGGCGAGATCTCCGGGGTCGGACCGGTCGGGGTCATCGCCACCGACGACGTCGACACCCTGATCTCGCTCCGGCCGGACGCCCTCGTCCACTACGGGCCGACCGCCGCACGCGCCGCCGACAACATCTCGCTGATCGGCGCCTTCCTCCGGGCCGGCATCGACGTCTGCTCGACCTCCATGACCCCGTGGGTCTGGCCGTCCATGCCGCAGAATCCCCCGGCCTGGGTGGATCCGATCACCGAGGCGTGCGAACGGGGCGAGTCGTCGTGCTTCACCACCGGGATCGACCCAGGCTTCGCCAACGACCTGTTCCCGATGACCCTCATGGGGTTGTGCGGCGAGGTCCGGACCGTGCGGGCGCTCGAGATCCTCGACTACATCAACTACGAGGGGGACTACGAG
>DAHUYA010000207.1 GCA_027315445.1 Acidimicrobiaceae bacterium | reverse complement strand
CGGTACCGGGGTCGACGATCTCCCAGCGCCGGACGCCGAGCTGGCCGGCCACGTGCTCCTGCCACCCCCGCTCGTCGGAGTCCGGGTCCCCGGGGAAGCGGGCGGTCATGGCGAGCGGCTCGTCGAACCCCTCACGGCGCGCCACCCGGAGCAGCACGGCCAGAACGGCCGACGAGTCGCGACCGCCCGAGAACGCCACCACGCAGCGGCCCCGGCCGAGCAGATCACGCGCCACCCCCTCGATCGCCGTGAGCGGGTCGTCGGCCGTCTCCGGCCACGGGTCCGGCTCGACCGCGCCGAGCACCATGCCGGTGGCCACGTCGAGCTCGGTCAGCCCGAGGGGGTTGGGAGCGCCCCCCCACGGCCGGTGGACCTCGCCGGCCCCGGCCGGCGGACCGGCGCCGGCGGACCGGCGCCCGGCATCGAGGTCGAGGGTCATCGGTGCCTCACACCGCCTCACACCGCCTCACACCGCCTCACACCGCCTCACCCTCGGCCGGGGACGGCGCCCCGGGCGGCACCAGCGACAGCTGGCCACCCAGTCGCTCGCCCACCAGCTGGGCCTGGTTCCGAACCCCCAACTTGGCGAAGACCCTCGAGCGGTGGTTCTCCACCGTCTTGGTGGCGACCCCGAGCAGGCGGGCGGTGGCCTTGACACTGAGACCGTCGGCCATGGCGTTGAGGACCTCGAGCTCGCGGAGGCTGAGCGCCCGCTCGGGCTCGGCCTGGCCCGCGTGCCGGCGGCTCGAGCGCCACTGGGTGACGATGGCGGCAGCCACCGGAGGCGGGAGCACCACCCCGCCCTCGGCCACGTCGAGCACCGCCGCCGCCACCTGGGACAAGCCGTCCTCGGTGGTGCACACCCCGGCCAGGCCCCGGCCGACCAGCGCCCCCATCCGGTCGACCTGCAGGTCGTCGACCACCAGCAGCACCCGGCAGCCCGCCCGGACGAGCGCCGGCAGGAAGTGGTCCACCAGCCCGTCGGCCAGGAGCTCGCCGGTCACGACCACCTCGGGGAGGAGGAACTCCCCCAGCTCGACGGCCACGGCCCCATAGGGGGTGTCCCCCACCACCTCCGCCCTGCCCCGCAGCGCCTCGAGCAGCCCGGTGCCGAGCACCCGGTGCTCGTGCAGGGTGACCACCTTGGGCAGGTGCACCGGGTAGCTGTGCGCCTGCAGCGTCGGGCGCCGGTAGGACCGCCTCACGCGGGCTCCTCGCGCCGGGGCGTCCCGAGCAGGCCGGACGACAGGGCCGCGCTGAGCGCCTCGGCCTGGGTCTGCACCCCCAGCTTGGCGAACACCGCCTGCTTGGACTTCGCCACCCCACGTTCGCTCAGCCCCAGGCGCGACGCCACCTGGGCCGCGGTCAGCCCGAGGCCGAGGAGTGAGAGAACCCGCAGCTGCTGGTCGGTGAGCGGCCTCTGGCCGCCGCCGGTCGCCGCGCTCAGCATGAACGGCGGCACCCGCTCGGGGCCGGGCTGCACCAGGTCGGCCAACCGTTCGGGTGAGCCCGAGCGGGGCAGCACGGTCAGGTCGAGCCCTGCCGGCGGCCGGGGGCCGCTCGACAGGCCCACCACCCCCACGCCGGGGCACTCCCGAGCCAAGGCCTCGACCAGGGCCTCGACGTCCCAGGGGACCGACCCCACCTCGACCACCGCGTGGGCCAGGGGCGCCCGGCGCGCAAGCTCGAGCAACGCCGCGGCGTCGGGCACTCCGTCGGCCACCTCGACCCGGTCGAGGTAGTGGCGGAGCGAGACGGTGAGGGCCTCCCGGAACAGCCGCTGGCGGTCCTGCACCACCAGCAGCGGCCGGTCCCCCGCGACCCCGGTCACACCGTCAGCAGCTCGCGCAGGAGCGGCGGGGCGTCGAGCCCCGCCGCCAGGGACTCGAGCGCGTCCTGCAACGGCGCCTCCTGGTCGAGCCGGGCCCGGAGGGCCGCCAGCTGATCGTCGTTGAGACGCAGGCCCGAGACGGTCCGGTACCGGGGCGAGGAGAGCTCGACCACCCACTCGAGGATGCGTCGCTCCGGCTCCTCCCCCGGGTACAGGGCGCCCACGACCGACCGCACCGCCTCCCGGTCCGGCAGGTTGGCCAAAAGGGCGAGGAAGGTGCGGTGGGGGCGCTCGGTCAGCAGCCCCCGGCGGGCCAGCACGTTGCCCTGCCGGGCCTCGGCCTCGAAGGCGACCCCGAGCACCCCGGCCAGCGCCGGCAGCCGCCGGCCGAGGGTCCGGCACAGCTCGGCCACGTCCTCGGTCCAACCGGTGCGGTAGAGGGCGTCGTGGGCCGCCAGGAAGGAGAGCCAGGGCGGGCCGTCGGCGACCAGCCCGGCCACCCGCACCCGGGCGGCCGCCGGGTCGAGACGGTGCATGGCGCCGAGAGCCTGCAGCCGCTTGCCGGTGCGCTTGCCCGACCACAGCTTGTCGAAGCCGAGCCCGGGACGCAGGTAGCTGTACTGCGGGTCGTCGAGGCCCGAGGAGAGATTGCGCACCACGATCGTGAGCGTCGGCCGCTCGAGGTGGAAGAGGGCGTGGACGAACCCGAACCCCGAGGTGATCGGGCGCACGTCCCCGGGGCGGAGGATCTCCGGCTCGCCCATGGCGAGCTCGCCCACCACGAGGTGGCCGTCGGCCATCCGGTCGCCGGGCGAGAAGCGGTAGGGGACGTGGAGGCTCATGCCCTCGGCCACCGCGAAGGCGCCGTCGACACCGTGCTGGTGGACGTCGGTGGTCCCGTCGATCCAGTTGAGGGCCTGGATGTAGAAGTCGTCGGCGGCGAAGAGCACCAGTGGCGGCTGGCCGAAGACGTCGGACAGGCCGCTCTGGAGGGCCGGCAGGTCCTCGCAGCCCACCGCGTGCTCGAGCACCTCCATCGACCCCACCTCGGGGCCCGGGGGGAGCCGGCCGAGGGCGGCGGTGGCCGACTCGGCCAGAGAGCCGACGCGCCGGCCACGTCGGTCCCATTCCGCCGCCACCATCCGTCCGAGGTCGTCGAAGTACCCCGCGACGCCCCCGCCGCCGCTCATGCGGCAAGGGTACTACCGGCCGGTCGCCGCCGGAACCTGCAGAACCCCCTGCAAGGGGCGGCGAAGTAGCCTTCCGCACGTGGCGGACGGAGAACCGGCCTCGAGCGGGTTCGACATCGAGTCGCTCTACCTCCCCCAGGTCGGGCGAAACCTCCGCCTCCTCCCCCACCTGCTGCTCGGGGCGGTGCGGCTGGTCTGGCGGGCGGCCCGCGGCCAGCTGCTGCTCAGCGTGGGCCTCCAGGTGATCGGCAGTGCCGGTCTGGCCGTACAGGTGCTGGCCGGCAAGGAGCTGCTGACCAAGCTGCTGGCCGGCAACGCCACGAAGGACTTCTCGTCGGCCGTCCCGTGGGTGGTGACGCTGGCGGTGGTGCTGGCGGTGGTGTCGGTGGTGACCATCGCCCGGGTCGAGGTGCAGCGCCTGCTCGCCGAGCTGGTGGCCCGCTCCTCGATGCAGCAGGTGGTCGACGCGGCCCGCCAGGCCGACCTGGCCCGGTTCGAGGACCCGAAGTTCCACGACCGGCTGCAGCGGGCCATCGTCAACGCCACCATCCGGCCGCTCGAGATGACCACCGGCCTGATGTCGGTCGGCAGCTCGGCGCTCGGGGCGCTCGGGGTCGGGATCGCCGTGCTCACCATCGAGCCGCTGTTCTTCGCTCTCGGGGTCGTGGCGGCGGTTCCCCTGACGCTGGCCAGCGTGCGGGTCGGGCGGGCGCTGTACAACTTCGCAGTCGAGCAGACGCCGACCGACCGCGAGCGCAGCTACATCCAGAGCCTGCTGGTCGACAAGGACCCGGCCAAGGAGATCCGGGCCTTCGAGCTCGGGGGCTTCCTCCGGGCCCGCTTCGACCGTCTCTACGACCGCCGCATCCGAGCCCTGCGCCGGCTCGTCCGCAAGCGGACCGCACAGGGCGTCCTGGGCGGGGCCCTCACCGCGGTGATCTCGGGCGGCACCATCGGCCTGCTGATCGTCTTCGTCTCCGACGGCCGGGTGTCGCTCGCCGGCGCCGGCGCCGCCGCGGCCGCCCTGCTGATCCTCGGCGGCCAGCTGCAGGGCATGGCCGCCGGCATGGGCCAGCTCTACGAGAGCGCCCTGTTCATCCAGGACTTCACCGACTTCGTCCGGCTCGTGCCCACCACCACCCAGTTCACCGGCACCGGGCTGCTCCCGGCCCGCCTGGGCACCGTGGAGGTCCGCCACCTCACCTTCACCTACCCGAGCCGCCAGGAGCCGAGCCTGGTCGACGTCGACCTCGTCATCGAGCCCGGGCAGGTGGTGGCGCTGGTCGGCGAGAACGGGTCGGGCAAGACCACGCTGGCCAAGCTCCTGGCCGGCCTCTACCTCCCCCAGCAGGGCACCATCCTCTGGGACGGCATCGAGATCGGCACCCTCGACATCGCCCAGGTGCGCGACCGGGTGGCTCCCCTGTTCCAGGACTTCGTCCACTACTTCCTGTCGGCGCGCGAGAACATCGCCATGGGCCGGTGGGCCCACCTGTCCGACGAGGGTCGGACCCGTCGGGCTGCCGCCCAGTCGGGCGCCGACCAGTTCCTGCAGAACCTGCCCCACGGCTATGACACCTACCTGGGGCCCCAGTACTTCGGCGGCAGCGACCTCTCCGGTGGCCAGTGGCAGCGGGTGGCCCTGGCCCGGGCGTTCTTCCGGGACGCCGAGCTGATCATCCTCGACGAGCCGACGGCCGCTCTCGACCCCCGGGCCGAGGCGTCGCTGTTCGCCACCGTGCGCGACCTGTTCGAGGGACGCTCGGTGCTGATCATCTCCCACCGCTTCGCCACCGTGCGCTTCGCCGACGACATCTACGTGCTGTCGGACGGCCGGGTGGTGGAGCACGGGGACCACGAGCACCTCATGGCCCGGCACGGCCTCTACGCGGAGCTCTTCACCCTGCAGGCGGCCGCCCTCGGCATCGGGCAACCGCAGTCGCCGGCCGGCTGAGCGAGACCGGTGCATCCACCGCGGTGGCCGGTGGTCCGCAGGGGACGGCCCGGCGGGGATTCACCATGTCCGCCGAGAGGCCACTCGGGAGAGCCCCCGACGACGCCCGTCCACCCCCACCGGCTCCGGACGCATTGCTCCACGCCCGGGGGCGAGGGGCAATCGGAGGAGGCCCGGACCCCGGGGGGATGGGGAGGGCCGGCGGGGGGTGAACGGCGTCAGATGGGGCGGGAGGCGGACCTCATGTGGTGGCGGCCGCGGTGGCCGGCCCGCCTGGTGCAGGCCCAGTAGCCATCGGGGCGCCGCCAGTCGGCCCGGCAGCCGCTCGGCACGACCGCACGCAGGAAGACCGCCGCCGGCTCGTCGTCCGGACCGGGGTGAGAGCCTGCCGTGTCCTCGAGGGGGGAAACCGCCACCAGAGACATCCCGCCACTCCTTCGTTCGGTAGCCAGGCTGGCCCTACGGGCTCCACGGCTTTGCGTCACCGCCTCGCGACGGTTATGCCCTTTCGCTGACTCGACGATTGTACGGACGGGTCCACCACGGTGGCAAGGGAATTCCCCCGAAAGTCCGCCCTCCAGAATCGAGTTTGCTCAGGTTCCACGGCGGGACCGGGCGGGACGGCTCCGGTGGCCCCCGCCGGGATCAGCGGACCGGCTCGAAGACCCCGGTCACGTCCTCGAAGCCGTAGGCCATCCCCTCGACCTCCACCCAGGCGTGTGCCGTCACCCCGTCGGGCATCAGCCCGAGGCGCAGTGCCGGGCGGCGACGCCGAAGGACGTGACCGGTGAGCAGGGCCCTGCGCAGGCAGGTGCCGGGGAACAGCCACCGCCGGGCCACCCAGTCGACGGCCGTCAGCAGGCGGCGCTCGCCGCCGGCGAAGCCCTCGCCGGAGCCCTCGGGCAAGGGCGCCCCGCCGCGCCCGTCGTCCCCTGCCAGGGGGGTGCCGAGGATCGACGCCAGTCGCCGGATGTCGAGGAGGCGGAAGCCCAGCTCCACCAGGCACAGCAGGGCCACCACCCGCACCACGGCCCACCGGAGGGCGAGAGGGAGGCGCCACCACTTGACCAGCTCCCCGAGACCGGTGGCCAGGCCGGGACGCCTCGGTCGGCGCCCCCGGCCCCGGCGCAGACCGACCAGGGCGTCGAGGACCACCTTGACGTCGGCTTCTGCCTGGTCAGGTGGTATGTGGACCTGATCGGCCAGCTGGCGGGCGGCGGCTGCTGGGGTGCCCGACTCGGCCAGCAGGTCGAAGATCAGGGCCTCCGACCGGTCGAGCTGCAGGTACGTGCCGGTGGGGACGTGCAGGAGCACCCGGCTGCCACCGGGCGCGTCGGCCGTGAGGACTTCGTGAAGGTGCGACGTGCCGCCGGCGGGGCGGCGGCCGAGGGTCCGCGAAAGGACGCTCAGGATGCTCCGCTGAAGGCCGCCGGGGTCCCGTTGGTGATCAGGAAGTCCCCGCTCCCGCCCGCCTTGTGCTTCATGGTCAACGTGATCTCTTCGACCGTGCCGAGCTCGGTCACGGTCGGCACCTCGTACTCGCTCATCTGGATCCCTTCCTCCGTGGAGAACCCGCCGCAGGGACTCCGCTCCGCCAAGAGGACCATCCTAGCGAATGGGTGCGGTGGCCGGCAAGGCCGCCTCCGGGGACCAGGGGGAAGCCGGAAGATCTCCCCCTGGCGAGAGCCCTGGTGAGCGGCTATCGTGGTCCCACCGGCGGATGGCCACCGGCGGAGGAGGATGGTGACATGGACGGGGGGTACCAGGCGCCGAAGCTGGTCGAGCTGGGTTCGCTCGACGAGCTGACGCGCAGCTACGACACCCACAAGACCCAGGGTGGCGGGGACTTCATCATCAGCAACGGGGTACCGAGGTCGTTCAGCCCCGCATCCTGATCTCCTGATCAGGAGACTTTCGCTCCCGCGAGCTCGTCGAGCAGGCGGTTGAGCGCGCCCGTCAACGCGGCCCGGTCTCGCGGTCGGCCGAACTGCACGGCCGGACGAGCGGCCAGGTCGAGGAGCCGGTAGGGAACCACCCCCGGTGCCCGGACCGCCCGGTTGGCGGCCAGGGCACCCAGGCGTCCCGCCGCGTCGAGCGCCTCGATCCGCACGTCCTGCGACCAGGCGAGGACCACCCAACCGGCGAACGGGAGCGCGGGCTCGACATCGGGCAGGTCGACCCGCCACCTCTCCCGGCGTCCGATGCGGCCCAGGGATCGGCCGGCGTCGAACCACTCGGCGGTCGACCGGCGGAGGTCGAGGCACCGGGGACCGCTCCACACGTGCTCGCCCTCGACCACCAAAAGGTCGTCCGACACCACCGGCACGCCCATCCGGTGCAGCGCCATCAGGGTCGTGCTCTTCCCCGCCTCCTGGTCGCCGAGCACGCCCCACACCCGGCCGTCGACCGAGAAGGCGCCGGCGTGGAACGGCGACCGGCCCATCCAATGGCCCACGAAGGCCGCGGTGGAGGCGAGATAGGGATGGACCAGCCCCTCGGGGCTGACCGGCTGGGCGAGCATCAGCGTGCTCCGCCCCGCTCTCCGGTCGAGGGTGAGCCGCCCGTCCGGGTGCGCCCGCAGGACGGCGCGCTCTTCGTCGAAGTGCTCGGTCAACGACGCCCATCCCTCGGCGACCGGTTCGTAGGCGACCTCCCATTCGGGCCACGAGGGATCGGCGGCGAGCAGCCAGCGACCGGCCGACGCCACCAGCGGCGCGTCGGTGCCCGGGGCGTCCACGAGTCGCAGCCCGTAGGCGGCGGTCCGCCGGCTGCCGCCCTCGCCCCGGGCGCTCACGATGCCCGGCCGTGGTCGTGCAGCCACGCCTGCTGCAGCAGCGTGGTGGAGGCGATGTGCCAGTCGGTCGACGCCCAGTGGGCCCGCAGGGCCGGAACGTCCACCAGGGCGCCGTCGACCCCTTCGCCCGACCATCGGGAGGCGAAGCGGCGGGCCGTGCCGGTCCAGAGCGGATCGTCGAACGACGCCTTGGTCGGCCGTGCCACCAACGCCTGGGGCAGCAGATCGCCGAAAAGGGCGGTCATGAACTGCCGGCGGTCCCCGAGTCCGGCGAATCCCCCTGCCGCGGCCAGGGCGTCGAGCACGCGCTCCTCGAGGAAGGGGTTGACCACCCGGACTCCGTGGTGATCCCCCAGCACCGAGAGCGTCTCGACGCAGACCCGGAAGTACCGGTCACGCCACACGATGCGCCGGATCCCGGCCTCCCAGCCCGTCGGCACCCGGCTCTCGAACAGGCCCGACTCCCGGGCGGCCTGCCGGGCGGCCTCGGGGGTGAGCCACGGCTTGGCGCCTGCCTCGCGGTGGGCCCGGCGACGGTGGACGGCGGCACGGACCCCACGGGGCGCGAGCGCCAGTCCGACCACCAGCACGTCCGCCCTCCGTGGGCGGTGCCAGCGGGTCAGGGCCCGCGCGGCGTGGGCGGTGGCCGAGCTGAGAGCCAGCTCGTCACCCCCGAAACCGGTGACCACCGTGCCGCCGCCCGCCCGCTCGAAGATCGGGAGGTGGAAGTGGGCGTTGTAGGGCCAGAAGAGCCCGTGGCGCTCGAGGGCCCCGGTGGCCACGGGCCCGACGGCGTCCAGCTCGTCGTGGACCTCGAGGCGCACGCGGTCCTCGACCCCGAGGTGGCGGAGCACCAGCTCCTGCCACTCGGCCTCCCCGGCGGCCGCCGATCCCGGGAACACCAGGGTGACGGGCACGGGCGGCGCCAGGCCCTCCCGGCGGGCGACGTGGACGGCGACGGCGAGCAGCGCCGACGAGTCACGCCCCCCGCTGAAGCTCACCAGGCAGGGAGGTTGCGAGAGCGCCTCGGCCAGCACCGCCTCGAGCGCCTCCCTGGGTGACAACCCGGGGCGACGCTCGAGCGGTGGCCCGGGCTCGAGCCCGAGCGGGAGGCCGTATGCGATGTCGAGGGGCCGCAGCGGCGGCGCCGGCCGTGGCCGCCGGACCCGACCGGCGGCGTCGGTCAGCTCAGCGCCATGGCCAGGCCGACGATGGGGTCGGTCCGCGGCGTGCCTCCCAACGAGCCGAAGAACGGTGCGTCGCCGAAGGCGAACACGCCGCCGTCGGTGGCCACGGTCCAGTAGCCGTTGCCGTGGGGGGTGGGGACGATGCCGAGCATCGGACCCACCAGGCGGATGCCACCCATCGAGCCGTCGTAGACGGCGTCGCCGAAGGCGAACACGCCGCCGTCGGCGCCGACCAGCCAGTAGCCCTTGCCGTCGGGGGTGGCGACCCCGCCGACGATGGGTGCGTTCAGGTTCTGGCCGCCCATCGACTGGTAGTAGCCGGCGTCGCCGAAGGCGAAGACCCCGCCGTCCCGGGCGAACAGCCAGTAGCCGCCGCCGTCGGGGGTGGTCGCCAGGCCGACGATCGGCGCGTTCAGGTGCTGGCCGCCCATGGACCCGTAGAACCCTGCCGAGCCGAAGGAGAAGACGCCGCCGTCGGAGGCCACCTCCCAGTAGCCGGAGCCGCTCGGGTCGGCGGTGATGCCGACGATCGGCGCGTCGAGGGGCTTCGCACCCTCGGAACCGTAGAACTGGGCGTCGCCGAAGGAGAAGACGCCGCCGTCGGCGCCGACCAGCCAGTAGCCCTGGCGGTCCACCGTGGCCACCCCGCCCACGATGTCGTTGACCGAGACGTTCTCACCCGGCAGCGAGTTGAAGAAGGGGGCGCCGCCGAAGGCGAAGACGCCGCCGTCCCGTCCGTACAGCCAGTACGCCGGGTTGCTGGTGGCGGCGATGGCCACCGACGGCGCGGTGACGGTCGCCGCGTACTGGGCGCCGCCGTTGTGGATGTCGGGGAGCGCCTTCCCGAAGGCGTAGAGGCCGGTGGGGTCGCTCGTGAGGGAGTGCGTGTCGTAGTTGCTGTAGACGTTCCAGGCGAAGCTGGTGGCACCGCCGAGGCAGGCCGCCGCCACGCTTGCGGTGAACGTCCCGGTGCTGACGTCGTACGAGAGGGTGACGTTGCAGCTCACCTGGGTGAGCGGCTTGTCGGTCGACTCGTTGGTCATCTCGCCGGTCAGCTGGCCCGTGCTGTTCAGCTGGAAGTACACGTCGTAGTTCGGGGTCCCCGAGAAGGTCCCGTTCACCTGCTCGGTGCTGATCTGCCACCCGATGTAGGTGTCGTTCCGCCAGTTCGGGTCGGTCAGCGGGTTGTAACCGGTCCCGTTGGTCGACGCCACCGTCTGGGCGGTGAAGGTCAACGTCGTGCCGTCGTCCTTGGCGGTGGCGGCGATGAGGTCGGCAGGATCGGACGTCGGCGAGCTGACGAGGGTGTTCGGCTTGGCGACCGTGTAGACGTTCCCCGGCGTGTCCGTCACCGACTGGAAGTCGCTGGTCGTGGCCGCCGGCCGCAGGTTGGCCTGCTGGCCCTGCACCACCGGCGGGTTGTGGACCTTGGCGACGGTGGCAGCCCCGGCGGCCACCGTGCCGACCATCGAGACCAGCCCGGTCGTCCCGAGCAGCCCCGCCGCGCCGACCATCGCCGCCCGCACCAGCCTGGTGCGCCGACCCTTCGCCCCCATTGCTCTCCCCACCATCTCGGTTCCTCCGTCCGTCTCCGCCGATACGGTCGGTCTGCCGCCGCATCCCGTGCGTGAACCGGACGGGGCGGACGCCATGGGCGCTCCTCCGACCCTCACACGCAGGGCGGAAGTATAGACCTCTTGGCCGCCATTGTCAGGGAGCTGGGGCGAAAACCCCCAGGCGACGGGCTTGGAGGGTCGAAATGGGCGCTCACCGACCACTCCGTGCCGCGGTCAGAACCGGACCGGTGCCGCCAGGTGGAGGTGGGCTGCGAGAGCGGTCCCCTGCGGCCCCCCCGCGGTCCCGTCCCAACCCGCCAGGAGTCGGTCGGTGCTCGGGCAGGTGGTCGCAATGGCGACGGCGGGCGGCTGCCAGGACCAGGCGAGGTACGAGATCCCGTGGCTGTCGGCCCACGACATGTACTGGTCCATGTAGTTCGCCGTGCAGTCGTGCTCGCCCAGCTCCCCGGTCACGACCGGCACGACCGACGCCACCGGCGCCACGCTCGCGTTACAGCAGGTCAGCGTGTCGCAGGCGTCGATGTCGTAGTTGTGGAAGCTGGCGATCAGCTGGTTGTTGGGGTCGCTCGGCCTGTCGGCGAGCCACATGCAGGTCCCACCGTTGCCGCCGTAGTCGAAGGTCCC
>DAHUYA010000194.1 GCA_027315445.1 Acidimicrobiaceae bacterium | reverse complement strand
CATGGCCAGGAAGGGGATGGTGCCGCCCTCGCCGTACGAGGCGTGCGGTCGCCCGAAGGAGGTGCTGGAGGCCTCGTCGAGGGCGGCGCGGACCCAGGGGTCGGGCTCGGGGGCCAGCCAGCCGTCGGCTGGTGTCTCGAGGGTCACCCGGACCCGGGCCCCCTGCGGCGGGTCCTTCTCGAGCACCGCCGCCAGGTCGGCGGCCGCCCGGCCGGCGTCGACGGTGGGCGGGAGGCGCAGCGAGATCTTGGCGGTGGTGTAGGGGCGCAGCACGTTGCCGCCGTCCGCCACCGATGGCACCCCGTCGATGCCGATGACGGCCAGCGCCGGTGTCCAGGCCCGGCGGACCAGCTGTTGCGCGCTTCCCTGGCCCGACAGCTCGAGGCCTTCCACCGTCGGCAGGTCGTCGGCCACCGGGCCGGGCAAGTCGTCGGCGACCGCCTCCAGGGCCGCCCGCTCGACCTCGGGCACGCTGGCACTCAGGTTGGGCAGGAGGATCTCGCCGGTCCGCTCGTCCTCGACCCTCGAGAGCAGCTGCCGGAGCACCCGGAAGGACGACGGCACCACACCACCCGCCAGCCCGCTGTGCACGCCCTCCTCGAGCACGTCGACCCGGACGGTGGCCACCAGGTTCCCGCGCAGCGAGCTCGTCCTCCAGATGCGGTCGTAGGTGAGGCACCCCGAGTCGAGACAGACCACGAGGTCGGGGCGGCCGATCCGGGCGGCCAGCGCCTCGAGGTGGGCTTCGAGGTCCGGGCTGCCGCTCTCTTCGCTGGCCTCGATCATCACAAGCACCCGGGGTCGTGCGACCTCCTGCGCGGCCAGCGCCTCCAGGGCGCCGAGAGCGGCGAGCACGGCGTAGCCGTCGTCTGCGGTCCCTCGTCCGTAGAGCAGGTCGTCCTGTCGCACCGGCTCGAACGGCCCGAGGCCCTCCCGCCATTTGCCCTGGGGTGGTTGCTTGTCGAGATGGCCGTAGACCAGCACGCTGCCGCCGGCGCCCCCGGTTGCCGGAGCTTCCGCCAACAGCACCGGGGTCAGCCCAGGGGGCGCGTGCACCTCGACCGCCAGCCCCGGCACGGGGCGTCCGGTGCACCACGACGCCAACAGCTCGGCTGCCGCAGCCAGGTGGCCGGCCGACTCCCACCCGCGGTCGAAGGCGGGAGACAGGCAAGGGATGCGGGTGTAGGCCTCGAGCACCGGCAGGAGCTGTCGCTCCCAGCCGTCTGCCACGTGGCGCAGCAGCCGGTCGGTGTCGAACCAGGTGCCCATGCGAAGGCGACCCTAATGGGCGGTAGCGTACCGAGTCGTGGGTCCCTGGTGGCGTGACCTGCTCCGCCGGTCGCTGGTGATTGCACCCATGGCCGGGGGACCCACCGGTCCCGAGCTGGTCGTGGCGTGCGCTCAGGCCGGTGCGCTGCCTTTCCTGGCGGGCGGCTACAAGACGGCGGGTCAGCTGCGAGACGAGATGGCTGCCGTGCGAGCGGCCACCGGCGAGCCGTTCGGGGTCAACCTGTTCGTGCCGGGCACCCCGGCGCCGGCCGGACCGGTCACCGACTACGTGCGGACCTTGATCTCCGATGGCGAGGCAGTCGGGGCCCAGCCGGGGGAACCGGCGTGGGACGACGACGGCTGGGACGCCAAGGTGGCGGCCCTCCTCGAGGACACCCCGCCGGTGGTGAGCTTCACCTTCGGGTGCCCGACGGCCGAGCTGGTCAGCGCGTTCCGGGCTGCCGGGGCGGTGGTGGCGATCACTGTGACCAGCCCGGAGGAGGCACGCTGGGCGGCCGACGTGGGCGCCGACCTGCTCTGCGTGCAGGGCACGGCCGCGGGCGCCCACCGCGGGACCTTCGACAACGACGGCGGCGGCGCGCCCGGGGACGTCCCGCTGGGGACCCTGATCGACAGGGTGGCCCGGGTCACCGACCTGCCACAGGTGGCGGCCGGTGGGATCATGGGTCCCGACGACGTCCGCGGGGTGCTGGCGGCCGGCGCGGTGGCCGCCCAGTGCGGCACCGCATTCCTGCGCTGCCCGGAGAGCGGTGCCCATCCGCGGCACAAGGCGGTCCTGGCCGACCCGGCGAGCGGTCCGACCGTCTTCACCCGGGCGTTCAGCGGGCGGTGGGCCCGGGGCATCGTGAACGACTTCGTCCGCCGGCACCGGGACGCACCGGCCGCCTACCCCGAGGTCAACAACGCGACCCGACCGATCCGGGCCGCCGCCGCCACCCTGGGTGACGCCGACAGGATGAGCCTCTGGGCGGGCAGCGGCTTCCGCGCCGCGTCTGACCGGCCGGCTCCCGAGGTGGTGGAGATCCTGTCCGCCGGCACCGGCTGACCCGAAGAGGGAGGCCCACTTCGGGAAGCCGGGGCCCGGGGGAGGCGTTGGGAAGGTCGTGCTGGACATACCGCTCTCGGTGCTCGACCTTGCCACCGTGGCCAGCGGCTCCAGCCCTGCCCGGGCGCTGGCTGAGACGACCGATCTGGCCCGGGCGGTGGAGCGCCTCGACTACCGCCGGTTCTGGGTGGCCGAGCATCACGGCATGCCGGCGGTGGCCAGCTCCGCGCCGGCCGTGCTGCTGGCCCACCTGGCGGCTGCCACCACCAACCTTCGGGTGGGATCCGGCGGGGTCATGCTTCCGAACCACGCTCCGCTGACGATCGCCGAGCAGTTCGGGACCCTCGAGGCGCTCCACCCCGGCCGGATCGACCTGGGCATCGGCAGGGCGCCGGGGACCGATCCGAGGACCGCCCAGGCGTTGCGCCGGAGCATGGTGGTCGACGCCGAGCGGTTTCCCGAGGACCTGGTCGAGCTGATCGGCTACTTCACCGGTGCGCAGTCCCACCCACGGGCCGTCCCCGGGCTGGGCGAGCGGCCGGAGATCTGGCTCCTCGGGTCGAGCCTGTTCAGTGCCCAGCTGGCCGGCCTGCTCGGGCTGCCGTTCGCCTTCGCCCATCACTTCAGCCCGCGTTACACCGAGCCGGCGCTCGACCAGTACCGGGCGTCGTTCCGACCGATCGGACAGCTCGACGCCCCTCACGCCATGGTGGCGGTTGCCGTGGTGTGCGCGCCGAGCAGCGACCGGGCCCGCTGGCTGGCCGGACCCTCGGCGCTCTCGCTGCTGTGGCTCCGCACCAACCGGCTCGGCCCGCTGCCCACCCCCGAGGAGGCCGACGCCTACCCGTACACCCCCGAGGAGCAGGCGATCGTCGACCAGGCCACCGCCACTCATCTGGTGGGCGATCCCGAGGAGGTGGTTGTCGGCCTGGCGGCACTGCAGGCGCGGAGCGGTGCCGACGAGCTGATGGTGACCACCCGGGTGCACGCCTTCGAGGACCGGCTGCGGTCGTTCGAGCTTCTGGCCGACCACTGGTCGGGCGGGCGTGACGGGCCGCCCGGGGTCAGCTCGCCTGGCTGACCGAGCTCATGTTGAAGTCGGGGATCCGCAGCGGCGGCATCGACGCCCGGTTCAGCCACTCGCCGAACTCGCGGCCGAGCGTCCGGACGCTCGCCCCGATCTCGGTCACCCGGGCCAGCAGGTCCACCGGGCTCTCGTTGAAGCGGAAGTTGTTGACCGCACCCACCACGGCCCCGTCCTCCACCAGGTAGACGCCGTCACGGGTGAGACCGGTCAACAGCAGGGTGGCCGGGTCGACCTCGCGGATGTACCAGAGGCACGTGAGGAGCAGGCCGCGCTCGGTCCGGGCGACCAGGTCCTCGACCGTGCCGGCAGCCCCGGGAAGCTCGAGCACGAGGTTGTCGATCGGCGGGGTGGCCGGCATCCGCGACCGTTCGGCGCCGGCCCGGTGGTACCGGAGGCGGGACAGCCGGCCGTCGGCGACCCAGGCGGTGTTGGCGAGCGGCAGGCCGTTGTCGAACACCGATATGTCGGCGCTCGAGGCACCGGCGGCCAGGAAGGGCTCGCAGGCCAGCCCGGGCTCGAACGGGTCGCTGCGGAGCTCGAGGGGGAGCGGGGAGAGGATCTGGCCGACCCGGGTCCCGCCGCCGTGGCCCGAGAAGACGGTGCGGCCCTCTTCCGCCTCGTGGCCTCCGGCCGCGTCCACGAGGGCGGTCATGAGGTCGGCCACGGCGGCCGGCGGAAGGATGGTCTCGTAGCGTCCGGCTCGGAGCGACACCTGATGGGCGGCCCGGGCCAACCCGCGGACGACCTCCTCCTCGAGGGCGTCGACGTCGACGTCGGCGAAGTCGGCGCTTCCGGCACCGACCCACGAGGAACGGGTGCCGTCGCCGCTGCGGGCCACCAGGTGGAAGGCCCCGGTCGGCTGGGCGTGGCGGAGACGGAGGCCGGTCGAGCTGCCGAGGTAGGTCGTGGCCGTGCGGTGCTCGGCGAAGCCGGCCAGGACCCGGTCGGCCGACGCGGCCCGGGCGAAGGCACCGGACAGGCGGCCGAGGACGTTCTGCAGCACGCCGAGGTCGGTCCGCTCGGGAGGTTCGTCGAACCGGGTCCTGCCGGCGTCGGCCCGGTCGCCGGGCTCCACCAGGGGGGCGGCGTCCTCGGCGGGGGGTGAGCCGCGTGCGTCCCGCTCGGCCGACGCCGCCAGCGCCGCCGGGTCGGCGATCCCGGCGTGGCGCGCCACGCCGGCGGCAACCCCGCCCTCGACCTCCACGAAGCGCACCACGGTGGTGCGGCGGTCCCGGCGAGCGCCGTTGGTGGTGGTGCGGTTGTTGGCGAACCGCACCTCGACCTCGCTCGAATCCTCCACCAGCACGAGGCAGTCACCACCGGCGGCGGCCAGGGCCTCCTCCACGGCCTGCTGGGGCGGGGGGAGCCCGGCGGGGTCCCGCCGGGCGCGGTCCGGGGTGGCGTCCCCCCCGCCGTGCGACGGTCGGGCTCTCACCGGCCCGACTCGTGGCGGGCGTTGAGCACGCGGACGCCCTCGACCACCACCGCCGGGCATCCGTGGCTGACCGGGGCCACCTGGCCCGGCTGCCCCTTGCCGCAGTTGAAGGCGCCGCCCAGCAGGTAGGTGCTGGCGCCGCCCACCGCCGCCAGGTCGCCCCAGAAGTCGGTGGTGGTGGCCTGGTAGGCGACGTCGCGGACCTGCCCGGCCAGCCGGCCGTGCTCGATCCGGAAGAAGCGCTGCCCGGTGAACTGGAAGTTGTAGCGCTGCATGTCGATCGACCAGCTCTTGTCGCCCACGATGTAGAGCCCGTGGGCGACCCCGGCGATCAGCTCGCCGAGGCCGGGCCCGTCGCCGGGGGCCGGCTGCAGCGAGACGTTGGCCATCCGCTGGATCGGGATGTGCAGCGCCGAGTCGGCGAAGGCGCAGCCGTTCGATCGCCCGAGCCCGGCCAGGGCGGCGATGCTCCGGTCGAGCTGGTAGCCGACCAGCACTCCGTCGCGCACCAGGTCGAAGGACTGCGCCGCCACCCCCTCGTCGTCGATGGCCACGGTCGCCAGGCCGTGGGGGGTGGTCCGGTCGCCGACCACGTGCATCGACGGCGAGCCGTAGCGGAGCGAGCCGAGGCGGTCGAGAGTGGCGAAGGAGGTGCCGGCGTAGGCGGCCTCGAACCCCATGGCCCGGTCGAGCTCGGTGGCGTGCCCGACCGACTCGTGGATGGTGAGCCAGAGGTTGGTGGGGTCGATCACCAGGTCGTAGCGGCCGGGGTCGACCGAGGGGGCGGCCAGCTTCTCAGCCAGCAGGCCGGGCAGTGCGGCGAGCTCGGTGTCCCAGTCCCAGCCGGTGCCCAGCAGGTACTCCCAGCCCCGACCGGCCGGTGGCGCCACGGTGCGCATGTCCTCGAACTCGCCACCCTCCCCGAGGGCCATCGCCTGCAGCTGGGGATGGACCCGCACCCGGCGCTGGCTGGCCACCGTGCCGGCCAGGTCGCCGAAGTGGGTGTCCTCGGTCACCGCCAGCACCGCCGCCGTCACGTGGTCCACCCCGGGCGCCGTCAGCACCCGGTTGCTCCAGTCGGCCAGCAGGGCGATCTTGTCGGCCAGGGGCACCGTCGTGGGGTCCACCTCGTAGGGGGAGGACCAGTGCACCAGTCCGTGCCCCGGCTCGTCGGCCAGCTCGGTCCTGGCCCCCCCGGCGCCGGCCACCACCCGGGCCATGCCCACCGCCTCCTCCGCCAGGGCGGCGGCCGCCCCGGCCTCGGTGGCCACGGTGGCGGCGAAGCCGAGGGCGCCCTGGTGGAGCACGCGCAGGCCGACCCCGAGCTCGGTGTCGTCGGCCGCCGTCTCCAAACGACCGTCCCGCAGGGCGACCACCTGGGAGCGGATACGGGCCACCCGGACCTCGGCGTGCGAGGCTCCCAGTCGGGACGCCCGTTCGAGCGCCGCCTCGCGGACGGCGGCGAGTTGGTCCGGCTCGAGCACGTCGCCGGGCTCGGACGGGTGGTCGGGGGCGGCGGGCACTGCGGCCGACGCTACCCGGGCGTGCTCAGCAGGGTGATCGGGTCTTGCCGCCGGCTGTCGGGGCGGGCTTGGCTCCCCGGCTGCTCCGTGCGCGGCCCGCCCGCCGGCCGATCGCCGAGCCGGCCGGGGAGCCGCCGTCGAGCGAGGCGTGGGGGCCGCGGCGCAGCCGCTCGACCGCCCGATCGACGTCGGTCGCCAGCTCCTCGGCCATGTCCCGGCTGAGCCCTTCGCGGACGACGATCCGCAGCACCGCCACGTGCTCGGCGTCGGGGGCCATGCGGTAGGCGGGCACGACCCACCCCCGGGTGCGGAGCGTCTCGGAGAGGTCGAAGACGTCGAAGGGCTCCTCGCCGGCCAGCCGCAGGCACACCACCGGGAGGTCGTCGCCACCGATCACCGTGAAGTGCCCCGTGTCGGCCAGGCGCCGCCGGAGCCAGCCTGCGGTCTCGGCCAGGGCCGCCATGATCTCGCGGTAGCCCTCCCGGCCCAGCCGCAGGAAGTTGTAGTACTGGGCGACGATCTGGGAGGCCCCCCTCGAGAAGTTGAGCCCGAACGTGGCGTGGGAGCCGCCGAGGTAGTCCACCTTGAAGACGAGCTCCTCGGGGAGGTCCTCCTCCTCGCGCCAGAGGATCCAGCCGATGCCCGGGTAGACGAGCCCGTACTTGTGCCCAGAGACGTTGATCGAGCGCACGCGGGGGAGGCGGAAGTCCCAGGCGAGCTCCGGCTGGAGGAACGGCGCCACGAAGCCGCCACTGGCCGCGTCGACGTGGATCGGGACGTCGATCCCCCTTTCGGTGCAGACCGAGTCGAGAGCGGCGTCGAGCTCGGCGATCGGCTCGTACTCCCCGGTGTAGGTGCTGCCGAGGATGCCGACGACCCCGATGGTGTTCTCGTCGACCCGCGCCATCGCCTCGTCCACGCCGATCACGAAGCGGTCCTCGGTCATGGGCACGTAGCGGGGCTCGACGTCGAAGTAGCGGGCGAACTTCTCCCACACCACCTGCACGTTGGCCCCCATCACCAGGTTCGGGGTCCCGGGCGTGCGCCCGGCGTCCCGTGCCGCGTTGCGCCACCGCACCTTCATGGCGAGCCCGGCCAGGTGGATGGCCTCCGACGACCCCACGGTGGCGGTGCCGACGGTGCTGTGGTGCTCCTCGGCGTGGTAGAGGCGGGAGAGCATGTTGACGCAGCGGTCCTGCAGCTCGACCGTCTGGGGGTACTCGTCCCAGTCGATGGCGTTCTTGTTGACGCTCTCGGCCATCAGCCGGTCGGCGTGCTCGTCCATCCAGGTGGTGACGAACGTGGCCAGGTTCAGCAGTGGGTTGCCGTCGAGCGCCAGCTCGTGGTGGATGGCCAGGTAGGCCACGTCGCCGTCCATCGGCCGGTCGGGCAGCTCGTAGCGGGGGACCGGCTCGGTCATCCCTCGGGCGGCGAAGGTGGGGAGGACGGCCCGGTCCTCCCCGATCGCGGCGAGCGGGACCTTTCGGCTCAGCATGTGGACGGCCTCCCTTGACCTGGTACGGTCCTACCGGCGGACGTGCCCCGAAGGGCAGCACCGGGACGACGTTATTCCCGGTAGGGGTAACGGCGCGGGCGGGTGTCGTGCCAGCCGCCCGGCCGACAGGGGGTCTTGGCGAGGTGGAGGGGATGTCGGGCCGGGAGTCCACCGGCGGGCCACCGCCGGCGCCGCGCCTGCGGTACCAACCCGGCCTCGACGGCGTCCGCGCCTTCGCCATGCTGGCGGTGATGGCGTACCACAACGGCTTCTCGTGGGCGCTCGGCGGCTTCTACGGGGTGGACGCCTTCTTCGTGCTCTCGGGCTTTCTCATCACCAGCCTGCTGGTGGAGGAGTGGCGGGAGTCGGGGGCGGTCTCCCTCGGCCGGTTCTGGGCACGACGCGCCCGCCGCCTCCTCCCCGCGCTGTTCGTGCTGGTCGCAGGAGTGGGGGTCGTGGCCTGGATATGGCCACAGGTGCTGGGGACGCCCTCCCTGCTCGGCGACGCGCTCTCGACGCTCTTCTATTCGGCCAACTGGTACCTGATCGCCGGTCATGCCAGCTACTTCGCCGCCGCCGCCGCGCCGTCGCCGTTCCTGCACACCTGGTCGCTGGCGATCGAGGAGCAGTTCTACCTGGTGTGGCCGCTGGTCGTGCTCGCCGTGCTGGTCGTCCGTCGGCGGCGTCGGAGGGTGCCGGTCCTCGGGGGCACCGGCCGGCTCCTGGTCGGCCCACCCGGGGCGACGGTGCGGGCCCGCCGCCTCGAGCGGCTGTTCCTCCTGTCGGCCGGTGGCGCCCTCGCCTCCGCGCTGTGGATGGCCGTCCTGGCATCGGAGGCCCACACCAACCGCGCCTACTACGGGACCGACAGCCGCGCCCAGGCCCTGTTGGTGGGGGCGGCCCTGGCCGCGGCCACGGCCCGGTGGGGCACCGTGCGGGAGGCGGGCGGTCGCCGGGCGGCGGCGGTGGTGGGGCTGTGCGGCATGATCGGCACCGCGCTGGTGTGGTGGCTGATCCCCTACGACTCCTCGCTGGCGTTCCACGGCGGGTTCCTGCTGGCCGCGCTGGCCGCCGCCGCCGTGGTGGGCGGGGTGGTGCACGCGCCGGCCGGGCTCCCGGCGCGGCTGCTCGGGGTGCGCCCGCTGCGGGCGCTGGGCCGCATCTCCTACGGCGTCTACCTCTGGTACTGGCCGGTGCTGCTGGTCATGAGCCCCGGACGCCTGCACCTCTCCGTCTGGCCGTTGTTCGGGGCACGGGTGGTCGTGACCGTCGGGCTGGCCGCCGCTTCGTACCGGTGGGTGGAGCAGCCGGTGCGCCGCGGCGCCTTCCGCCGCTGGCGCGAGCTGGTGGCCATCCCGGCCGGGGCCGGCATGGCCATGGCCGCCGTGCTGGGCGCCGTGGTGGCGCCGGTGGCCTGGGGGAGCGCGGGCACCTCCCCGGTGTCCGCGGTGGGGGGCCCGGGACCGGGGGGCTCGCCGCCGGCGGTCGGTCGGTCCGTGGTGGCCCGGCTCCCGGACGCGGCCCCGGGTGGGACCACGGCCTCGTCGCCGGTCGTCCCCCCGACCGTGCCGCCCACCCCGCCGCCGGGGCCGCCGATCAAGGTGCTGCTGGTCGGCGACTCGGTGGCCGGGTCGATCGGGGTAGGGCTGGGGGAGGTGGCCCCCCGTTACGGGGTGCAGCTGGTCAACGAGGGGTCGCCCGGCTGCTCCCTGGCCATGGACCAGCAGATCAAGGTGCTCTGGTACACCATGGCGCCGGGCCCGCCGTGCGTGGCCGGCAACCCGCAGGGCCTGCTCGAACAGTGGCGCCGCTGGGTGGACGCCTACAACCCCGACGTGGTCGTCTACCTGGCCCGCGGCGAGCTCTTCGACCAGGAGGTCTCCGGGCAGTGGTCGAACATCGGCCAGCCGTGGTTCGACCGGTACCTCGGGCGCCGGTTCGGGGCTGCGCTCTCGGTGCTCGGCTCGCGCGGCGCGACGGTGGTCCTGATGAGCACCCCCTACTACGACAGCGGCACCCAGCCGAGCGGCGCGCCGTGGCCCGAGGACACGCCCTCCCGGGTCGTCGAGGACAACGCCATCATGGCGGCGGCGGTGCGCGCCGCGGCCGGCCCGTCGCTGGCCAGCGGCATCGGCTGGATCGGGACCGCCCCTCGGCCGTCCGCCGCCCCGGCCGCGGGGTCCCCGTCACCGTCCGCCACCGTGCCCGCGGCCCCGCCGGTCGACCTCTTCGACTTCGGCACCCTCATGTCGCCCGGGGGCCATTACGACGCCCAGGTGGGCGGCGTCCGGACGAGGTGCCAGGACGGGGTGCACTTCACGGCGGCCGCCGGCCAGTGGCTGGCACCGATGCTGCTGCCCGAGCTGGTCGCCCTGGGCCGGGACCACCAGTGGGGGCACCCCGGGGGCTCGTGGCCCGGCCCCGTGCCCCCGACCGTGCCGGGGTGGTGGGGGCAGCTCCAGTGCCAGTGACCGGGCCAGGTGCCGAGGTCCGGGCGGCCCTCGGGTCCGACGTGGGACCGGTGTGCGCCACCCTGGCCCGGGCCTTCGAGGACGATCCGATCGCCCGCTTCCTCCTGCCCGATTCCCGGCGCCGACCGGGCGGCCTGCGCGCCTTCTTCCGCGCCCAGATCGCCGGTGACCTGTTGCCCTTCGGCGGCGTCTACACGACCGACGACCACGCCGGGGGGGCGGTGTGGGCACCGCCGGGCAAGCCGACGACCACCGGGCTGCGGGCCATGGCCGGGCTCGTGCCGGTGCTCCCGTTCGTGCTGGGCGCCGGGCTGCCCCGGGCCCTTCGGTTCCTGGGCCACCTCGAGTCCATCCACCCCAAGGAGCCCCACTGGTACCTGGCGACCCTCGGGACGGACCCGCCGCGCCAGGGCGAGGGGGTGGGCTCGGCGCTCCTGGCCCCCGTGCTGGCCCGCTGCGACCGGGAGGGCACCCGCGCCTACCTCGAGTCGTCCAAGGAGGGGAACCTCCCCTTCTACCGCCGCCACGGGTTCGAGGTGACCGGCGACTTCACCGTGGCCGGGTCACCCCGGGTGTGGACCATGTGGCGCGACCCCCGACCGCCGGCCGGCTAGGCCGTCCAGGGGGCACCGGGTCGGCACCGCTCACGCGGCCGACGGCTGGTGCAGCCCGAAGGGCATGGGGTCGGTCTCACGGATCACCTGGCCGAGCAGGTCGATCACCGTCCTGGTGGGCGCCGAGGGCATGCCCCAGCGCCGTTGGGCCACCCCGACCCGGCGCCGGGGGAAGTCCTGCAGGGCGAGCAGGCTGAAACGGTCCCGGAGGTGTCCCGACACGGCGGTGGCCGGCAGGATGGCCGGGCCGTGCCCGTCGAAGGTGAGCGAGGCGATGGTCCGAAGGCCGTCGAGCTCCATGGCCGCCCGCAGGGTCACCCCGGCCTGGCCGACCGCGGCGTCGATCTGCTGGCGCAGGGCCGTCCCCTTGGAGGGCAGGACCAGCTCGAGGGAGGCCAGCTCCTCGAGGGGCAGCACCTTCCCGCCGGCCGCGGGGCCGTAGCGGGCGGCCAGCCCGTCGGTCGACGGCACCACCAGCACCAGGTCCTCTTCGAAGAGGGCGGTGGCCGAGAGGTCCTCGCCCGGGACGGGCAGCGTGACCACCGCCGCATCGAGCTGTCCGGAGACCAGCTGCGGCTCGAGGGTCGTCGACGTCCCCTCGGCGATGTCGAGCTGGATCCCCGGGTGCCGCTGGCGCACCTCGGCGAAGAGGAGCGGCACCAGCCACCGGCCGGTGGTGCCGATCATGCCGATGCGGACGGTGCCGCGGATCTCGTGGCGCATGGCCACCACGTCGGCCACCATCGCCTCGAGCTCGCCCAACATCCGCCGGGCCCGGGCCACCACCACCGCCCCCTCTTCGGTGAGCCGGCCCGAGGCCCGGTCCACGAGCGCCACGTCGAGCTCACGCTCGAGCCGGGCGACGTGGGCCGAGAC